>JAKABX010000034.1 GCA_021796545.1 Actinomycetes bacterium
GCAGACCGCCGGCCCGTGATGCGCGGCGCCCGGCGGGGCGGGGCGGGGCGCCCGGGCGCTTCGCGCCAGGTCGCGGGCCCGTGGTGCGTCGGGCCGGTGACGCCGAGCGCGCACCGCCGGCGCGGGACGGGGCGGGGCGGCCCTTCGGCGGATTCGTCACTCGTGCCACTTCAGGCACAACGCTAACGCCCCGGGGACCCGGAGTGGGGAGATCGTCCGGCCGCAGGCCCACCGGCGGCCCTAAGGGTCTCCTCACAACCCGCTCACGGGGTGCCCACAGCCGATGGGTACGTGTACCTGTGAGGCGGCGGTGGACCCCGGCGACGCCGGGGGGATCCCCGGCGCGCCACCGCCTGGGACCCGACAGAGGGAGCGAATCCATGGTCAAAGACCGCCAAGGTATCCGGACGACACCGACACCATCACGAAAGCGACGCGCCGCGGCGGCGCTCGGCGCCGTCATCACGGGCGTCGGCGCACTCGGGGTCGGCGCCCTCACCGCCGGCGGTGAGGCCGCGGCCGCGACCGGCGGCTTCAGCGTGACGGGTGCGCTCGCGACCGCGCGGACACACGCCGTCGCCGCCGTCCTCTCCGGCGGCGATGTCCTGGTCGCCGGCGGTCAGAACGCGGCGGGAACTCCGCTCGACTCGGCCGAGCTCTTCGATCCCACAAAGGGAACGTGGAAGACGGTGCCCAGTCTGCCGCTCGCCGTGACCGACGCCACCGCGACGCGCCTGTCCGACGGCGATGTCCTCGTCGCCGGCGGCCTGACGAGCGGGTCGTCCGCCGCGACGCCGACCGATGCCGCCGAGCTCTACGACCCGACGAGCAATTCCTGGAAGACGACGGGTCAGCTGCCCTTCGCCTCCTACGACGCGAGCGCCGTGCGCCTCGGCGGTGGCGGCGTCCTGTACGCGGGCGGCCTCACCGCAACCGGAGCGGGCGCGGCGGCGACGGCGCAGGCCGCGCTCTACGACCCCGGTAACGGGACGTGGACCACGGTCGCGAGTCTGCCCACGGGCGTCGCCGGCGCCGCGGCGGCGCCGCTCGGCGACGGCGGCGCGCTCGTCGCCGGAGGCGTCACCGGCGTCGGTGCCGCGCCGACGGCGGCGACCGAGACCTTCGCGAACGGCTCCTGGACCACCCGAGCGGCCATGCCGACGCCCGCGAGCGGCGCGGCGACGGTCGTGCTCGGCGACGGTCGCGTCCTCATCGCGGGCGGACGCGTGGACGCCAACGGCACGCCGACGGCGGCGACGCGGCTGTTCGACCCCGCCGGGGACAACTGGCAGAGCGCCGCGCCGCTGCCAACCGCCGTCTTCGCCCCGGCGGCAACGCGCCTTTCGACCGGCAACGTGCTGCTCGCCGGCGGAATGATGGGCGGCGGAGCGGTCAGCGCCGCGGCCGCGCTCTTCGACCCCGCGCACGGCACCTGGACAGCCGAGGCGCCGCTCGCCCTCGGCGTCGCGTACGGCGTCGCGGCGCCGATCGGAAGCGCCGACGCCCTCGTCGCGAGCGGGACGACCTCGTCGGGGGTGACCAACGAGAGCGAGGAGTTCGTCGGCGGCAACGCGCCGGTGATCACGAGCCCGGCGACCTTCGCGGTGCGCGTCGGCGTCGCCACCCGCCTCGACCTCGCCGCGAGCGGCGTGCCGGCTCCGACCCTCGGCCTCCGGGGGACGCTGCCGCCCGGGATGGTCTTCTCCGGCGGCTCCGCGGGCACGGCCACCATCTCCGGCGAGCCGCGCCAGCCCGGCACCTTCAGCGTCGAGCTCGTGGCGAGCAACGGCGTCGGTCCGACCGTCACCCAGCAGGTGAGGATCGTCGTCGGCGAGGCGCCCCGCTTCACGACGCCCGCCGCGTTCTCCCTGCAGGCCGGCCACCCCGTCCGCATCGTCGTGCGCGCCGTCGGAACCCCGACGCCGGTGCTGCGCCTCTCCGGTGCCCTCCCGCCCGGTCTCGCGTTCAGCCCGCTGAATGGCGGCGCGGCGGTGATCTCGGGCGTCCTTCGCCCCGAGGGGCACCCGAGCTTCAACCTCACCGTCGTCGCGAACAACGGCATCGGCGGTGACGTGGTCCAGCAGCTCGTCCTCCGCCTCCAGGCGACGCCGGTGATCCACGGGCCAGGCACCCTGAGCGTGACCGACGGCCATCCGGTCTCGCTCACCTTCTCGGCGACCGGGCGCCCGACCCCCCGCTGGCGCCTCATCGGCCGGCTGCCCGCCGGGCTCTCGTTCCACCCCGCCGCCGACGGCACGGCCCGCATCACCGGTCGCCCCGCGCTCGGCGACCTGGGGCGCTACTCGGTGACCCTGCAGGCGAACAACGGCGTCGGCGCGACCACCCACCAGCTCGTCATCGTCGCCCGGAGCGAGAGCTCGCCCCGGGGCATCGGCTACTGGTACACGACGCGGACCGGCCGGGTGATCGGCAAGGGTGCGGCCCGACCCATCGCCCCGCACAGCCCCCAGAACCCCCGCGACATCGTCGCGATGGCGGCGCTGCCCGGCGGCAACGGCTACTTCCTCGCGAGCTCCTTCGGGGGCGTCTTCGCCTACGGCGCCGCGCTGTTCCGTGGCTCGATCACCCACCTGCACCTGCACACGCCCGTCGTCGACATCGCCGCGACCCCGAACGGCGGCTACGTGCTGGTCACCCGACGCGGGAACGTGTTCAACTTCGGGGGCGCCCGCTTCTACGGCTCGCTCGCGGGGCGGAGCGTCGGACCGGTCGCCGGGATCGCGTTGCTGCCGGGTGACACCGGCTACTTCCTCCTCACGACCTCCGGGCGCGTCTTCTCCTTCGGAGCCGCGCGCAACTACGGGTCACCCCGCCCACGGCGCGTGCCCGCGGTGGGCATCGCCGCGGCGCCCAACGGTCGCGGGTACTGGGTCGTCTTCAGTGACGGCGCGGTCGCGAACTTCGGTGCCGCCCGCTTCTACGGCTCGCTTGCAAACCGGCGGATCCCGCCCGTGCAGGACCTCGTGCCGACCGGCAACGGTTTCGGCTACTGGATCGTGACGCGGGCCGGGAACATCTTCAACTTCGGCAACGCCCGATTCTTCGGCTCCTCGGTCCACGGGTATCTGCCCGGCGGGGTGTCGGGCTTCGCCCCCGAGCTGTAACTGGCCACCGCCCGGGTCCCCGAGGGCGCGGGACCCGGTGCGGCAAGGAGGGCGGTCCCGGCATTCCGGGGCCGCCCTCCGGCGCGCCCGGCCTCAGCGCGCGATGTCTGCCAGGAGGCGGATGAGGCGGTCCTCGCTGACGGGCACCGGGGTGCGAAGTGACTGGGCCCACAGCGAGACGCGCAGCTCCTCGACCAAAAGACGTGCCTCGGCGAGGCGCGCGCGCTCCCCGGCGGGCGATCCGGCCGCTTCGACCCGGGCGGCGGCCGCGTCGAAGGCCGCAAGGACGCGCCCGACGCACGCCTGGCGCTCGGCGTCCCGGCGCCGGTCCCCGGACAGGCGCTCGAGGCGCCGGTGCGCGGCCTCGAGGTAGCGGGCGACGTCGGCAAGATGCGCCTCGCCGACGTCGGTGATGAAGCCGGGATGGACCAGGTCGTCAACCTGGTGGCGGACGTCCGCGAGCGCGGGGGCCAACAGGCCCGTGGCGTCGGTGCTCTCGAGGCGCCACACGAGCTCGTCGACGCGCTCGGTCGCCTCGAGGACCGCGCCGACGCTGTCGGCGAGGCGCGCGACGCGCCCTTCGAGCTCGGCGCGCGCCTGTGCGGCGAGGACGGCGAAGCCGGCCGCCGAGCGCACCGTCTCGGCCTGCGCGTCGACGATCGCATCGGCGACCGCCGCCGCACAGTGATCGAGCACCTCCGCGACGGGGAGCTCCGCGCGCGCGAGCGCGCGTCTGGTCGCTCCCGAGAGGTGCCGTGCCAGGTGCCCCGCGTCGAGCGGCGTCACGAGCACCAGCAGGCGGGACAGACCGTGCCGGCTGAGCTCGGCCGCCGCCTCGGGCGTCTCGACGAGCACGACGCCGACGGCGTCCCCCTCGTCGACGAGGGCGGGATACCCGCGCACGCCGCCGGCCGCGACGCGCGCGGGGAGGTCGCCGAACTCCCAGCGCGTCGCGCCGTGGCGCTCGAATCCGGCGAGCCGTGCGGCGATCGCGGCGCGCGCGTCGGCGGCGAGGGCCGCCTGCAGCGCGCCGACGTCGTCACCTTGCGCGCACACGCGCCCGTCGGTGTCGACGACCTCGAGGTGCAGGCGCAGGTGGGCCGGGAGGGCCGCGGGCGAGAACATCCCGGGTGTGACCGGCTCCCCGCTACGCCGGGCGATCGCGGCGGCGAGCACATCGCCAAGCGCGCCGTCGCTCGGGCCGAGCTCGGCAACGAGCGCTGAAACCAGCGCCGTCAAGGGCGCGAGGGCGCGGCGGGTCGCCCGGGGCAGGCTGCGGACGAGCGCGGCCACGAGGGCCGCGCGGTGCCCCGGGACGTGCCAGCTGAGCGGCGCGGGGTCGATCCCGGCAAGGGAGGCGAGGGGGACCACGACCGTCACGCCGTCGTCGGGCGCGCCTGGCGCCCAGCGGTAGCGCAGCGGCAGGACGAGGTCGTCCGTGACGAGCGCGTCGGGGAACGCGTCGGTGTCGAGCGGCCCGGCGGCCGGGTCCGCGAGGACGGAGTCGGGCGGGTCCAGGGTCCCGGGCGCAACCGGCTCGGTCCGCTTCCACCAGCGGAGGAAGAGGCGCCCGCCGGTGATTGCGTCGGGCAGACGCTCGTCGTAGAAGCCAAAGAGCGCCTCGTCGCCCCGGAGCAGGTCGTGGCGCCGGGCGCGCGCCTCGAGGGCGGCGATCTCCGCGCGCCGGCGCGCGGTGCGCTCGAGGGGCGCGAGCGGCACCTCCCACGCGCCCTCGACCAGCCCGTGCTGGATGAAGAGCGCCCGCGCGCCGGAGGGATCGAGGCGCGCGTAGTGGACGCGCCGGCCGGCCACGAGGGGGAGGCCGTAGAGGCTGACGCGCTCCTCGGCGACCACCTCGCCCCGGGCGGGGTCGAAGACGGGCGCGGAGTAGCGGCGCTTCACCAGGTGGGCGCCGACCTTTTCGGCATCAGAAGGCGTGACGCGTGCGACAACCCGCGCGTAGGTCCGGCTGGTCTCGACGAGCTCGCCGGCCACGGCCCACGGCGGCGGGTGCGCGGCCAGACTCGAGGAACGGGCGATCTGCCAGCGGAGGTCGCGCGCGCCGCGGTAGTCGCCGCGCACCCGGTCGCGCATCCCGAGGTGGCTGAGCAACCCGGCGAGCAGCGCGCGGTGGACCTCGTCGGGATGGGCGGGCTCGCTGTTCGCGTGCGCGCCCGCTGCCCGCAGCACCTGGCGGATCTGGCCGGCGACGTCCTGCCACTCCCGGACGCGCAGCACGCTCAGGAACTCCCCGCGCAGGCGCCGGCGGAACTGGTTTCCCGAGAGCTCGCGCTTGAGGGACGCGACGTAGTCCCAGAGCGCGACGTACGCCAGGAAGTCCGACCCCTCCACCACGAAGCGAGCGTGCGCCGCGTCGGCCTCGCGCGCCGCGTCGAGGGGTCGCTCGCGGGGGTCCTGGATGGAAAGGGCCGCAGCGATGACGGTCACCTCGCGCAGACAGTTGCGCCGCTCCGCCTCGAGGACCATGCGCCCGAGACGGGGGTCGAGCGGCAGCTCGGCGAGGCGGCGCCCGACCGCCGTGAGACGGAGCCGCCCGCCCTCGCGCACGAACGCGCCGAGCTCCTCGAGCAGCGCGCGCCCGTCTGCGATCGCGCGCCGGTCGGGCGGCTCGAGGAAGGGGAAGACCTCGATCTCGCCGAGGCCGATCGCGGCCATCTGCAGGATCACCGAGGCGAGATTGGTGCGCAGGATCTCCGGGTCGGTGAACTCGGCGCGTCCGAGGTAGTCCTCCTCGCCGTAGAGCCGCCAGCAGATGCCCGGGCCGGTCCGACCGCAGCGCCCGGCGCGCTGATCGGCGGACGCACGCGAGACCGGCTCGATCGGGAGGCGCTGGACCTTGGTGCGGTGGCTGTAGCGCGAGACGCGCGCGAGCCCGGTGTCGATGACGAAGCGGACTCCCGGCACCGTGAGCGAGGTCTCGGCGACGTTGGTCGCGAGCACGACACGGCGGCGCCGGTGGGCTTGGAAGACGCGGTGCTGCTCGGCGACGGTGAGGCGCGCGTAGAGCGGAAGGATCTCGACATCGCGGGGACCGCTCGCCGCGAGAGCCTCGGCGGCGTCGCGGATGTCGCGCTCGCCGGGCAGGAAGACGAGGGCGTCGCCGGGCCCCTCGGCGAGCGCCTCATGGACCGCGTCGACGACCGCCTGGCTCCAGTCGACGGCGTCGCCACCGCCCTGGGGCGGGCGGTAGCGGATCTCGACGGGGTAGGTGCGCCCGGTCACCTCGACGACCGGTGCGCCGAAGTGCGCGGCGAAGCGCGCGGTGTCGATCGTCGCCGAGGTGATGACGACCTTGAGGTCGGGCCGGCGCGGGAGCAGCTCGGCGAGGTATCCGAGGAGGAAGTCGATGTTCAGGCTGCGCTCGTGGGCCTCGTCGACGATGATCGTGTCGTAGGCGGAGAGCTGGCGGTCCCGACGGATCTCGGCGAGGAGGATGCCGTCGGTCATCACCTTGACAAGGGTTTGCTCGCCGACGGTGTCGCTGAAGCGCACCGCGTAGCCGACACTTGTGCCGAGGGGGACCTCCAGCTCCTCGGCGAGGCGCTCCGCGACGGTGCGCGCGGCAATGCGCCGGGGCTGGGTGTGGCCGATCAGGCCGTCGATGCCCCGGCCGAGCTCGAGGCACATCTTGGGCAGCTGGGTGGTCTTGCCCGAGCCCGTCTCGCCGGCCACGACGACGGCCTGGTGCGCCCGCAGCGCGTCGAGGATCTCCTCGCGGTGTGCGCTCACCGGCAGGTCGGCGGGGTAGGTCGGCTCCGGGCGTGCCGCGGCGCGCTCGCGCCGACGGTGCTGCGCGGCCTCGATGTCGGCGACGAGGCGCGCGTACGCCTGCTCGTCGCGGCGCCCACCGCGCCCCTCCAGGGACGCGATGCGCCGCGCGAGGCGCTGACGGTCGCGGATCATCACGCCGTCGAGGCGTTCGGCGAGGGAGGGGCGAGTACTCACGCCCAGGCAGTATCGCCGCCGCGCCGGCGGCCCCCGCGCGCCACCGTCGGGGTCGCGATCAGGTCTCCATGACCACCGGGACGATCATCGGGCGCCGCTTGGTCCGCTCGTTGACGAGGCGCCCTGTCGCCCGGCGCACGACGCGCCGCAGCGACTCGGCGTCGAGTTGGCCCTCGGCGCTCAGGCCGGCGATCGCCTTCAGCACGGCGGTACGCGCGTCCTCGATCAGCTCGTCGGCCTCCGCGGCGTGCACCCAGCCTCGCGTGATGATCTCGGGACCGGTGACGACCTCACCGGAGCGGATGTCGACGGTGACGACGACGACGACGACCCCCTCCTCGGCGAGCACGCGCCGGTCGCGCAGCACCGCCCGCCCGACCCCACCGACCGTGCCGTCGACATAGAGGTAGCCGGCGGGGACCTCACCGTCGAAGTCGACGCCCCCGTCGCTCAAAAGCACCTGGTCGCCGTCCTCGCAGAGCAGCACCGCGTCCTCGTCAACGCCCATCTCGATCGCGAGCCGTGCGTGGCGCAGCAGGTGTCGGTACTCGCCGTGGACGGGGATGAACGCGGCCGGGCGCGCGACGGACAACAGGGTCTGCAGCTCCCCCTGCTTGGCATGCCCGGTCTCGTGGACGTGGGCGACCGCGGAGTGGATCACCTCGGCGCCGCGGCGCGCGAGGCCGTCCATCGCCCGGGCGACCGCCCACTCGTTTCCCGGGATCGCGTGGCTGGAGAGGATGACGACGTCGCCCTCGGCGATGGAAAGGCGCCGGTTCTCCCCCGCGGCGAGCAGCGTGAGCGCGGACATCGGCTCGCCCTGGGAGCCGGTCGACAGAACGCAGACCTCGCCGGGCTCGAGGTCGTCGACCTCCTCGACCTCGACGAGCGCGTCGGCGGGGATGGCGAGAAGGCCGAGCTCGCGGGCGATCGCCACGTTGCGGAGCATCGAGCGGCCCAAGAGCGCGACCTTGCGGCCACTGGCGATCGCGGCGGAGGCGACCTGTTGGATGCGGTGGATGTGGCTCGCGAAGCAGGCGACGACGATGCGCCGGCCGGCGCGCTCGGCGAAGAGCTGCCGGAAGGTCTCCCCGACGCTCGTCTCCGAGCGCGTGAAGCCCGGCTCTTCGGCGTTCGTCGAGTCCGCGAGGAGCAGGCGCACGCCCTCGCCGGCGGCGATCTGGCCGATGCGCGCGAGGTCGGTCCGGCGGCCGTCGACGGGGAGCAGGTCGAGCTTGAAGTCCCCCGAGTGCAGCACCACCCCCTGGGCGGTGTGGAAGGCCGTCGCGAAGCCGTGGGGAACCGAGTGGGTGACCGGGATGAACTCGACGTCGAAGGGCCCGATGCGGCGGCGCTCGTTGTCGGCGACGGCGACGAGCTCGGTGTCGGTGAGCCCCGCCTCCTCCACTCGCGAGCGGGCGAGCCCGAGCGTCAGCGCGGAGCCGAAGACGGGCGCGGACACCTCCCGGAGGAGGAAGCCGAGCCCACCGGTGTGGTCCTCGTGGCCGTGGCTGAGAACGATCCCCGCGACGCGCTCGGCGTTTTCGCGGAGGTAGGAGAAGTCGGGCAGCACGAGGTCGACGCCGGGCATCTCGGGGTCGGGGAACATGACCCCGCAGTCGAGGACGACGAGGCGACCGTGCTGCTCGAGGACCGCGCAGTTGCGGCCGATCTCCCCGAGTCCGCCAAGGAAGGTGATCCGGACGGGGTCAGCCACGGTTCGCCCGGCGCGACCGCCACTGGTCGAGGTCGGCCAGCACCGCCTTCGCGCGCTCCTCGAGGCCCTCGGGCGCCGGACCGAGCGGCAGACGGCACTGTCCCGCCGGCAGGCCCATCACCCGCAGCATGGCCTTGACCGGGATCGGGTTCGGCGCGTCGTCGCCCGTCTCGAAGGCCATGCTCGCAAGAAGGGCCCGCTGGATCTCGAGGGGCCCGGCGCGCTCCCCGTCGAGGAAGCGCGCGATCATCTCGCCGAACTCCGGCGCCGCCCAGTGCGTCGCGACGCCGATCAGGCCGACGGCGCCGACCGCGAGGAGCGGGAGCGTGAGCGCGTCGTCGCCGACGTAGCACTCGAAGCCCGCCGGCGCCTCGGCGAGCAGGCGGGCGGTGGTTGCCGGGTCGCCGGCCGCGTCCTTCAGGCCGACGATGTTCGGCACCTCACGTGCGAGGCGCAGGATCGTCGCGCTGTGGATCTTGCGCCCCGTGCGCACGGGAATGTCGTAGAGGACGACGGGCAGCGCGCTCGCCGCGGCGATCGCCCGGAAGTGCGCGTCCAGCCCCGACTGGGGCGGACGGTTGTAGTAGGGGGTGACCGCGAGGATCCCCGCGACGGGGAGCCGGGCGGCCGCGCGGGTCAGCTCGACCGAGTGCGCGGTGTCGTTCGACGTGGAGCCCGCGAGGACGGGGACGGTCACCGCCTCGCCGACCACCCGCCAGAGCGAGAGGCGCTCCTCGTCGCTCAGCGTCGGCACCTCGCCCGTCGAGCCGGTGAGGACGAGGCCGTCGCTGCCGGTCGCCACGAGCGTGCGCGCGAGGCGCACCGCCCCCTCGAGATCGACGGCGCCGTCCTCGTCGAAAGGGGTCGCCATCGCGGTGAGAACGCGGCCGAAACGGGCCGCCGGTGCGGACGCGGGCACGACGGGCAGGCTACCAGCGGCACGGCACCGGCCGCCGGGAGGGTGGGGGCGCACGGGCGGCGGGGCGCGGCACTCGTTAGCCTCGGGCGATGACCGATGCGCGGGGGGGTGGGCCGATCGACCTGCCCGTGCGCCGCCTTTTCGACCTCGTCGCCGAGGCGATCGCCGGCGCGAGCGCGGCGCTGCTCGCCGCCGAGCCCTCGACCGGCCGCACGATCGCCGAAGCCGACGTGCAGATCGACCAGCTGACCGCCGAGCTCGAGGCGGTCGTCTGGGCGCGCATCGACGGCGGCCTCGACTCGCCGGGCGCGCTACGGGACATGGTCGCCGTCTTGCTCATGCTCCCCGAGCTCGAGCGCAGCGCCGACCTCGCCGAGCACATCGCCCAGCGCGCGGCGAGCAACCTCGGCCCCGAGCTCACGCCCCGCTGCCGGGGGATCATCCAGCGCATGGCCGACGTCGGCGTCGAGATGTGGCAGGCGGTGGCGCTCGCCTACGCCGAACGCTCCCTGCGCGCGCACGCGCTCGACGAGGCCGACGAGGAGCTCGACATCCTGCACGGCCGGCTCACCGACGAGGTGGGCGAGGCGCAGATGCCGGCGCCGGTCGCCGCCCAGGTGACGCTCATCGCCCGCTTCTACGAGCGCCTCGGCGACCACGCGGTGAACCTCGCCCGCCGCATCGAGACCCTGAGCGGCGCGGGCGCTACAGCGCGAGGATCGCCTCCAGCCCGAGGGTGAAGCCCGGGGTCAGCGGGACGCGGCGCACGGCGAGCAGGACGCCGGGCATGAAGGAGGTGCGCTCGAAGGAGTCCTGGCGGATCGTCAGGGCCTGGCCGAGCGCGCCGAAGATCACCTCCTGGTGGGCGACAAGGCCCGGCAGGCGCACCGCGTGGATCCTGATCCCCTCCGGGCCGAGCGCGCCGCGCGACCCGGGGAGGCGCTCCTCGAGCGTCGGATCCGGGGCAAAGGGGCCGCCACCCGCGCGCTCGCGCGCGGCAGCGATCCGCCGGGCGGTGTCGAGCGCGGTGCCCGAGGGCGCGTCGCGCTTGGAGGCGTGGTGGAGCTCGATGATCTCGACGCCCTCGAGGTGGCGCGCGGCGATCTCCGCAAAGCGCGCCAGCAACACCGCGCTGATCGCGAAGTTCGGCGCCATGATCGCGTTGGGCGCCTCGGGCGCCGAGAAGCGTTCGCGAAGGCGCGCCGTCTCGCCCGCCGCGAGCCCGGTCGTCCCGGAGACCACGTGCACCCCGTTGTCGGCGCACCAGTGCAGGTGCGCCGGGGCCGCGGACCCGTGGGTGAAGTCGACCGCGACCTCGACCCCGCGCTCGGCGATCTCCGCCGCGCTCGCCGCGACGACGAGCGGGCCCGCGGGGATGCCGGCGACCTCTGCGAGGGGGCGCCCGGCGGCGGCCGGATCGACCGCGGCGACGAGCTCGAGGTCGTCCGCGGCCGCGACGGCGCGGCACACCTCGGCGCCCATCCGCCCCGCCGCCCCGAAGACCGCGACCCGCTGCACGCCGCAACGCTAACCGGGCGCCGGGACGCGGGGCGATCTGGTCCCGGTAGTCTGATCGCGTGCGTTGACCTCCGTGGCCCGTTGGACGAACGACCGGAGGAGCACGCATGCCCGATCAGAACCTCGCCACGCTCGTCGCGTCGCACGTGCGTGTCGAGCGCGGGGCACGGCGGCTGATCGACGACCTCAGTCTCAGCGTCGGGCCGGGCACCTGCCTCGGGATCGTCGGCCCGAACGGCGTCGGCAAGTCGACGCTTCTCGAGGTGCTCGCCGGCCGCCGGCCGCCCGATGCCGGGCGGATCGAGTGCATCCCGCCGTCGGCGACCGTCGGTCTGCTCACCCAGGAGGCCGAGAGGTCCACCGAGGAGACCGGCCGCGCGCTCCTCGAACGCGTGACGGGCTGCGCGGCCGCCGACGCCGAGCTGCTCGCCGCGTCAGCCTTGCTGGCGGCGGGCGTCCCCGGCGCGGCCGGCCGCTACGCCGCGGCCTGGGAGCGCTGGTCGGAGCTCGGGGTCGACACGTTCACGACCCGGCTCGGCGCGCTCGGGGACGAGCTCGGCCTCGACGACGCGCTCCTCGATCTACCGACAGCCGCCCTTTCGGGTGGCCAGGCGGCCCGCCTCGCCCTGGCGGCCGTGCTCCTCGGCCGCTTCGACGTGCTTGCGCTCGACGAGCCGACCAACGACCTCGACCTCGCCGGCCTCGAGACCCTCGAGCGCACGGTCGCGTCCCGAAAGGGCGCGACCGTCGTCGTCTCCCACGACCGGGCCTTCCTCGAGGCGACCGTGACCGCGGTGCTCGAGGTCGACGAGCACGACGGCACCGCGCGACTCTACGAGGGCGGTTGGGCGGCCTTCATCGCCGAGCGCGCGACCGCGCGCCGGCACGCCGAGGACGCCTACGCGCGCTACCGCACGAGACGCGCCGATCTCGCCGCACGGGCCCAGCGCGAGCGCGAGTGGGCGAGCTCGGCCGTCCGCCGCGAGAAGAAGGCGCCCCGCGACGCCGACAAGGCCCAGCGCGACTTCCAGCTGAACCGGACCGAGCGCCTCGCCCAGCGGGCGCGGCGCACCGAACGGGCGATCGAGCGCCTCGAGGAGGTCGAGAAGCCCTTCGAGGGATGGGAGCTGCGCTTCGCCATCGCGGCAGCGCAGCGCGCCGGCACGAGCGTCGCCCGGCTCGAGGGTGCCGTCGTCGAGCGCGGGGGCTTCCGTCTCGGTCCGCTCGACCTCGAGATCACCTGGGGCGAGCGGCTGCTGATCACCGGCCCGAACGGCTCGGGCAAGACGACCGTTCTCCGGGCCATCCTCGGCGAGGCACCGCTCGCGGCCGGCGGTCGCTTCCTCGGCCCGAGCGTCGTGGCCGGCGTTCTCGCCCAGGAGCGCCGCAACCTGGAGGGCGGGACCCTGCTCGCCGCGTTCCAGAGGCGCACCGGCCTCGAGGCTGCGCCCGCGCGTTCGCTGCTCGCCAAGTTCGGCCTCGGGGCTGCCCATGTGCCGCGGCCGACCGCCTCGCTCTCGCCCGGCGAGCGCACCCGCGCGGAGCTCGCCCTCTTCCAGGCGATGGAGGTCAACTTCCTCGTCCTCGACGAGCCGACGAACCACCTCGACCTGCCCGCGATCGAGCAGCTCGAGACGGCCCTCGCCGGCTACCGCGGCACGCTGGTGCTCGTCACCCACGACCGGCGCCTGCGCGACGCGGTCGCGACCACACGCGCGCTCGCTCTCCGCGCCTGATACCGCCCGCGGCGCGCCGTCGAGCACCGCCGAGGCGGGATCGCCGCCGCGGCGCCACTGCAGGCCGCCTCCGCCACCGAGAGGCCGGGGCGCCGCTCACAGGAGATCGTCCGCCGCCTCGGGGAGCCGGGCGCGGCTCCTCGGGAGCCCTTTGCGCGGCCCGCCGCAGCACGCGCCGGTTGCGGCCCGGCACGCGTCCCGCGCGTCGGGGGCCGCGGGCCGCAGTTCTCGACGAGCGCGAGCTGGTGGACGGCCTCGCCGTCCTTGGGCATGTGGGCGTCGGCGGCGGCGCCGGTCCTCGCGAACTCACAGGTGTCGTCCTGGGGCAAAAGCGCGCCCCCGGTCGCGAGGCGTTGGCTCTCCGGGCCGAGGAACAGCGCCATCAGCGCCTCGCGTTCGCCCTTCACGATCCAGATGCCGTCTCCGTTGGCGTCGACGAACATCTCGGGTGCCGAGCACCGGCCTTCCGCGGCACGCGCGTTCCAGTACCTGCTGGACTTCGCGGCAGAGTCGAGGGCCTGCTGCTCCCTCCCGGGGATCGGCTCCGACCACGTGACGATGACTGCCGAGTCCATGGGGCACCTCCCAGCACAGCCTCTCCAGCAGCTGTCTCCACCTGAAACGTGCGCCCCCTGGGAGATGCTTTCACGGGACGAGAAGTTACAGGTGCACAACGTCATTGCCGTTGCGACGACAAGGCGCGCACCGCCGGCTCCCGTGGCGGTCGAACTCCCGCACCTTGCGACGCCACTGCGCCTGCGGCGAACGCCACCTCCGCGCGGACCGTCGCGCCGCGGCCCCCGGAGGGCCGTCCGAAGGCGGCCGTGGCCGTCTTCGGGACCCGGCTCTCGCCGGCACGCACGCGGCCCGCGCGATCCTCGTTGCGCTCCCCGAGGTCGTGGCGCCCCTGCCCGTGGCGGCGCCCCTTTGGCGCCACGGAGATGCCCCCCAGGGGGAGCGAGCCTGCGCTCGGATGGAGCACGACCGACTCGCGGCCACGCCGACACGACGGCGGCGGGCCGCATTCTCCGCGCGGACGCGTTGTACAGGGCTCAGCCGAGCACGCCGGCGAAGTCCTCCTCGGAGAAGGGACCGACGACGGCGAGCACGCGCTCGCCCGAGAGCACCCGCCCCGCGACCTCGGCGACCTGCTCCGCGGTGACGGCCGCGTAGCGCTCGCCGAGCTCCTCGAGAGTGAGCACCTCGTCGTGGAGGAGAAGGCTCGCCCCGATGCGGGACATCCGCGACCCGGAGTCCTCGACGCCGAGCAGCGTCTCGGCACGAAGGCTCGACTTCGCGAGCGCGAGCTCCTCGGCGCGCACGCCCTTGCGGGCGAGATCGTCGAGCTCGACCCCGACGAGCTCGAGGACCTCCCCGACGCGCTCGGGCGCCGTGCCCACCGAGATCGCGAGCGCGCCCGTGTCGGCGTACGCGACGCGGTCCGAGGCGATCGAGTAGCAAAGGCCCCGCTCCTCGCGGATCTTTTGGAACAGGCGCGAGGAAAGCCCGCCGCCGAGGGTGTGGTTGAGCAGCGAGAGGGCGAAGCGGTCGGGCGAGCGGCGCTCCGGCCCGCGCACGCCGAGCACGAGGTGGGCCTGCTCGGTGTCGCGCGTGACGACGTCGAGCGGCACGACCTCGGAGCCCGGCGCGACCCGAGCCGGCGGTCCCCCGATCGGTGCGCCCGCGAAACGCCGCTCGAGCGCGTCCTGGAGGCGCGCGTGGTTGACGCGGCCGGCCGCGGCGACGACGATGTTGCGCGGCCGGTAGTGCTGCTCGAAGAACGCCCTGATCGCCGGCACGCCGACGGCGGTGATC
Organism: Actinomycetes bacterium; assembly: GCA_021796545.1. Taxonomy (GTDB): domain Bacteria; phylum Actinomycetota; class Acidimicrobiia; order Acidimicrobiales; family Bog-793; genus JAKABX01. The sequence continues at coordinate 14,797 of JAKABX010000034.1, forward strand.
ACCTCGGGGAGCCCGAGCACCTCGCGCCCGAGCGTGTGCCCGGGGAAGAGGGCCTCGGCGAAGCGCTCCTGGACGACGTCCGCCGGCTCGTCGAGGTGCATGAGCACCTCCTCCAAGATGACCTGGCGCTCGGCGTCGACCTCCTCAGGGCGCAGCGCCGGATCGGTCATGATGTCGCCGAGCACGTCCAGGCCGAGGTCGAGGTCCTCGGCAAGCGTACGGACGTAGAACGCCGTGTACTCCTTGGTCGTGAAGGCGTTCATGTCCCCGCCGACGGCGTCGACTGCCTCCGCGATCGCGCGCGCCGAGCGCTCGGGCGTCCCCTTGAACAGAAGGTGCTCGAGAAAGTGCGAGATCCCGGCCTGCTCAGGGGCCTCGTCCCGCGACCCGGTGCCGACCCAGAACCCGAGGCACGCCGAGGCCACGCCCAGCATCTCCTCGGTGACAAGGCGGATCCCGCAGTCGAGCGTGGAGACCTCGATCGGCGAGCGCGCCACGGCGCTCAGCGCCGTGGGCCGCGCCGGCGCGGGCCGCGGCTCTGCCGCTCCCCTCCGCCCGTGCCCACCTCGCCGGGCCCGAGGTCGCCGAAGTCCCGCGCGAGCTCGGCGGCGAACTCGTCCTCGAACGAGGCGCGCCGGCCCGCGGACGGCGGACCCGCCTCCTCCGAGGGCGTCTCGCCCGGCTGCTCACGGCCGCCGATGCGCTGGCCGTTCTCGTCGACGAGCGAGAGCGAGATCTTGCCCTGCGGGTCGATGTCGTCGACGATCACGTTCACCGGCTGGCCGAGCTCGACGACGTCCTCGACGCGCTCGACGCGCTTGCCGCCACCCATGCGCGAGATGTGCAGCAGGCCGTCGCGCCCGGGCAGCAGGTTGACGAAGGCGCCGAACTTGGTGATGTTGACGACCTTGCCGGCGTAGACGCGGCCGACCTCGGCCGACGGCGGCTCGAGGATGAGCTGGATCCGTCGCCGGGCCTCGTCGACAGCGGAGGACTCCTTGGCGCCGATCGTCACGCGGCCGACCGTCCCGTCGTCGTCCACCGCGATGTCGGTTCCCGTCTCCTGCTGGAGGGCGTTGATGACCTTGCCCTTCGGGCCGATGATCTCGCCGATCTTGTCGAGGGGGATCTCGAAGCTGACGATCTTCGGCGCGTTGGGCTTCACGTCCGCAGCCGGCTCGGCGATCGCCTGGGCGATGACGTCGAGGATCGTCTCGCGCGCGTCGCGCGCCTGGCGCAGGGCCTGGGCGAGCACCTCGGCGGGCAAGCCGTCGATCTTGGTGTCGAGCTGGAGCGCGGTCACGAACTCCCTCGTCCCGGCGACCTTGAAGTCCATGTCGCCGAAGGCGTCCTCCGCCCCGAGGATGTCGGTGAGGGTCGTGTACTTGCCCTCGGCGTAGACGAGGCCCATCGCGATCCCGCCGACCGGTGCCTTGATCGGCACGCCGGCGTCCATGAGCGAGAGCGTCGACGCGCACACCGACGCCATCGAGGTCGAGCCGTTGGAGGACAGGACCTCGGAGACCAGACGGAGGGTGTAGGGGAACTCGTCCTCGGAGGGGATCACCGGGAGCAGCGCCCGCTCGGCGAGCAGTCCGTGGCCGATCTCTCGGCGCTTGGGCCCGCGCATGAAGCCCGTCTCGCCGGTCGAGTAGGGCGGGAAGTTGTAGTGGTGGATGTAGCGCTTGGTCTCGTCGGGCGAGACGGTGTCGAGCAGCTGGTTCATCCGCGGCATGCCGAGGGTCGTGATGTTGAGCACCTGGGTGTCGCCGCGCTGGAACAGGCCCGAGCCGTGCACGGCCGGGAGCACGCCGACCTCGGCCGAGAGCGGCCGGATCTCGTTCGGCGAACGCCCGTCGATGCGCACGCCGTCCTCGACGATGCGCCGGCGCACGAGCGCCTTGGTGAAGGAGCGGACCGCCGCGCGCACCTCCCGTTCGCGCTCGGGGAATTCCTCGCCGAGGAGCGCGAGGATCTCATCGGCGGCCGCGGAGAGCGCGTCGTTGCGCTGGGTCTTCGCGGTGATCGCGTTCGCCTTGGCGATCGCGTCCGCGCCGACGGCGACGACGCGCTCGTAGATCTCCGAGGCGTAGTCGACGAACAGGTCGTAGGGGATCGTCTGCTTGGCCCCAGCCGTCGCGACGAGCTGGCGCTGCAGGGCGATCGACTCACGGATCCAGGCCTTGGCCGCCTCGAGCCCGCCGGCGATGACCTCCTCGGTGACCTTGGGGGCGCCTGCCGCGTAGAACTCCCAGGCCTTCTCCGTGCCACCGGCCTCGACCATCATGATCGCGACCTCGGCATCCCGGTCCTCGGAGAGTGCCCGCCCCGCGACCACGAGCTCGAAGGTCGAGGCGTCGCCGAGGTCGTAGGTCGGGTGGGCGAGCCAGACACCGTCGGTCGAGTAGGCGAGTCGCACGGCGCCGATCGGGCCGTCGAAGGGGATGCCCGAGATCATGAGCGCGGCGGACGCGGCGTTGATCGCGAGCACGTCGTGGGGGTTGGCCTGGTCGGCGGCGAGCACGGTCGCGACGACGTGGACCTCGTTGCGGAAGCCGTCGGGGAAGGACGGGCGCAGCGGTCGGTCGATGAGCCGTGCGGTCAGCGTCGCCTGGTCGGTCGCCCGGCCCTCGCGGCGGAAGAACGAGCCGGGGATCTTCCCGGCGGCGTACATCCGCTCCTCGACGTCCACGGTGAGCGGGAAGAAGTCCTGGCCCTCGCGGACCTTGCGGTTCGCCGTCGCGGCGACGAGGACGACGGTGTCGCCGATGCGGGCGACGACGGCCCCGTCGGCTTGGCCGGCGAGCTTGCCGGTCTCGAAGGACAGGGTGAGGTCGGTCCCGGTGATCGGTCCCGACACGGAGATGGCGTCAGCCATGACACTCCTCTTGTCGAGGCGCCCGTCACGGCCAGTTCCCAGTCGTCGGGCACCCGGTCGGGCCGAGGACCCGGCGACTGGCAGCTGGCACCGCAGGCGCCGGATGTCGGGCGGGACCGGGACCCCCCGTGCCCGCCCCTTGTCAGCCGGTGCCGCGCCGCGGCCCCGGCGGGCCCCGTCGCCGTCTCATCGGGCGCCGGGACGCTGGGTCCGGCTAGCGGCGCAGGCCGAGCCGGGCGATGAGCTCCCGGTACCGCTCGACGTTGTTGCGGCGCACGTAGTCGAGCAGCCGGCGGCGGTGACCGATGAGCTTCAGCAGGCCGCGACGCGTGTGGTGGTCGCCGCGGTGGATCTTGAGGTGCTCCGAGAGGTGGTTGATCCGCTCGGTGAGGAGCGCGACCTGCACCTCCGGTGAGCCGGTGTCGGTCTCGTGGAGCCGGTACTCAGCGATCGTCGCTGTCTTGTCGGGCATGCGGAGCGCAAACCTTCGCGTTCGGGCCGCCTGCAGGCGGTCACCCGCAGCGGAAAGAGCCGACCGGGCGGGCGCCCGGCGCGGGCCGGCGGAACCGGCGCTCCGAGGATAGCAGGCGCGCCCGGCGCGCCCGCGGGGCGGGGCGCGCACGCCCTCACCACTCGGGTGGGTCGAGCGCGACGCGCACGTCCGCCTCGGTGCTGCGCGCCTCCCAGAGGGCCGAGGCAAGCAGGTCGGCCGTCGGGGCGCGCAGCAGAACGCGCCCGGGCTCGGGCTCGACCACCTCGATCCCCGCGTCGCGCACCGACGCGGCGAGGTCGTGCGCGCCCGGCCCGCTCAGGGCCGCGACCGCCCGCCACGGCGGCAGCCCGAGCGCCCGGCGGCGCTCGAGCTCGGGCTCGCTGAACAGCGTCGGGTCCCCGGCGCGCGCGGCCCGGAGCACCTCGTGGTCGGGGCTGCGGGTCTGGACGATCACCCGCCCCGCGGGACGCGCACCGACGAGGCGCCCGGCGCGCGCGAGGAGCGCGAGGGTGCGCTCGCCCGCGGACAGGCGCGCCGCGGCGAGGTCGACGTCGATGTCGAGGAAGACGACCAGGGCGGCGCGCCCGACGCGGTGCAGCACGGCCTCGGTCCCGACGAGCACCGCCGCGTCGGGGAGCGCGCAGCGGTCACCGGCCGCCACGGTCGCGACCTCGAGCCCCGAGAGCGCCGCGAGCTCTTCGGCCGCGCGCTCGGCACCCACCCGCAGGACCTTCAGTCCGGCCGCGCCGCACGCGGCGCAGACGACCGGGCGGCTCTGCCCGCAGACCGGGCAGACGAGCATCCGCCCGGCGGCGGTGCGCGCCTCGCCGACCGCAGCGCCGCACGCGACACAGCGCGCGAGCTCCCCGCAGGTCCCGCACGCGAGCCGCCGCGCGCGGCCGGTCCGGTTGAGCACGCAGACCACCGGGTGGGCCCCGCCCGCCGCCTGGCGGATCGCGGTCGCCAGGCGCTCGGCGTAGCGGCCCGTGCGGGGGTCGGCGCCGCGCCGGTCGACGACCTCGAGGGTCGGCCACCCGGCGCGCTCGACGACGGCCGGCACGCTCACGCACTCAAGGGACGCAAGCAGCGCGGCGCTCGGCGCGGCGCTGGTGGCGACGAAGAAGACCCCCGCCGCGTCCGCCCGCCGACGTGCCATCTCCACGGCCGACCAGGTCGGCGCCCGTTCCTCGACGTAGGCCGGCGCCTCCGCGTCGAGGACGAGCACGCCGGCGAGGCGCGCGAGGGTCGCGAACGCGGCCGAACGCGTCCCGACCACGACACGCCCGCCGGCCGCGGCGCGCCCCCACTCGACCGGGTAGCGGGCGACCTCGACGCCGAGGCGGGCGAGGCGCGTCGCGAGGATCTCGACGTCGCGGCGTTCGGGCACCAAAACGAGCAGGTCCCCGCGCCCCGCGCTCGCGCGGCAGAGCTCGGTGACGATTGCAAGGCGCGCGGCCGCGGGCGGCAGGCGCACCAGCGCGGGCGACGCACGGAGCGCCGCGCGGACGGCCTCGACCCCCGCGCCGGTGCCCGGCGCGAGCTCCCCGATGCCGCGCCCGGCCG
>JAKABX010000104.1 GCA_021796545.1 Actinomycetes bacterium
CGGCGGGCGCACTCGCCGCGGCGGTCGAAGCGCGGCTGCGGACGCTCGCGCTGCCGCGGGCGCGTCTCGAGGTCGCGCTGGCGGAGTCAGGGCTCGCGGACGACGTGGAGATCCTGCTCGGCGCCAATCCGGGCGAGCCCGCGCTCGCGCTCGCCAAGGTCGCGTCGGGCGGCGAGCTCGCTCGCTCGATGCTGGCGCTGCGCCTCGTGCTCACCTCGGCGCCGCCGACGCTCGTCTTCGACGAGGTGGACGCCGGGATCGGGGGCGAGGCCGCGCTCGCCGTCGGGCGCGCGCTCGCGGAGCTGGCGGCGAGCCACCAGGTCCTCGTGGTCACGCACCTGCCCCAGGTCGCCGCCTTCGCGCGCCAGCAGATCGTCGTCGAGAAGGTCGAGGAGGGCGGCCGCACGCTGACGCGCGCCGCGGAGGTCGCCGGTGAGGCGCGCGTCGTCGAGCTGTCGCGCATGCTCTCGGGCCGGCGGGAGAGCGACGCGGCACGCCGTCACGCCGAGGAGCTGCTCGCCGAGGCGGGTGCGCGCTGACGGTCCGCGGGCCGGCCGGAGGCGAAAGGTAGCCTGGGGGAGCGACCATCAGGAGGGCCTCGTGGCGAAGTACGTGTTCGTGACCGGCGGCGTGTCGAGCTCGCTCGGCAAGGGCCTCACCGCTTCGTCCCTCGGGCGCCTCCTCAAGTCGCGGGGCCTTCGGGTCACGATGTGCAAGCTCGACCCCTACATCAACTTCGACCCGGGCACGATGAACCCCTTCGAGCACGGGGAGGTCTTCGTCACCGCTGACGGCGGTGAGACGGACCTCGACCTCGGGCACTACGAGCGCTTCATCGACGAGAGCCTGCCGAAGACCTCCAACGCGACGACCGGGCAGATCTACTCCGCGGTCATCCAGAAGGAGCGCCGCGGCGACTACCTCGGCCGGACGGTCCAGGTCATTCCCCACATCACCGACGAGATCAAGACCCGGGTGCGCCGGCTCGCGACCGACCAGGTCGACGTCGTCATCACCGAGGTCGGCGGAACCGTCGGCGACATCGAGATCGTCCCGTTCCTCGAGGCGATCCGCCAGTTCCGCCGGGAGGAGGGGCGCCAGAACGTCTGCTACGTGCACCTCACCCTGGTGCCCTACCTCGCGCCCTCCGGCGAGCACAAGACCAAGCCGACCCAGCACTCGGTGACCGAGCTGCGCCGCTACGGCATCCAGCCCGACGTCATCGTCTGCCGCAGCGACCAGCCGATCTCCGAGGCGCTGAAGCGCAAGATCTCGCTGCTGTGCGACGTGCCGATCGAGGCCGTCGTCTCGGCGGTGGACGCCTCGAGCATCTATGAGATCCCCCTGCTGCTGCACGAGGAGGGCCTCGACGACACGGTCTGCTCCATCCTCCGCCTCGACGAGGTCGGCCATCCGATCGACCTCCGCCCATGGGAGCGGCTGCTCGAGCGCGTGGCGGAGGCGACCGAGTCCGTGCGGGTCGGGATCGTCGGCAAGTACGTCGACCTCCCCGACGCCTACCTCTCGGTCGTCGAGTCGCTGCGCCACGCCGGCTTCCACCACGGGGCAAAGGTCCAAATCGAGTGGATCGCGGCCGAAGACGTCACCGAGAAGACCGCCGAGGCCCTTCTGTCGGGCCTGGACGGCATCGTCGTTCCCGGCGGCTTCGGCGAGCGGGGCATCGCGGGGAAGATCGCCGCCGTCCGCTACAGCCGCGAGCACGATCTCCCGACGCTCGGGCTGTGCCTCGGGCTCCAGGTCATGGTGGTCGAGTACGCGCGTGACGTCATCGGGCTCGACAAGGCGAACTCGACCGAGTTCGACCCCGACACCCCCGACCCGGTCATCGCCTTGATGGAGGAGCAGCAAGGCGTCGTCGATCTCGGCGGCACCATGCGGCTCGGCTCGTACTTCGCCCAGCTCGAGCCCGGCTCCCAGATCGCCGGCGCCTACGGCGAGACGCTCGTCACCGAGCGGCACCGCCACCGCTACGAGGTCAACTCCCACTACCGCAGCCGCCTCGAGACGGCGGGGCTGCGCTGCAGCGGGCTCTCGCCCGACGGGCGTCTCGTCGAGTTCATCGAGCTGCCCGGCCATCCCTGCTGGATCGGCACTCAGGCGCACCCCGAATTCCAGAGCCGACCCGACCGCGCGCACCCGCTCTTCTCCGAGCTCGTGCGCTGGGCGCTCGAGCGCGCCCGGGCGCGCAATCCGCACCTGTTCGAGCTCGGCGTCAATGCGACCTCCTGACCAGCCCCAGCCGCCCGCCGCCGAGGCGCGGCGCTTCCGCAAGATCGGTGAACGCGAGCGCATGCGGGGGTCGTTCATCCGCGTCGTCACGGGCACCTTCGTCGGGCCCGACGGCTACACCTTCGAGCGCGACATGGTCCGCCACGTGGGTGCGGTGTGCATCGTCCCGCTCGAAGACGACGGTGACACGGTGCGCTGCGTGCGGCAGTACCGGGCGCCGCTCGAGACCGCGATCATCGAGGTCCCCGCGGGCAAGCTCGACATCGACGGCGAGGACCTCGTCGAGGCGGCGCGCCGCGAGCTGGCCGAGGAGGTCGGCGCCGCGGCGGCCCAGCTCACCGAGCTCGGCGCCTTCTACAACTCGCCGGGCTTCACCGACGAGCGCACGACGTGCTTTCTTGCCGAGGGTCTGTCGGAGGTCGGGACCTCGCTGCAGGGGATCGAGGAGCTCCACATGACGGTCGAGCCGATCCGCCTGAGCGACCTGCACGCGCTCGTCGCCCGTGGCCGGCTCGTCGACGGCAAGACGATCATCGCCCTGGCGCTCGCGGCCGAGACGCTGCGGGCGCGCGGCGGCGCGCTCGGAGAGCCGGCGGGGGACTGAGACGCCGCGCTCGCTCAGTCCCGACGCCGAGGAGTACCTGGCCTACCTCGCCGTCGAGCGGGGGCGTGCCCGGAACTCCCTCCTCGCCTACCGCCGTGACCTCGCCGCCTACGAGGCCTTCCTCGCCGAGCGTGAGATGGCGCTCACCGCGGTGACGCCGCAGATCGTGGAGGAGTACCTCGCGTTCCTCGCGGCGAGCGGGCGGGCCCCGGCGAGCCGGGCCCGCGCGCTGGTCGCGGTGCGCGGGCTGCACGGCTTCTGCCACGACGAGCGCGGCGCGCCGGGCGACCCGGCCGTGGACGTCGCCGCACCCCGAGTGCCCGCAGGGCTGCCCAAGGCGCTCAGCGAGGAGGAGGTCGCGTCGCTGCTCGCGTCGGTGACCGGTGGGGACGCCGTCGGCCGGCGCGACCGCGCGATCCTCGAGACGCTGTACGCGGCGGGCATGCGCATCTCCGAGCTCGCGGGCTGTGACGTCGGCGACCTGGACCTTGACACCGGGCTCGTGCGGGTTCTCGGCAAGGGCTCCAAGGAGCGGGTCGTGCCCCTCGGGCGCCTGGCCGTCACGGCGCTCGAGGCATGGCTCGCGCCCGACGGGCGCCCCGCCCTGCTCGCCAGGGCCGCGCGCCGCGGCCGTCCGG
>JAKABX010000035.1 GCA_021796545.1 Actinomycetes bacterium
GCTGTTGCGCGCGGCGCAGTCCGTCGTCCTACGCGCCGGCGCGCCCGGTGAGCACGAGCCCGACGAGCCGCCGCCGCCGTCCCGGGTCCGCGCCCACATCGCGCGCCTACACGCTCTCGCCCGCCGCGGAGAGGCGCACCTCGGCGCGCCGCAGCGCGGCGGCTGCCGATCCGGGCGCGAGCAGCGCGAGGCGCGCGCCCGTCAGCGGCACCGCACCCGGCGCGGGCGGCGCGCCGTCCGGCGCGCTCGGCTCACCCTCGCGCTGGAGGCGCTCCCGGGCCGCCTCGGCCGCGGCGCGTGCCCGCGCCACGTCGATCTCGGCCGCACGCTCGGCGACCCCGGCGAGGACACGCACGTGGTTGGCGGCGACGTGCACGAACCCCCCATGGACCGCAAAGCGCGTCGGGCTGCCCGCCCCCTCGGTGCCCTCCTCGAGGACGTTGAGCGTGGCGACGGTGATGTCGAGCGCGCCGACGAACTCGGTGTGGTGCGCGAGGAACGCGATCTCGCCGACGTCGGTGCGCAGCGACACCTCGTCGACCTCCCCCGAGAACAGGACGCGCTCGGGGGTGACGACCTCGGCCGTGAAGGGCGTCGCCACTGCTCTCAGGCGCCCTGGAGCTGCTTGGCCTTGGCGTGGACGTCGTCGACGCTGCCCACGTTGAGGAAAGCCTGCTCGGGCACCTCGTCGAGCTCGCCGCCGAGCAGCGCCTCGAAGCTGCGGACCGTGTCGTCGATCGACACATAGACGCCGGGCTGTCCGGTGAAGACCTCGGCGACGAAGAAAGGTTGGGACAAGAAGCGCTGGATCTTGCGCGCCCGACTGACCGTGAGGCGGTCCTCCTGGGAGAGCTCGTCGAGGCCGAGGATCGCGATGATGTCCTGCAGCTCGCCGTAGCGCTGGAGAACCTGCTTGACGGCCTGGGCACAACGGTAGTGACGGTCCCCCACGACCTCGGGGGCCAAGATGTTGCTCGTCGAGGCGAGCGGGTCGACCGCCGGGTAGATGCCGAGCGCGGCGATCTGGCGCGAGAGCTCGGTCGTCGCGTCGAGGTGGGTGAAGGTCGTGAAGGGGGCCGGATCCGTGTAGTCGTCCGCGGGGACGTAGACGGCCTGCATCGAGGTGATCGACCGCCCCTTGGTCGAGGTGATGCGCTCTTGGAGCTGGCCCATCTCGTCCGCGAGCGTCGGCTGGTAGCCGACGGCCGAGGGCATGCGCCCGAGCAGCGTCGACACCTCCGAACCCGCCTGGACGAAGCGGAAGATGTTGTCGATGAACAGCAGCACGTCCTGGTTCTTCACGTCGCGGAAGTACTCCGCCATCGTGAGCGCCGAGAGCGCGACGCGCAGGCGGACCCCGGGCGGCTCGTCCATCTGGCCGTAGACGAGCGCCGTCTTCTCGATGACGCCGGACTCCTGCATCTCGAGCCACAGGTCCGTCCCCTCGCGGGTGCGCTCGCCGACGCCGGCGAAGACCGAGACGCCGCCGTGCTCCTGGGCGACCCGGTGGATCATCTCCTGGATGAGCACGGTCTTGCCGACGCCGGCCCCGCCGAACAGGCCGATCTTGCCGCCCTGGACGTAGGGCTCGAGCAGGTCGATCACCTTGATGCCCGTCTCGAACATCTGGCGCTTGGGCTCGAGCGTCTCAAAGAGGGGCGCGTCCCGGTGGATCTCCCAGCGGTCGTCGACCGGGCCGATGTCGTCGGTGTCGAGCGGCTCGCCCGTGACGTTGAACACGTGCCCGAGCACCGCGTCGCCGACCGGAACGGTGATCCCCCGCCCGGTGTTGACGACCCGAGTCCCGCGCACGAGGCCATCGGTCGGCTTGAGGCAGATGCAGCGCACGCGGCCCTCGCCGATCTGCTGGGCGACCTCGGCCGTGATGACCGTCTTCTCGCCCTCGAGCTCGACCTCGACCTCGAGAGCCGTGTCGATCCCGGGAAGGGCGTGCGGCGGGAACTCGACGTCGATGACCGGGCCGGTGATGGCGACGACGCGCCCGTCCTCCCGGGACTTGTGCTCGGCCGTCGCCGCGGCGGCGGGGGTGGCGTCGTTCGTCATGCGCTGCGCTCCTCTTGCTCCGCGAGGTCGAGGCGACCCCGCTCGGAGGTGCCGGCGGCGCGCAGGGCCTCTGCCCCGCCGACGATCTCCATGATCTCTGTCGTGATCGAATCCTGGCGGGCGCGGTTCATCGCCCGGCGGTAGGTGGTGATGAGGTCGTCCGCGTTCTCGGTCGCGGACGCCATCGCCCGTTGCCGCGCGGTGTGCTCGGACGCCGACGCCTCGAGCAGGACCTGGTAGAGCATCGCCTCCGCGTACTGCGGCACGAGCAGCTCGAGGACGTCCGCGGGATCGGGCTCGAACTCATACAGCGCCCCGTGTCCCGGCGCGGCGCTCGCCGCCTCGCCGGGGGCGTCGGTCCCCGGCGCGTCCTCGCGCTCCTCGGGCAGGGGGAGCACCGGGCGGATCTCCACTCGCTGGGTCCCGGCCGAGATGAAGCGCGTCGTCGCGACCTCGACGAGGTCGACCTCGCCGGCGAGGAAAGGGGTGATCACCGCCCCCGAGACGCGCCGGGCGTGCTCGAAACGCGGACGGTCGGTGACCCCGGTGAAGCTCTCGGAGATGCTGCGGTTGTTGAAGCGGAAGAACGAGATCGCCTTGCGCCCGACGGTGACCAGGCGGTAGTGGCGCCCCTGTTCCTCGCCGGCGCGCACGTGGCGCAGCGCGGCACGCAGCACGTTGTTGTTGTACCCGCCCGCGAGCCCGCGGTCGGAGACGACGACGACGAGCAGCGCGCTCTCGACCGTCTCGGGGGTGCCGATCAGGCGCTTCGCACCGGCGACCTCGCCGGCCGTGACGGCGAGCACGCGCGCGATCCCCCCGACGTAGGGGCGCGCGCCCGCCAGGCGGGATTGGGCACGGACCATCTCCGAGGCCGCGATGAGCTCCATCGCGCGCGTGATCTTGCGCGTCGCCGAGACCGTGCGGATGCGCCGCCGGAGCGCGCGCTCCTGACCGCCCGCCATCGTCAGTCGGCCTCGGAGGTCGGCTGTGCGGTCTCGAAGCCGGCCTTCACCTCGTTGATCGCCTGGACGAGCGCGTCGTCGGGCGGGAGGGTCCCCTCCTTGCGGATCTGCTCGAGGATCTCGGGGTGCTCGGCGCGCAGGTGCGCCCGGAGCGCCTCCTCGAAGCGTCGGACGTCGGCGACGTCGAGGTCGTCGAGGTGACCGCGCGTGCCCGCGTAGATCGCGACCACCTGCTCCTCGACCGCCATCGGCTCGTGCAGGCCCTGCTTCAACAGCTCGGTGAGGCGGTAGCCACGGTCGAGCTGCGCCTGGGACGCCTTGTCGAGCTCGGACCCGAAGGTCGCGAACGCCTCGAGGTCACGGAACTGCGCGAGGTCGCTGCGCAGCGTGCCGACGACCGCGCGCATCGCCCGGATCTGGGCGGAGCCCCCGACGCGGCTGACCGAGTTGCCGACGTTCATTGCCGGGCGGACGCCGGAATTGAACAGGTCGGTCTCGAGGAAGATCTGGCCGTCGGTGATCGAGATCACGTTGGTCGGGATGTAGGCGGAGATGTCCCCGGCGCGCGTCTCGACGATCGGCAGCGCGGTGAGGCTGCCGCCGCCGAGCTCGTCGGAGAGCTTCGCGGCGCGCTCGAGCAGACGGCTGTGGAGGTAGAAGACGTCGCCCGGGTAGGCCTCGCGTCCGGGGGGGCGGCGCAGCAGGAGCGAGAGCGTCCGGTAGGCCTCGGCCTGCTTGGACAGGTCGTCGTAGACGATCAGCGCGTGCTCGCCGTTCTCCATCCAGTGCTGGCCGATCGCACACCCGGCGTAGGGGGCGATGTACTTGAAGGGCGCCGGCTCGGACGCGGGCGCGGCGACGACGACGGTGTAGTCGAGCGCGTCGTGCTCCTCGAGGACCGAGACGATCTCGGCGATCGTGGAGCCCTTCTGGCCGATCGCGACGTAGATGCACTTCACGTTCTGGCCGCGCTGGTTGATGATCGTGTCGATCGCGATCGTCGTCTTGCCGGTCTTGCGGTCGCCGATGATGAGCTCGCGCTGGCCGCGCCCGATGGGCGTCATCGAGTCGATGACCTTGATGCCGGTCTGCAGCGGCTGCTTGACGGGCTGGCGCTGCACGATGCCGGGCGCCTGGATCTCCATCCGGCGCAGCACGGTCTCACCGAGCGGCCCCTTGCCGTCGATCGGCTCGCCGAGCGGGTTGACGACGCGTCCCAAGAGCGCGTCGCCGACGGGGACCGAGAGGATGCGCCCGGTCGCACGCACGGCCTGGCCCTCGTCGAGACCCTCGAGGTCACCGAGCACGACGGCGCCGATCGTCTCCTCGTCGAGGTTGAGCGCGAGGGCCACGGTCTGGTTCTCGAACTCGAGCAGCTCGTTGACCGACGCGTTCGGCAGCCCCGTGATCCTGACGATGCCGTCCCCGACCTCGGCGATGCGCCCGACCTGTTCGGCGGCGACCTCGCTGCGCAGCTCGGCGAGGTGCCGCTGGAGGACGGCCTGGATGTCCGTCGCGTTGATGGTCAGCTCAGCCATGGTGCTGCAGGTTCCTTTCGCTTCGACCGGTGATCGTGTGGACCGGCCGGGTCACAGGGCGAGGGCGTCGCGCAGGCGCTCGAGGCGCAGGCGGACGGTGCCGTCGATCACGAGGTCGCCGACGGTGACGAGTGCACCGCCGACCACCGCAGGGTCGATGACGACTCGGACGTCCACGGGCCGCTCGACGAGGCGCCCGAGCGCCCGGGCGAGACGCTCGCGCTCGGCGTCGTCGATCTCGACCGCGGAGCGGACCTCGGCGAGGCGCCGCCCCCGCTCCTCGGCCGCCAGGGCGGCGAGCGCCTCGAAGGTCCCGACGAGGTCGCGCTGCTGGCCCGCGGAGAGCACGTAGCCGACGAGGCGCAAGGTCGCGTCGTGGACACGCCCGGCAAGGAGCGCGTCGACGACCTCCCGCCGCGTGGTGACCGGGGCCTGGGGATCGGCGAGCGCGCTGCGCAGGGCAAGATTGCCGTCGAGGATGCGCGCGAAGCGGAAGAGCTCGTCCTCGACCTCATCGACCTCTCCGGCGCCGGCGAGCTCCTGCAGCACGCGCGCCGCGTAGCCGCGTAGCCGCTCGCGCCCCGCGACGCGACCGGGGACGACCTGCTCGCCGCGGTGCTCGATCAGCGCGGCCGTCAGCTGGGCGATGGCGATCGGGAACTCGCCGGCACGTTCGACGGCACAGGTGAAGGAGAGCAGGTCGACGGCTTCGGGCGCGGCGCGTCCTTCCAGCAGGTCGCGCACGATCCCGCGCCGCGTGCGCGAGACGATGCCGGGGTCGGTGAGCACACGGCGGAGATCGGCGTGATGGACGAGCGCGGCGGACAGCGCCTCGAGGTCGCGCACCAGCTCGTCGCCACGATCGGCCGCGGCGGCGCTCTCGCTGGCCGCGGCGAGGTATCCGGCGAGCAGCTCGCGCATCAGCCGACCGCCTCGTCCTCGGCCGCGTGGATCGCCTGCTCGACGAGGCGGCGGTGTGCGGCCGCGTCGAGCTCCCGGCGAACGACCTCGTCGGTCGCCCGGAGCACCACTGCGCTCACCTCGCCGGCGATCTGCTCGGCGACGCGGGCGCGCTCGAGCTCGACCTCGACCTCGGCACGCGCGACGATGCGCGCCGCCTCCTCCTCGGCGAGGCGCCGGCCGTCCTGCTCGATCTGCGCGGCGGAGCGGCGCGCCTGCTCGAGGATCGCGTCCGCCTCGTCGCGCGCAGCCTCCAGCCGGGCGCGGGCCTCGGCCGCACGGCGCTCGCCCTCGGCCCGGGCGCGCTCGCCGGTCTCGAGGGACTCGCGGATGGTGTTCGCCCGCGCCGTCATTGCCTTGCTGAGCGGGGGCCAGACCTTGCGCCAGATGAACAGAGCGAGCAGGGCGAGGCCCACCCACTCCAGGGCAAAGGTCAGGTTCAAGATCCCGGCGACGAGCATCAGGTCACCCCACCGTCCCCGCGACGCCGGCGGAGAGCGAGTCGATGACCGCCTCGACGACGTGCGCGTGGCGGGCGAGGTCGACCGGGCTGCCGAGCACCTGCCCCGCGGCGGTCTCGACCAGCTGGCCGACGCCGCGCATCGCCTCGGCGCGCACAAGGGGCCGCTCGGCGTCGAAGGCCGCGAGCGCGCTGGCAAGGCGTGCGTGCCGCTCGTCCTCGGCGCGGGCGCGTGCCGCGTCCCGGAGGCCGTCCGCATGCCGGCGCGCCTCGTCGATCAGCCGGCGCGCCTCGTCACGAGCGCCCTCGAGCAGCGCGACGCGCTCACGCTCGAGCCGCTCGGACTCGACCCGGCCCTCGTCGGCGGCGTGCAGGCCGCTGCGCACCGCCTCCTGGCGGTCGGCGAGCGCCTTTTGGATCGGCGGCAGGATCCACTTCGCCACGATCCCGAGCACGATCATGAAAAGGATCAGCTCCGCGAAGAAGGTGGCGTTCGGGACGATGAAGATCCCACCAGACGAGCTGGACGACTTCGAGTCCGCGGCGCGCGCGAAGGGCACCACGGCCTGCACCAGCTCCCCTCTCACGACAGACACTCGGGCGCCTACTTCTTGTAGAGCACGAAGGTGAAAAGGATCATGAAGACGAGGTTGATGAAGTACATCGCCTCCACGAGGCCGACGATGATGAACATGATCGTGAACAGGCGGCCCTGGGCCTCGGGCTGGCGCGCGACGCCGGCGATCGTCTGACTGCCGGCGAGGCCGTCGCCGATCGCGGCGCCGATCGCGCCGCCGCCGAGGGCGAGCCCGCCGCCGACCATCGCGCCGGCGAGCTGGATCGCCTGCTGGGTGGTGTCTGCCATGTCTGTTCGTGCTCCTGTGCTGGGTGGTGGTCTGTCGCTCAGTTGCGCGACGCGTCCGCGCACTTCTCGGTCATCGTTGCGCTCAGTGCTCGCCGGCGATCGCCGACTGGAAGTAGAGGATCGTCAACAGTGTGAAGATGAAGGCCTGGACCGGCCCGACGAACAGGCCGTCGAACGCCTTCCACACGACGTCCGCGACTGGGATCGGCACGATGAAGCGCGCCGGGAACAGCGCCGCGATGAGGACGAGCAGGACACCGCCGGCGAAGATGTTTCCGAAGAGCCGGAGGGTGAGGGTGACCGGCTTGACGAGCTCCTCGAGCACGTTGATCGGCAGGAGCGCGGTGTACGGGCGCGTGTAGTGGCCGAGGTAGTGGCGCAGTCCCTGCTTGCGGATCCAGGTCGCGTGCACGAGCACGATCACAAAGACCGCCATCGCCGCGACGAAGTTGATGTCGCCGGTCGGCGCCGGCAGGTACTGGGGATCGTGCCCCGTGGGCAGCATCTCGAGCCAGTTCGCGATGAGGATGAAGAAGAAGAGGGTGACCGCGAGCGGGACGATGGGCCGGCCGCCCTCGCCCATGGAGGACTCGACCTGGCCGCTCACCCACTCGACGACCGTCTCGAAGGCGAGCTGGAGCCGGCCGGGCACACCCGAGGTGACCCGGGCGCGCACGAGAAAGCCGAGAGCGATGACGATCGCGCCGGCGACGACGGTCGAGATGATGTCGTCGACATAGATCGTCATCCCCGCGACGTGCGCGGTGATGTGCGGCTCGGGGATCGCCGGGGTCGCGGCCACGAGGCCGCCGAGAGCGTGAGGGGTCATGCCGACGCCTGCACCCCGCGCAGAAGGCTCACGAGGAGGTTGACCACGAGCAGCAGGTAGAAGACGGCGAGGCCCCCGGCCGCCGAAAGGCCGAGCTGGGAGGCCGCGAACATCAGCCCGATGACGACCGCGGTCGTGACCGCGAGACGCGCCAGCGTGTGGGACGCGAGGATCCGCTTGGGGTGCGCGGCCTGCCGCTCGTTGAGGCGCGCGACCGAGGCGGTGATCATGCGGATGTTCACGAGCCCGAGGCTGAGGCCGATGCAGGCGCCGAGCCCGATCAGGGGATGGCTGATCCCGATCGTCGCGACCAGGGCGACCACGCCGAGGGCCGCGGCCATGAGGGTCGTCCGGCGCAACAGCCGGGTGACCTCGGGCAGGGGAAGTTGTTCCAGAAGTGCTGCGAGTCGGTCCATTCTCGTCTCGTCGTGCATCCGCCTCCCGGCGCGTCCGGGCGCGGCGATCCTTTAGGGGTGTCGTTCAGAGGTAGCTCTTGATCTTGAAGTAGGTCGCCGTGATTGCAGCGAGGATGCCGACGCCGAGTCCGACGAACACCCCCACCACTCCTCCGCGGGACGCAGATCCTATCCAGTACCCCCCAACGACGCCGAGGGCAACGCACGCGGCCGCAGTCGCGCCGATCCCGAGCAGCTCGAACGGCGTCGGGTGCGGTCGCCTCGTCACCTGGCGCTATCTTCCCATCTCCTCACGTTCGGTGGCAAAGTCGGGCGCCGGCGCCTCGCCGCGGCCCTGACGCGGCGAGCGCCACCCAAAGGTTCCGAGGCGTCGCCGCGGTCGCCGGTGCACCCGGCGCCGCCGCGGCGACGCGAGGTCGGGCTCACCGGCGACCGCCACGCCGGCCGCGGCCGACACGACGACGCTGATCGGCGCGCGCCCCGACGCCGGCTCGCCGCCCACCGGAGACGCCGCGGCGGGCGCCGTCTCCCCCGAGGAGTGGGCGAGCGTCGCCTCGGGGGTCGGCTGGGCGCGACCGGCGGGACGGAAGAAGGTGTAGAGCGCGAGGCCGAGGAAGCCGGCTCCGAAGGGAACCCACGCGTTCGCGCGCGGGTCGAAGACGGGGACGAGGACGAAGGCGCACAGCACCGCCGTCCAGGCCCACAGGATCAGCACGGCGCGGCGGTGTCCGTGGCCGAGGCGGACCAGGCGGTGGTGGAGGTGGCCGAGGTCCCGCTCGGCGAAGTTCGCCCGTCGCACGGTCCGGCGGATGATCGCGAACGCCGTGTCGACGAGGGGGACGCCGAGGATGAACAGCGGCACGAACAGCGGCGCGAAACGGAAGAACGTCAGCCCGCTCACGTCCTTCGCGACGCCGCCGATGCCGACCCGGCCACCCACGAGCATGGTCGAGATGGCCATCAGCAGGCCGAGGAGGAGCGCGCCGCCGTCGCCCATGAAGATGCGGGCGGGGTGGAAATTGTGGGGCAGGAAACCCACCGCGATCCCGCAGGTGATCACCGCGACCAACGGGCCGAGGCTGTCGGAAGGGAGCAGGTTCTGCGAGGACAGGTGCACCCCGTAGACGGCGAGCGACCCCGACGCGATCGCCACGATCCCCGCGGCCAGGCCGTCCAGGCCGTCGATGAGGTTCACCGCGTTGGTCATCCCCACGACCCAGATTGCGGTGATGAGGGGCAGGATCGACGCCGAGAGCACGATCGGCGTCGGGACGAAGGGGATCTTGAAGTAGTACATCGTGACGCCGAGGAAGACGAGCACCATCGCCGCGAGCACCTCGCCGGCGACCTTGGCCGGCGCGGAGATGTCCCGGACGTCGTCGATCAGGCCGACGCCGTAGATGACAACGGCGGCGACCAGGACCCCGAGGGGCTCCGAGCTCCCGCGGAACGCGTCCTGGAAGGGGCCGAGGCGCGACGCCACGAGCGTCGCGACCCCGAGCGCGAGCAGCATCGCCGCGCCCCCGATCGTCGGCGTCGGCCGAGTGTGCACGTGCGCGACACCTGGCGACGCGACGGCCCGCCAGCGCAGCGCCAGCCGGCGGATCGGGAACGTGAGCAGGAACGAGGAGACCGCGGCGATCCCAAAGACGGCGAGGTAGTCGCCGACGCCGCTCATCGCGCCCCTCCCCCCCCGTCCGGCGCTAGCGCCGGACGGCGCGCGGGTCCCCGGGCAGCGGCAGGGGGTAGGGATCGAACTTGCCGCAGAGCGTTCTGACCTGCTCGCGCACCTCGGCGACCACGGCGTCATCGTCGCGGTGGCGCAGCACGCGGGCGATCAGCTCGCCGACGAGGGCCATCTCGGCCTCGCCCATCCCCGCCGTCGTCTCGGCCGCGGAGCCAAGGCGCAGCCCGCTCGTCACAAAGGGCGAGCGCGGGTCGTCGGGGATCTGGTTGCGGTTGCAGGTGATCCCGGCACGGTCGAGCACCTCCTGGGCGACCTTGCCGGTCAGCTCCGCGTCGAAAGAGCGCAGGTCGACAAGCACGGTGTGGTTCTCGGTGCCGCCCGCCACGAGGCGGAAGCCCTGTGCATCGAGCGCGTGCGCGAGCGCCGCGGCGTTGCGGACGACCGCGGCCGCGTAGTCGCGGAACGCCGGACGCGCGGCCTCCGCGAAGGCGACCGCCTTGGCGGCGATCACGTGCTCGAGCGGTCCACCCTGCAGACCGGGGAAGACGGCCGCGTCGATCTGCTTGGCGAGCTCTGAGCGGCACAGGATCGCCCCGCCGCGCGGGCCGCGCAGCGTCTTGTGGGTGGTGAAGGTCACCACGTCGGCCACCCCGACCGGGCTCGGGTGCACGCCGCCGGCGATGAGTCCCGCCGGGTGGGCGGCGTCGAACAGGAAGTACGCGCCGACCTCGTCCGCGATCTCGCGGAAGGGCCGCGGGTCGATGATGCGCGTGTAGGCGGTCGTCCCCGCGACGATGACGCGCGGCCGCTCGGTGCGCGCGAGGTCGCGCACCTGGTCGAGATCGATGCGCTCGCCGCTGCCGTCCTCGGCCGCGGGCGTGACGCCGTAGGCGACGAAGCGGTACGTCTTGCCCGTGATGCTGACCGGCGAGCCGTGGGTGAGGTGCCCCCCCTGGTCGAGGCGCATCGCGAGGATCGTGTCCCCGGGCTCGACGAGCGCAAGGTAGGCGGCGAGATTCGCCGACGCGCCCGCGTGCGGCTGGACGTTGGCGTGCTCGGCGCCGAACAGCGCGCACGCCCGGGTGCGCGCGAGGTCCTCGACGCGGTCGGCGTGCACGTTGCCGCCGTAGTAGCGGCGGCCCGGGTAGCCCTCGGCGTACTTGTTGGTGAGCACCGACGCGCTCGCCGCCAGCACGGCAGGCGAGGTGAAGTTCTCAGAGGCGATGAGCTGCAGCGTGGTGCGTTGCCGCTCGATCTCCTCGGCGAGGAGCGCGGCGACTTCAGGATCCGAGGACAGCGGGGCGGGCGGGACCGACGCATTCATGCGCGGACCTCCTCGGGTTCGGCGCCGGCGCACTCGAGCGCGGCGATCTGGTCGATCCGTCGCTGATGCCGCCCGCCGGCGAACGCGGCGCCGAGGAAGGCCTCGAGCGCGTCGGTCGCGACCGCCTCGCCGATCACCCGCGCGCCGAAGCAGACGACGTTGGCGTCGTTGTGCGCCCGGGCGAGGTGTGCGCTCGTGACGTCGTGGACGACCGCGGCGCGCACGCCGGCGACCTTGTTGGCCGCAATCGAGATGCCGATGCCGGTTCCACAGCAGCACACGCCGAGCTCCGCCTCACCGCCGACGACCGCGCGTCCGACCACCGCGCCGTAGTGGGGGTAGTCGACCGGCGCGCTTCCCGTCGTCCCGAGATCCACGACCTCGTGGCCGCTGCCCACCAGGTGGGCGACGAGGGCCTCCTTCAGCGCAAAGCCCGCGTGGTCCGAGCCGACAGCGATGCGCACGCCAGGATCCTACCCGCCCCCTCGCCAGGGACCCCGCTCGCCCGCACCGGCCGCCGTGCGCACCGCTGCTCCCAATGCCAGTAGTTCGGTTCCTATCCTCGGGACCGTGGCCGAAGGCCGCGTTGCGGTGCGTGTCGAGAGCCTCGTCAAGCGCTACGGCGGGCGCGCGGCCGTCGACGGCGTCTCATTCAGCCTACGACCCGGCGAGGTCTTCGCCCTCCTCGGGCCGAACGGCGCCGGCAAGACGACGACGATCGAGGTTCTCGAGGGCTTCCGCCGACGCGACGCCGGCAGGGTCGAGGTCCTCGGTCACGACCCCGCCGGCCGGCCGCGCGCGCTGCGCGAACGGATCGGGATCGTGCGCCAGGAGGCCGCGATCGAGCCGCGGCTTCCCGCGCGCGAGGCGCTGGGGCGCCACGCCGGTTTCTACCCGCGCCCGCGCCCGGTGGAGGAGGTGCTGGGCCTCGTCGGCCTCCAAGAGGCGGCGGACAGCCGGGTCGCGGGTCTGTCGGGCGGCCAGCAGCGACGCCTCGACGTCGCGCTCGGGATCATCGCCAACCCCGACCTCGTCTTCCTCGAGGAGCCGACGACGGGTTTCGACCCCGCGGCGCGCCGCGGTGCGTGGGACCTCGTGCGCGCGCTGCGCGGCGGGGGGACGACGGTTCTGTTGACGACGCACGACATGGACGAGGCCGAGGCGCTCGCCGATCGCGTCGCGGTCGTGGCGCGTGGACGCGTCGTGGCGAGCGGCCCGCCCGCCACGATCGGCGGGCGCGACGTCGGCGAGGCGACCATCCGGTTCCGGTTCCCGCCCGGCGCCGGCCCGGGCCGCCTCCCCGTCCCGGCGCGCCAAAGCGGCGACAGCTGGGAGATCGTGACGGACGACGCGGTGGCGGTGCTGCACGCGCTCACCGCCTTGGGCGCTCGAGCGCCGCGTCGACCTCGGCGGCCTCGCCGTCGAACGGCTCACCCTCGAGGACGCCTAGCTCCGCCTCACCGGCGCGCACGACGGGCCGGTCGTGCGTTGAGCGCCGCCGCCGCCCCCACGGCGCCGCCACGGCACTTTGCCTGGCTCGTCGCGCACCAGCTGCGCTTCGAGCAGCTGAACTTCTGGCGCAAGCGCTTCGCGGCCGTGACGACGCCCGGCTTCGCGGTCGTCTTCCTCGTCCTGTCGGCGACCTCCGCCTCTTGCTCCGCAGGCGTCAGGGCGCTCGGGGGTGCTCGGGTGCTGCGGTACTACGTCGCGGGCTTCGCGGCTTACGGCGTGATGTCGGCCTGCTACAGCACCCTCGCCATCCAGCTCGTGAATCGCCGCGAGACCGGGCCGCTCAAGCGCCTCCACCTGTGCCCGCTCCCGACTGCGGCCCTGTTCGGCGCGCTCTTGGCCAACGCGCTCGTGGTCTCACTCGTCCCGGTCGCGGTCATCGACCTCGTCGGCCGGTTCGGCTCCGGGCTCCTGCTCCCCCACCAGTGGCGCGCCCGGGCCTGCGCCGTGGCGGTCGGGTCCTCTGCGTCACCGCGCTCGGGATCGCGGTCGCCGCCGCGGTTCCGAGCCAGGACTCGGCCGGGCCGGTCACCGACCTGACCTTCTTCGCCCTGCTCTTCGTGTCGGGTCTGTGGCTCCCCCTGACCAACGGCTCGACCCCGGCGCGGCTGGCGGACTGGTTCCCCGTCCGCCATCTCATCCTCGCCTTCTGGCGACCCTTTGACCCCTTACCGGGCGCCTCGCCGTGGAGCTGGCAGGACCTCGGCGTCGTCACGCTGTGGGGGTCGCCGCGACCATCGTCGCGCTGCGCCGCGTCAGCTTCGCGCCACGCCGGCACTGAGGCCGCCGCTCAACCGCCGCGCACGACGGCGAGGACGTCCGCGAGATCGACCGGGCCCGCACGCAGGAGGTGGACCTCGTCCCCCTCGACGCCCACGACCGTCGAGGGCACGCCATCGCGGTGCCCGCCGTCGACGATCGCGCCGAGCGCGTCGCCGAAGACCGCGCGCACAGCCGCTGCATCGTGGCAGGGCGGCTCCCCGTGGCGGTTCGCGCTCGTCGTTGCGAGCGGACCGGCACGCCGGCACAACTCGACGGCGAGGTCGTCGGCCGGGCTGCGCAGGCCGACCGACTCCGGATCGCCACCGAGGTCGAGCGACAGACCCGGTCGGCGCGCGACGACGAGGGTGAGGGGGCCGGGCCAGAACACCTCGGCGAGGCGGGCGAGAACCGGGAGCTGCGCGTCGGCGACGAGCGGCGCGGCCTGGGCGAGGTCGGCGACGAGCACGGGGAGCGCGACGTGGTCCGGGCGGCCCTTCAGGAAAAAGATCCGCTCGCAGGCGGCTGCGTCCTCCGCCCGGGCGGCCAGGCCGTAGACCGTGTCGGTCGGGATTGCGACGACCCCGCCGCGCCGCAGCGCCGCCGCGGCGGCGTCCAGCACTTCCTCGACACCGCTCACCAGCGGGCCCCGAGGATGCGCTCGCGCCCCGCGAGGTCCGCGAGCACCCAGATCTCACGGGCGCCCGCCCGGCGCGCGAGTGCGGTGGCCGCGGCGGCCTGCGCGGGCGCGAGCTCGCACAGCAAGGTGCCCGGGCGCCTGAGGTGGGCCGGCGCGCCCGAGACCACCGCCGCGACCGCTTCGAGACCGGTCGGACCGGCGACGAGCGCGTCGTAGGGGTCGTGGTCGCGCACGACGGGATCGAGGCCCGCCCACTCGCCGGCGGCGAGGTAGGGAGGATTCGCGACGACAAGGTCGAGCGCACCCGCCTCGGCGGCGAGTGGCCCGTACCACGACCCCTGCCGCAAGATGAGCCGCTCCCGGGCCAGGGGACCGAGTCGGGAGCGGTTGTCCGCGGCGAGGGAGCAGGCGCCGGCATCCCGCTCGACGGCGACCACCGTGCAGTCCGCACGCGCGCAGACCAGAGCCGCCGCGATCGCGCCCGAGCCCGTGCCGAGGTCCGCGACGAGCGGCGTCGCGGGCTGGAGCCTCTCGAGCTCGCGCAACGCCGCGTCGACGAGCACCTCGGTCTCCGGGCGCGGCACGAGCGCCCGCCGGTCGACGATGAGCTCCACGCCCGCGAAGGGCCAACGCCCGAGCACGTGCTGGAGCGGCTCACCGCCGCATCGACGCGCCACGAGCGCGCGCAGGCGCGTCGCGGCAACATCGGGCGCGACCTCGTCGAGGAGCGTGTGCAGGCCCGCGGCGTCACAGCCCGCGGCGTCCTCGACGAGCCAGCGTGCCGCCTGGCGCTCGCCGAGCGCGTCGGTCGCCTGCGCGAGAAGGGCGCGCCAGGTCGAATCGGCCACGGCGGGGCTCACCCGGCCTCGCCGTCGGCGAGCTGACGCCGGCGCTCGTCGGCAACGAGTGCGTCGACGATCTCGTCGAGCTCGCCCTTCAGCACACGGTCGAGCTTGTGCAGCGTGAGCCCGACGCGGTGGTCGGTGACGCGGTTCTCGGGGAAGTTGTAGGTGCGGATCTTCTCCGAACGCCCGCCGCCGCCGACTTGCTCGCGCCGCACCCGGGAGACCTCGGCCGCCTGACGGTCCTGCTCGAGCTTGAGCAACCGGGCGCGCAGCACCTGCAGTGCCTTGGCGCGGTTTTGGATCTGGCTCTTCTCGTCCTGCATTGAGACGACGACCCCCGTCGGCAGGTGGGTGATGCGCACGGCCGAGTCCGTGGTGTTGACCGACTGGCCGCCGGGACCCGTCGAGCGGTAGACGTCGACGCGCAGATCGTTCGGGTCGAGGTCGACCTCGACCTCGTCGGCCTCGGGGAGCACGGTCACGGCCGCCGAGGAGGTGTGGATGCGCCCCTGGGATTCGGTGACCGGTACGCGCTGCACGCGGTGCGGACCGCCCTCGTGCTTCAGGCGCTGCCAGGCGTCCTCGCCCTTGATGAGGAAGGTGACCTCGTCGACGCCCTTGAGGTCGGACTCCTGCAGGCCGAGCACCTCCAAGCGCCAGCGGCGGCGCTCGGCGTAGCGCTGGTACATCTCGAAGAGGTCTTTCGCGAACAGCTTCGCCTCCTCACCGCCCTCCGCGCCGCGGATCGTCATGATGACGTTGCGGCCGTCATTGGGGTCGCGGGGCAGGAGCTGCTCGCGCAGCTCCTCCTCGAGGCGCTCGACACGCTTGTCCGCTTCGGCGATCTCCCCGCGGGCGAGCTCGCGCTCGTCGCCGGGGGCCTCGGCGAAGAGGTCGCGCGCCGTCGAGGCGTCGCCGCGTGCGACGCGCAGCTCGCGCAAGGTCGCGACCACCCCCTCGAGCTCCTTGTGCCGGCGGCTCAGTCGCAGGAACTCGCGTCGGTCGGCCGCCGCGTCGGGTGCGCCGAGGCGCGCGAGGACGTCCTCGTACTCCTGCTCGAGGGGCGCGTAGCGCTCGAGGTCGTCCACGGGCTCAGGGTACTGGGCAGCAGGGCGGAGCCGGTCGGCCCGCTTTACCGCATGCCGCTAGGGTGCCCGCCGTGCCGACAGCGATCCCCCCGCCGGCGAGCGCGCCCGAGGACGCGCCCATCCGCCCGGCTCGTTTCGCGGACCTCGCGGGCATCGTCGCTTTGGTGCGCGAGCTCGCCGAATACGAGAAGAGCGCCGATCAGGTCGAGCTCGACGAACAGGGGCTCGCGCGCGCCCTGTTCGGCCCCGATGGCGTCGCCACCTGCCACGTCGCCGAGGTGGACGGCGAGGTCGTCGGCTTCGCGCTTTGGTTCCGGACGTTCTCGACCTGGACGGGACGGCCGGGCATCTGGCTCGAGGACCTCTACGTCCGCCCGAGCGCGCGCCGACGCGGGCTCGGGCGCGCGCTCGTTCGCACGCTGGCGGCCGAGGCCGCAGAGGCGGGCATGGCCCGCCTCGAGTGGTCGGTGCTGGACTGGAACGCCCCGGCGCGCGCCTTCTACGCGTCGCTCGGTGCCGTCGCGATGGACGAGTGGACGATCCACCGCCTGAGCGGCCCGGCCCTCACCGACCTCGGGACGCGCGCCGCGCCCGGCACGCCGGACTGAGCCGGTGCGCCGGGCGCGGCGAACGATCCCCGGGCTAGGCGCGCTTGGAGTAGCGGTTGCCGTAACGGCGCTGGAAGCGCTCGACACGTCCCCCGGTGTCGACGAGCTTCTGCTTGCCCGTGTAGAAGGGGTGGCACTCGTTGCACAGCTCGACGTGGAGCTCGGGCTTGGTCGAGCGCGTCGTGAAGGTGTTGCCGCAGCTGCACTTCACCGTCGCGCTGACGTAGTTGGGATGGATGTCGGTCTTCATCCTCGCCTTCCTCGCAGTGTGGCTCAGGCCGTCGGGACGGGCGCCTTGGCGATCTCCGCCAGGAACTCGTCGTTTGATCGGGTCGAACGGATCTTGTCGATGAGCAGCTCGAGGCCCGCCGCCGCGTTGCCCTCGCTGGCGAGCGCGTTCAGCACCCGACGCAGCTTCCAGACCTGCTGGAGCTGGGAGCGGTCAAAGAGCAGCTCCTCATGGCGCGTCGAGCTCGCGTTGACGTCGATCGCCGGGTACAGCCGGCGTTCGGCGAGGCGGCGGTCCAGACGGAGCTCCATGTTGCCGGTGCCCTTGAACTCCTCGAAGATCACCTCGTCCATCTTCGAGCCGGTCTCGACGAGCGCGGTCGCGAGGATCGTCAGCGAGCCGCCCTCCTCGATGTTGCGCGCGGCGCCGAAGAAGCGCTTGGGCGGGTAGAGCGCACCCGAATCGACGCCGCCGGACATGATGCGACCGGTCGCGGGCTGGGCGAGGTTGTAGGCCCGAGCGAGGCGCGTGATGCCGTCGAGGATGATCACGACGTCCTTGCCAAGCTCGACCAGGCGCTTGGCCCGCTCGATCGTGAGCTCCGCGACGGCGGTGTGCTCGTCGGCCGGGCGGTCGAAGGTCGAGGCGATGACCTCGCCCTTCACCGAGCGCCGCATGTCGGTCACCTCTTCGGGTCGCTCGTCGACGAGCAGGACGATGAGGTGGACGTCCGGGTTGTTCGCCTCGATCGAATGGGCGATCTGCTTCATGATCGTCGTCTTTCCGGCCTTGGGCGGCGACACGATCATCCCCCGCTGGCCTTTGCCGACGGGCGAGATGAGGTCGACGATGCGTGCCGTCAAATTCGCCGGGTCGCCCGGAAGCTCGAGGCGGAGCGGCTCGTCGGGGAAGAGCGGGGTGAGGTCCTCAAAGCGCGGCCGCTGGCGCGCCTCGTCGGGGACCATCCCGCCGACCGAATCGATCCGCACGAGCGCCGGGTACTTCTCGCTCGCGCCGGCCGGTCGGCAGGCGCCCTCGATCACATCACCACGGCGCAGGGCGAAGCGTCGGGCCTGACTGACCGAGACGTAGACGTCCTTCGCGCTCGGGAGATATCCCGTGGTGCGCAGGAAGCCGTAGCCCTCCTCACGCAGGTCGAGAAGCCCCTTGACCGGGACGAGCTCGCCCTGCCAGGGCTGCTCGCCGCCGGGTGACTCGCCGCGGTCGCGTTCACGGTCACGCCCGCGGCGCCGGCGGCCGCGACGGTTGCCCGCCTCGGCCGGTCCGCCGTGCGACGCCGCGCCCGGGCGCTCGCGGGGCGGAACCCCGGGTCGGGCACCACCGTCCTCGCCGGCGCCCGGCTCCGCGAGGGGAGCCGGCGGGGCCTC
>JAKABX010000036.1 GCA_021796545.1 Actinomycetes bacterium
TCGTTCCTCCCCGACATCTGCTCTCGGGTCTGCGACCAGGCGGTCCAGTGCGAGGGCTCCTGCAGCTGGTCGCTCGCCGGCGGCACGCCCGTCGCGATCGGCGCGATCGAGCGCTTCATCGCGGATCACGAGCCGGTCCCCGCGCTCGAGCGGCACGACGAGCGCGGCGTGGGCCTCGAGGTCGCGGTCGTCGGGAGCGGCCCCGCGGGCATCGGGGCGGCCTTCGAGCTCGCCCGCTCGGGTGCGCGCGTGACGGTGTTCGAGAAGGACGAGGAGCCCGGCGGGCTCCTCACCTGGGGGATCCCCGAGTTCACCCTGCCAGGCCCCGTGGCGCGCCGGCCCTGGGACGCGCTCGTCGAGGCGGGCGTCGACCTGCGGACGAGGGCCGAGGTCACCCCCGAGGTGCTCCCGACGCTCCTCGAGGACTTCGACGCCGTCGTCCTCGCCCACGGTGCGGGGATCCCCATCCGCCTCCCGGTGTCCGGCGGTGACCTCGAGGGGGTCTGCGACGCGACCCGCTTCCTCCACGCGGCGCGTGCCGCGCTCACCGGCGAGCGGGCCTTCGACCTCCTCGAGGGCGGGCGGACGGGTACCCAGCGGGTGCTCGTCCTCGGTGCCGGCAACACGGCGATGGACGTCGCCCGGCTCGCGAGGCGCCTCGGCCACGAGGCCGTCTGCATCGACTGGATGGACCGCCGCTTCGCCCCTGTCCGCCCCGACGAACTTGCCGAGGCGGCAGACGAGGGGGTCGAGATCGCGTTCACCACGACCCTCGAGCGTCTGGAGGGAGACGCAGGGCGCGTGCAGCGGGCCGTGCTCAGCCGGACCGCCCAGAAGGCCGCCGGCACGCTTCCCACCGTCGTCGAGCGCGCGGCGCTGACCCTGGAGGTCGACCTCGTCGTCATGGCGATGGGCTACCGCCTCGACCCGGCCTTCAACGCTTTCGCGCCGACGGCGCCGATCCGGCGCAAGGCGACGGGGGTCGCTGACCGCCGCTGGCAGGCGAGCGGCCTGCTCGCAGGCGGGGCACCCCCCTTTGCCCGCCACCAGCCTGTCGGCTCCCTTGCGCTCGGCCGGGAGGTCGGGCGGCTCACCGCAGCCCTCGGCACCGCCGAGCGCACCTGGGTCGCGGGCGACGCGCTCGTCGGCCCGGCGACGGTCGTCGAGGCGATGGCCCAGGGGCGGCGCGCCGCACAGGCCATCCTCGACCAGCGTCCCTCGCGCCATCCTGGTCCCCGCCCGGGCGGTGAGCCGAGCGTCCTCGTCGCCTACGAGAGCCGCTCGGGGCAGACCGAACGCCGGGCGCGTGCCCTCGCGGACCGGCTCACCCGCGGCGGCGTCGCGGTCACCCTGCGGCGCCTCGCGTCGGTCGGGCTCGCCGAGATCGCTGCCGCGGACCTCGTCGTCGTCGGCACCTGGGTGGAAGGCTTCGTGGTCGCCGGCGTGCAGCCCGCACGCGCGACTCGCGTGTGGCTGGAGGGCCTGCCGAGTCTCGGTGCGCGGAAGTTCGCGACGTTCTGCAGCTTTGCCGTCGCCCCCAAGACGGCGCCGGCGCAGTTGCGCCGCTCGCTCGAGGGCAACGGCGCCACGGTTGTCGCCGAGGCCTGCTTTGGGCGCGGCGCCGACGCCGACGCGCTCGCCGGGTTCGCGGAGCAGATCCTCGACCTGGTCCTGCCGGCCCCGAGTCTCGAGGCGCTCATCGAGCGCGCGTGTGCGCTCGGGGCGGCCGGCGGCACGGCCGTCGATGCGGCTGCTTCGTTGACGCGCTTCGCGGGCGGCCGGCGGGCGCTGCTCGACAGGGCGCGCGCGGCGCTCGTCGAGCGCCTGCGGCGCGACGCGCACGACGTGGTGGCGACCGGGGGATTGCACGTGATCGAGCGTGCCCTGCGGGGTGGCTTGTTCGCCCCTCCGGGGCCGTGACCGGCGGGCCGGTGCGGGGCGCGCCCGGCCGTCGCTCAACAGCGGCGCCCGGGCGCGCCCCCGGGATGCCCTCAGCGCGGAGCGGAGGACGCCTCGAGGGTCAGGCGCGAGCCGACGAGCTGGTAGGTCGAGTGGCCGTCGCGCAGCTCCAGGACAAACAGCGCCCCCGGGCGCGCGGCCCCGCCGATCGACAGCACGCCGAGGCGCGCGGCATCCGCGACGGGGTCGACCTGGTCGACCGGCACGTCCCGGACGACGACGTCCGTCCCGCCGCTGCAGCGCAGCCGCACCTCGGTGCGGCCCGAGGCGGGGTTGGCCGGCGTGCAGGTGACGGCGACGACCGACTCAGCGCGCCAGGCGAGCTCTGCCATGTCGGCGAGCGCGGCGGTCGCGGCGGTCGCGGCGATCTCGCGCTCGACCGCGGCGAAGCGGCGCTCCAGCTCGCGGGCGTCCCGACGCCGGAACAGCCGCGTCGCAGGGATCTGCCCGGGGGTGGCGCGCGTGTGCGAATCCCGCGCCGCGGCACCCTTGTCGCGCACGTCGTGCCACCGGTGTGCCAGCATCTGGAAACGACTCCTCGCTGCCTCGGCACCCCCCTGCGGGGCACGTTCCCACGCTGCGCCTGCGCCGTATCGTCGACAAGTAGGAGGTCACGCACGCGGCTCGGGCGATTGCGCGGCCGTGATCTCACCTGGCCCGCGTGCGTGGCCCGAGGCGGCGGAGTCGTGGAAGGGTGGTGGCGGTGACAGCGATGTCGATGGTCGAAGGAGCCCCGCATCCAAGTGGCGGCGACCTTGCCCGTTCACTCTCGCCGGTCGCCGGGGCGCGGCCCGTGCAAGAGCGTCCCGCGCCGATCCGCGTCGTGCTCGTCGACGATCACAGCACGACGCGTGAGGGCACGCGGCACATCCTCGAGCGCCACGGCGACTGCGTGGTGGTCGGCGAGGCGGACCGCGGCGACCTCGCCGTCGACGCCGTCGTCGCCGCGAACCCCGACGTCGTGGTGCTCGACATCTTCCTCCCCGGGATGAGCGGGGTCGAGGTCGCCAGCGCGATCGCACGGCGCTGCCCCGCGGCGCGGGTCCTCGCCCTCTCCGCGTTCGGCGATCCCGAGTACGTCGAGGCGATGCTCGCCGCGGGGGCGGCCGGCTACCTGCTCAAGACCTCGCGCCCGGAGAAGCTCGTCGACGCGGTGCGCGCGGTGCACTCGGGGAGCCTGGTCTTCGACGTCGGGATCTCGCCGGTGCCCGCGAGCGCCCGCGAGACGGAGCCCGCAGGCAGCCCGCTCACGGCCCGGGAGGTCGAAGTCGTCACGCTGCTCGCCGAAGGGCTCTCGAACCAGCAGATCGCGGGGCGCCTCGGGATCAGCCGGCGCACCGTCGAGGGCCATCTCCACCACATCTTCGAGAAGTGCGGCGCCGCCTCGCGCACCGAGCTCGTGCTGTTCGCGATGCGCAACGACCTCGTCGCCGCGCCCGGCGGCACCGGGAAGCGGTGAGGCCCGCGTCGGCGCCACCGGTGCGCGGCAAGGGCCGCTCGGTGTTCGAGCGGATCGCCAATCCGCGGGTCTGGCTGGTCGAGGTGCTCGTCCTCGCCATCTTCATCGGCAACGAGCTGCTCACCGGCGAGAGCGGGTCGACGCCCTCGGGCTCGCTCATCGACCTCGCGGTCGAGGCGCTGTTCGTCGTGCCGATCCTCTATGCGGCGTTGAACTTCGGCGTCGCCGGATCGTTGCTCACCGGCGGCTGGGTGACCGCGCTCCTCGTCGGCGGCGACGCGGCCGTCGACCTCGCCAACCGCCGGTACCACGACGCGTTGACCGACGCCGTCATGCTCGTCCTGCTCGACGCGGTCGCGGTCTTCGTCGGCTGGCGCATGGCCGTGGAGCAGAGCAGCCGCGACCGCTACTGGGACCTGTTCGAGTCGAGCGAGGCGCCCGTGCTCATCGTGGACGCGGCCGGCACCATCCGGGAGGCGAACGCGGCCGCACGTCGCACCCTCGAATTGCCCAAGACGCCCCCGCACCTGCGCGCGGGGCGCGAGCGCGCGGCCGGGCCGGTGGCAGGAGGCGCCCTTCTGGCGCAGGTTCTCGGTCCCCCGGCCGCCGTCCTCCTGGACGGCCGCGTGGCGCTCGTCACACCGCCCGGGGCCGACGCGACCTTCCGGGCGGTGCCGAGCCCGCTGCGCAGCGTCCGGGGCGAGGCCCAATTGCAGGTGGTGCTCGAGAACCTGACCGAGTCCATGCGGCGCGAGCGCGTGGCGGCCGCCTACGCACGTCACGTCCTCGCGGGCCAGGAGGACGAGCGGCGTCGCGTCGCCCAGGAGCTGCACGATGGCCCCGTGCAGCGCCTCGTCCAGCTGTGCCGGGCGCTCGACCTCGTCGACGAGCAGGAGGATATCGTGGCCGCCCGTCGCGACGTCGTCGCCGCGCGCGACCTCGCCGAGCTCATCGTCACCGAGCTGCGCGAGATCCTGCGGGGGCTGCGACCGCCGGCCCTCGAGCACCTCGGCCTCGTCCCGACGCTGCGCCGCCTCCTCGACGAGCTCGCGCAGCGCTCGGGGATCAGCGCGCACCTCGTCGTCGAGGGCGGCGTGCGCCGCCTCGACGGCGACATCGAACTGAGCGTCTTCCGGATCGGCCAGGAGGCGCTCACCAACGTCGAGCGCCACGCGGGGGCGAGCGCGGTCACCCTCACGCTGGACTTCGGGGCCTCGGTGCTCACCCTCACCGTGCGCGACGACGGTGCCGGCTTCGATGCGGCCGGGCTGCTTGGCGAGCAGGGGAGCTCGGGGCTCGGACTGCGCGGGATGGTCGAGCGGGTCGAGCTCGTCGGCGGGGAGCTCGAGGTGCACAGCCGACCCGGCGCCGGGACCGAGGTCGTCGCGCGCGTCCCCCTTCCCTCCCCGGCGCCCGCCCCGATCGGCGTGCTGCAGGCCTGAGCGGCGCGTCGCCGGCCCCCTTCCGGCACGCGCGGCGCGCGTCGGGCAGGACGGGGCTCTCCCCACGAACGGCCGACTGCCTCCGGGCGGTCCGCGCCGCGCTCGGCGGGGAGGAAGCGGCCGACCAGGGCACGCCGCGGTCCGCGCGCCCGGAGAATCTGCGGCGCCCCGGGCCGTGGAGGTGGCCGGTGACCGGTCCCGGCCTTTCCACCTCGCACTGTTGCGGCAGCGGCGGAGTCGAGCTTCGTCGGGGCCCTTTGACGACCCGTCCGTGGGGGTCCCCGCCCGCCCGGGGCCCCAGGGCCGTAGGGGCGGCACCGGGAGTGTGGCCGTGCCCGCCGCCCGGTCGGGGTGCTGGCGCGCCGAACAAACCGGCGGGGTGGCCGGACCGTTGCGTGGCGTCGGGCAGACCCGGTGCAGCCTCCGGGCGCTCAGACGGTGTCCACTCGCGTCTGAGCTGCACACCAATCGCGTCTGAGCTGCACTCGATGTCGTCCGGAGATGACTCACAGGCCGTTCCGAGATCGAGAGCCCGACCGCCTGAGATTGCGAGCGAACTGGGCAAACGCGTTCCGCCGCCGGGCGGTGATCGACCTCGGCCATGGCGGGGGCATGAGCGCGAGAACCTCGCCGAGCGCGACCTTCGAGCAGTGCGAGGACGTTCCGAGACGCGGGCCTCGCTGGTCGAATGCTGCGACCACCTGTGCAGGTTCGCTCTCGCCGAGCTCGTCAGGGTCCCAGCAACGCCAGCGGGACGACGGCGATCCCGTCCTTGCGGCGGTAGGCGTACGGCGAGACGCACACGACGGCGGCGTCCAACAAGTGGTCCTCGAGCTTGTCGCGCAGCCAGGTCAGGTGCTTCACGTCATCCCTGTCGACGGTCTGGCTGAGCTTCGCCTCGAGCGCGACGACCGCCCCGTCCGGCCGCTCGACGATGAGATCGATCTCGCGGCGGCCGTGCTGCTCCCGGAAGTGCGAGACCGAGGCGCCGGCGGATTGGGCGTACACGCGGACCGACAGGGCGACTAGCGCCTCGAACAGCGCCCCGAGGAACGTGCCGTCGCGCGGCACGCTCGGCTCGACGCTCTCGCCCGAGAGCAGCTTCTCCTTCCCTGCGCCCACGAGGCTTGCCGCCAGCGCCGGATCGGCGAGGAACCGCTTCGACGTCTTGGGGAGCGGCGCGAAGTGACTCTGCGTGGGCAGCCACCCAGGGAGGTCGTCGACGACCCAGAGCCGTTCGAGCGCGTCGCGGTAGGCCTGGGTCGTCTGGCGGTTCGGCGTCGCCCCCCCGCCCCCGTGCGCAGCGTCGCGGATCCGCTCGATCGAGGAGGTTGTGCCGCTCGCTGCCGCGTAGGCGCGCAGCCGGCGCCGGAGCGCGTCCGGGCGCCGGACTGCCCGCCCCAGCTCGTCGGGGATGTCGTGTTGCACGACTCCGTCGACGTAGCCCCGTAGTGCCGCTCCGCGGTCGGCACCCGCGTAGTTGCGGATAGCCGGGAACCCGGAGCGGAGGATCTCGTCGACATCGTCGTCGAGGCCAAGTCGGGTGTCCCCGTCGATGCGGGGGCGGGCGCCCTCGAGGAGCCCCGCGAGGCTCACCGTCGGCGGAACGAGCTGTCGTTGCTGCCGAAATCGGCAGGGGCTCTTTTCATGGCGTTCTGCAGGGAGATCGTCAGTGCTGGCCTGTGCCGGCCCACGCGAACATTGTGCAGTTCAGACGCGAATCCTGTGCATGTAAGACGCGAACGGCGGTGCAGCTACGTCGCGATTTCCACTGAAAGTGGAACGCGATTCCTCAGACGGTCAGCAGATCCCGCGCGCCGGTGTCGCTCGAGGGGTGGCGCAGCTTGGACATCGCACGCGCCTCGATCTGGCGGATGCGCTCGCGCGTCAGGTTGAAGTGCTCCCCGACCTCCTCGAGCGTGCGTGGCTCGCCGCGGTCGAGGCCGAAGCGCAGACGCAGGATCTCGCGCTCGCGCTCGTCGAGCGGGGCGAGGAGGCGGTTGATCTCGACGGGCAAGAGCGCGGTCGCCGCGACCTCGAAGGGCGACTCGGCGGAGCGGTCCTCGACGACGTCGCCGAGCTCGGCGTCGCCGTCCTCGCGCAGCGGCTCGGAGAGCGAGAGCGGCTCGGCGCGAAAGCGCAGCGCCTCGATGAGCTTGTCCTCGGGCAGCTCGACCTCGGTGCCGAGCTCGGCGAGGGTGGCCGGCCGGCCGAGCTTCAGCTCGAGGCGGGCCTGGGCCTTCTGCACCCGGGCCAGGGTGTCCCCGGCGTGCACGGGGAGGCGGATCGTCCTCCCGGTGTTGGCGATGCCCCGCGTGATCGCCTGGCGGATCCACCAGGTCGCGTAGGTGGAGAACTTGAAGCCCTTGCGCCAGTCGAACTTCTCGACGGCGTGCATCAGCCCGAGGTTGCCCTCCTGGATCAGGTCGAGCAGGGGAAGGCCGGAGGCCTGGTACTTCTTCGCGATGGAGACGACAAGACGCAGGTTCGACTGCACGAAGGTGCGCTGGGCGTCCTCGCCGTGGCGGACGACCCGGCGCAGCTCGCGCTTTCGGGCGGGAGTGAGGTCCTTGGCCTTCTCCAGCTCTTCCTCGGCCTGCCAGCGCGCCTCGATCGCCTGTGCGAGGCGGACCTCGTCGTCCTTGGTGAGCAGTGGGTACTGTCCGATGTCGGTGAGATAGAGCCGTACGAGATCTTCCTCGTCGCGCTCCACACGCTCCTTCGCCACTGCTCCTCCGGTTCTTTTCGCCGCTCGCGCGGTCCTCGCTTGGGCGACGCTTGCGACCGCGCTGACCTGGTCGGGCCCGGGCGCCACATCCACCTCTTCCGTGGCGCCCCTGCGGAGCCACCCCGGTCCGTTGCCAAGTGTAACGGTCGAGTCAAGAGGCCCCCGCCGCTGTCGCCGCGGCGTCGACGGACAGCGCACGCCTGTGAGCTGGGAAGTCAGGCGAACAGTGCGTCCGAATTGGCGAGCGCGGCCAGAGCGGGGGGAGGGCCGGACCACGTCCGGGGTGTGAGCGCGGCGCCCTCGGCCGCGACGGCGGCGAGGTCGTCGCTCGCACGCCGCAGGACGCGGCGCAGCGGCGCGTCGCTCACGGGGGAGCAGGCCGCGACGTCACCCTGCCAGGCGGCGAGCATCGCGGGGTAGAGGGCGGTGACAAGCGCAGAGACGAGCTCTAGGTCCCCGAGGTTCCCGAGGGCGTCGAGCGCGTCGTCGAGCGCCGCGCCCGGCGAGACGGTGAGCGTCGCGGCGTCCGGGAGACCGACCGAGACGGGAAGGCACTGCTCGAACAGGCCCGCACGCCACGCGTGGGCGCCCGCGGCTCCCGAGAGGAAGCCGGCGAAGCGGGGCGTGCCCGCGACGGCGGCGCGTCCGAGCACAGCGGCGCAGGTGAGCTCGAGGTAGCGGTAGTGACCGAGTCGGGCGGCCCCGGCGAGCAGTCCCCGCCCGGTCGGTGGCGCGCTCACCGGCCCGTCTCGCCGGCGTGGAAGCGGTTGGTGATCGGCATCCGGCGGTCCTTGCCGAAGGCGCGGCTCGTCACTCGGACGCCGGGGGGCGCCTGGCGCCGCTTGTACTCGGCCCGGTCGACGAGCGCGATGACGCGGCGCACCGTCTCCTCGTCGTGGCCCGCCTCGACGAGCTCGGCGACCGAGAGGTCGCGCTCGACGTAGCCCTCGAGGATGGGGTCGAGCGCCGCGTAGGGCGGCAGCGAGTCCTCGTCACGCTGGTCCGGTCGCAGCTCGGCCGAGGGGGCCTTCTCGAGGATGCGCCGGGGGATCACCGGGCCGCCATCTGCGGCGTTGCGCCAGGCGCACAGCTCGTAGACGAGGGTCTTCGGCACGTCGCGGATCACCGCGAAGCCGCCGGCCATGTCGCCGTAGAGGGTGGCGTAGCCGACGGCCATCTCGCTCTTGTTCCCGGTCGTGAGCACGAGCCAGCCGAACTTGTTCGAAAGCGCCATGATGAGCGTCCCCCGGCAGCGCGCCTGGAGGTTCTCCTCGGTGGTGTCCAGAGCGCGCCCGGTGAAGTGCGGCGCGAGCAGTTCGAGGAAGGCGGCGTGCACCGCTTCGATCGGCAGCACGCGGTGCTCGATGCCGAGCGCGGCGGCGAGCGCGGCGGCGTCCTCGTCGGACTCCGGGCTCGAAAAGCGCGAGGGCATGTAGACGCTGTGGACCCGCTCAGCGCCGAGGGCGTCGACCGCGAGCGTCGCGACCAGGGCGGAGTCGACACCGCCGGAGAGCGCGACGACGACGTCGCCGAAGCCGTTCTTCGCGACGTAGTCCGCGAGCCCGGTGCGCAGCGCCTGGTAGACCTCGGCGGCCGGCTCGAGCGCCGGGACGACGACCGGGGGCCGGCTGTCGGGCGCCGGGCGTGGCGCGCTCAGGTGGACGAGGGGCAGTGCGATCCCCGCCTCGAGGTGCCCGCGGGGATCGCGCGCCCGCTTGCGGTAGGCGGGGCGCACCTCGAGGTCGCAGATGACGAGGGCCTCGGCGAACTGCGGCGCCGAGGCGATCAGCTCCCCCTCGGGGTCGAAGACCATGGAGCCGCCGTCGAAGACCAGCTCGTCCTGAGCGCCGACGAGGTTGCAGTAGACGAGGGCGCAGGAGGCGTCCGCCGCCCGCGTCGCGAGCATCGCTGTGCGCTGCGCGCGCACCCCCGCGCGGTAGGGGGACGCGTTGATCGAGATGACGAGCTCCGCCCCCCCCGCCGCAAGGCGCGTGAGGGGGCCCTGGGGCGACCAGATGTCCTCGCAGATCGTGATCCCGACGCGACGCCCCCCGATCTCATAGAGCGGCGCGTCGTCGCGTCCGGGGGTGAACCAGCGGCGCTCGTCGAAGACCCCGTAGTTGGGGAGCAGGACCTTGTGGGAGACGCCGTGCACGCGTCCGCCCTGGCAGATCGCCGCGGCGTTGTGCAGCTCGGCGTCGGCGTCGGGGAAGCCGACCACGAGCGCGCAGCGCCCGGCCTCGGTCGCGATCCGGGCGAGCGCGCGCCGGCACTCCTCGATGAAGCCCGGCTCGAGGAGGAGATCCTCGGGCGGGTAGCCCGTCAGCACGAGCTCGGGGAAGACGGCGAGGTCCGCGCCGGCCCGCTCGGCGTCGGCCGCGGCGGTGAGCACGGCCGCGGCGTTCCCCGCGACGTCACCGACCGTGGCGTCGATCTGGGCGAGCGCGATCCGAAGACGCGACATGGCGGCATCGTACCGACCCGTCCCTGCCCCCTTGGGTGTGGAGCAGGTGCTCCGGGCGTGTGAGACTTCTCGTGCCGGGCGACGGCCCGCGTGCCAGGTCAGCGAGAGGCGAGGGGCGCAGATGCAGAGCCAGCGCGAATACGTGCTGAAGACGGTCGAGGAGCGCGGCGTCGGCTTCGTCCAGTGCTGGTTCACCGACGTCCTCGGGATCCCGAAGACCCTCAACATCAGCCCCGCCGAGCTCGAGAGCGCGCTCGACGAGGGCATGACCTTCGACGGCTCGGCCATCGACGGCTTCAGCCGCGTCCAGGAGTCCGACGTCATCGCCCGCCCGGATCCCAAGACCTTTCAGATCCTGCCCTTCCGCAGCGCCGGGCGTGCGGTCGCCCGGGTCTTCTGCGACATCGAGAACCTCGACGGCACGCCCTTTGAGGGTGATCCGCGCTACGTGCTCCGGCGCCAGCTCGAGCGCGCCCACGACGCGGGGTACCGCTTCTTCGCGGCGCCCGAGCTCGAGTACTTCTACTTCGCCGACGCCGACCCCAAGAGCGGGCCGCGGCCGCTCGATCACGGCTCGTACTTCGAGCTCACCGTCGCCGACCTCGCGACCGACCTGCGCAAGACGACCGTCCTCACCCTCGAGGAGATGGGGATCCCCGTCGAGTACGCCCAGCATGAGGACGCGCCGAGCCAGCACGAGATCGACCTGCGCTACACCGACGCGTTGACGATGGCGGACACGGTCATGACCGTCCGCCTCGTCGTGAAAGAAGTTGCCCAGGAGCGCGGTGTGCACGCCTCGTTCATGCCCAAGCCTCTCGCGGGCGTCCAGGGGTCCGGGATGCACACGCACTTCTCGTTGTTCCGGGAGGGGCGCAACGCCTTCTTCGACCCCGGGGATCCCCGCGGGCTGTCGGAGACGGCGCGTCGTTTCATCGCCGGCCTGCTCGTGCACGCGCCCGAGCTCACCGCGGTCACCAACCAGTGGGTCAACTCCTACAAGCGCCTCGTGGCGGGCTACGAGGCGCCCGTCTATGTCTCGTGGGCCTACAACAACCGCTCCGCGCTCGTCCGGGTGCCTGCCGTCAAGGCGAACAAGGCCGAGTCGACCCGCATCGAGTACCGGGCGCCCGACCCCGCGTGCAACCCCTACCTCACCTTCGCGGTGGTTCTCGCGGCCGGCATGCGGGGCATCGAGGCCGGCTACGAGCTCCCCGCGGAAGCAGACACGAACCTCTTCGCCATGACCCCCGCCCAGACCGCCGCCGCGGGCATCCGGCCGCTGCCGCGCACCCTCGACGAGGCGGTGAGCGCGATGGAGCGCTCCGATCTCGTCGCGGACGCGCTCGGCGAGCACGTCTTCACGTGGTTCATCCGCAACAAGCGCACCGAGTGGGAGGAGTACACGCGGGTCGTGACCCCCTACGAGCTCGAGCGCTACCTCCCTGCCCTCTGAGGCCGCGATGGAGCCGCTCTGCTGCTTCCCCGATCCGTTGCCCGAGAGCGTCGTCGCGGCCCTCGCGGCGACCGGCGCGCCCTACCGGGTCGTCGCCGACGCCACCGCCGCCGAGCGCGACGAGCCCGAGGAGGGCTGGGGCGGGGCGGTCGTCGTCGCGACGGGAGATCCCGACGCCGCCTACGGAGTGTGCCGGGTCTTGCGCAAGCGGGACAATCCCGTCGCCCCGATCCTCCTCGTCGTCGCGCCGGCGCACCTCGGGGACCTGACGACCCGGCGCGAGCTGTTCGACGACTTCTGCGTCGCCTCCTCGGTCCCCGCCGAGCTCGGGGCCCGCCTCGACCTCCTGGTCAGCGCCGGCGGCGAGGAGCCGCGCCACGAGGTCATCGCCTACGGCCCGCTCGCGCTCAATCTCGAGACCTACCAGGCGGTCGTCGACGGCCGACCTCTCGACCTCACCTACATGGAGTACGAGCTGCTTCGCTTCCTCGCCGCGCACCCGGGCAAGGTCTTCACCCGCGAGGTCCTGCTCTCTCGGGTGTGGGGCTATGAGTACTTCGGCGGCGCGCGCACGGTGGACGTCCACGTCCGCCGTCTGCGCGCGAAGCTCGGCGAGGAGCACGCGAGCCTGATCGAGACCGTGCGCAGCGTCGGCTACCGCTTCGGCAAGGCGCGCTGGCGACCCTGAGGGCTCAGCCGCCCGACTTGTGGGGCCCGGGCGCAGGCGCCACCCGCCTCTCGGTCGTGAGCGCCAGCGCGTACGGCCCGCCCGGGACCTTGAGGGGCGGGCCGACCTTGCGCGTCGCGAGCGTGACGGGCACGAGCTCGTTCGCGCCGAAACACGACACCCACGCGCTCGCGCCGCCGGGTGCGATCGCGACGGCGCTCGGGCCGGCGCAGACCGGAAGCGGGCTGCCGGCGCGGCCGGTGGCGACATCGATCGGCACGAGCTCGCCGCCGAGGGGCAACGCCCGGCTCGCGACGGCGACCCACGCCGTCGTGCCGCCCGGGGTGAACGCGATCGCCTGCGGCGGCCCGGGAAGCGCGATCGCCGCGCCCGGCGCGCCCGAGGCGGTCGAGATGGGCGTCACGCTCTCAGAGTTGGCGTTGGCGACGTAGACGACCGAGCCGTCGGGGCTCACCGCGAGCGCCTCGGGTGCGTTGCCGACGGCCACGGTGCGCACGGTCCGGCCCGCGGCGAGGTCGACGACGCTGACGCTGTGGCCGATCGCTCCCGCCTGGCCTGTGACGGCGGCGCCGGTGTCGGCGACGTAGGCCTCGCGCCCGTCGGGGGTGAGCGCGACCCCCTCGGGCCCGGCGCCCACCGCGATCGGCGTCCCGCGCTTGGCGTCTCCGAGCGCGATCGGGGTGAGCGTCGTCCCGAGCGGCGTCGTCCCCGCGTCGGTGACGTAGGCGCGGCTCGCGTCCGCGTCGACGGCGATGCCGGCCGGTCCGGACCCCGCGGCGAGGGTGCGGACGACGCGCCCGGAGGCGAGGAGGACTTCGCTCACGGTGTTCGACTCGAAGTTGGCCGTGTAGGCGCGCCCTGCCGCGAGCGCGATCGCGGCCGGGAAGGTGCCGACCGTGATCGGCGCCCCGACGCGGCGCGTGGTGAGGTCGACGCGCACCAGACCGTCGCCGGTGCCCGCCGCCGAGCCGGAGCCCACGGTCGTGACATAGGCGACGAGGTCCACGGGGACCGGACGCGGGCGGGTTGTCGACGGAGGTGACGAGCTCGCGACGCTCGAGCACGCGCTCGCGCCGAGCGCGAGCGCACCGAGCACCCCGAGCGCGCGACGTCGACGGCCGTCGGGGGTCGACGGCCGTCGGCTCATCGGTCGGGGCGCTCCTCGGGCACGTGTGCCCACGCCTCGATCTCGACGCGGGCGCCGCGGGGGAGCGCGACGACCGCGACGGCCGAGCGCGCGGGTCGGTGGTCGCCGAGCGCGGCAAGGTACGCGGTGTTCATCTCGGCGAAGTCGGCCATGTCGGTGAGGAAGACCGTCGTCTTCACGACGTGCGCGAGGGTCGCGCCCTTGTCGGCGAGGAGGCGTTCGATGTTCGCGAGCGCGAGGCGCACCTGTTCGGCGACGCCGGCCGCGGGTGCGTCGTCGACGAGGCCGAGCTGACCGGAGCAGACGACCCACGCCCCGGCGCGGACCACCGGGGCGTAGGGACCGACCGGGGTGGGCCGGCCCGCCGCGCCCATCGGATCAGCTGAAGGAGGAGCCGCAGCCGCAGGTACGGGTCGCGT
This sequence comes from Actinomycetes bacterium, assembly GCA_021796545.1. Classification (GTDB taxonomy): domain Bacteria; phylum Actinomycetota; class Acidimicrobiia; order Acidimicrobiales; family Bog-793; genus JAKABX01. Next base: position 13,763 of record JAKABX010000036.1, read on the forward strand.
TCGGGTTCGAGATGTGGAACCCGGCACCCTGCAGGCCGTCGCGGTAGTCGAGCGTCGAGCCCCGGAGCAGCTCGGCACTCTCAGGGTCGACGGCGACCTTCACGGCCCCGAAAGTCCGGACGATGTCGTCGTCGGCCACCTCGGAGTCGAAGAACATGTCGTAGCTGTAGCCCGAGCACCCGCCCGGGCGGACCGCGACGCGCAGTGCCAGCGCCTCGGCCCCCTCCTCCTCGGCGAGCAGCTCGGCCACCTTGGCGGTGGCCGCATCGGTGAGACTCACCGGCGCGGGCCGGGAACCGATCCGGACGGACGTGGTTGCGATGCTCACGGACGCGAACCTCCTCGTGCTCGCCACGCATCGTACCGCCGGGGCGCGCCGCGCCCCGCGCGCTCAGCCTGCGCGGCGGTCCAGCAGCTGCTTGCGCTCGGCCTCGCTGAGGCCGCCCCAGACCCCGTGCGGCTCACGGATCCGCAGCGACTCCTCGAGGCAGGGCTGGCGGACCGGGCAGGTCTTGCAGATCGCCTTCGCGGCCCGCTCGCGCTCGAGGCGCTCCTCACGGCGCTCCAGCTGGGCGGGGGGGAAGAAGACCGCGGCCTGGGGGCCGCGGCACGCGGCCTTGACCTGCCACTCGTCGTCCAGATGCTTGGCGACCACGATCCCCCTTCCTCCTCGCGGCGGCACGGGTGCTGCAAACTGGCAGGTCACGGGCACGGACGCCGTCCTGCAACAGGTCGACGCTAGCGCCCGGCGCGCCGCGGCGACAAGGGGGAAGTCGCACGCCGTCGCCGCCTCCTCGAACCCCGGTTCCTGGTGGGGGGCAGTGCCGACAGCGGCAGTAGTGTCGCCCGGCGATGGATGTCGAGGAGTTCTGTCGTCAGAGCCACGTCCTTGTCGTCGTCGGCAAGGGCGGGGTCGGCAAGACGACGGTCACCGCCGCCCTGGCCCTTCTGGCGGCGGGCGCGGGGCTCGACGTGCTGGTCGTCGCGCTCGACGACTCCGGCGACCTGCCTGCGCTCTTCGGACACAGCGAGCCCTTCGGCTACGAGGAGGTCGTGCTCGCGGGCGGCGGGGAGGAGTCGCTGCTTCGGGTGCCCGGCTCCGTCCGCGCGCGGGTGATCACCTCGCGCGCCGCGCTCGTCGAGTACCTCGACGACCACGGCATGCGGCGCGTCTCGCGCCGCCTGGTCGACTCCGGAGCCCTCGACGTGGTCGCGACGGCGATTCCCGGCATCGAGGAGGTGCTGGTCCTCGGCAAGGTGAAACAGATCGAGCGCGCCGGCTCGGCGGACCTCGTCCTGCTCGACGCGCCCGCGACCGGCCACGCCCTGACCTTTCTCACCAGCCCGACTGGTCTCGCCGACGCGGCGCGGGCCGGACCGCTGCGCCAGCAGGCCGAGCAGGTCGTCGAGCTGCTCGCCGACCCGACGCGTTGCCAGGCGCTGCCGGTCACCCTCCCGGAGGAGACGCCGGTGAACGAGCTCATCGAGACTGCGTTCTTCCTCGAGGACCGAACCGGGGTGGCGCTCGGTCCGGTCGTCGTGAACGGCGTCTTCTCCCTCCCCGAGGGACTCGACGCCGATCCCGGCGCTGCCGCCGCGGCGGCGGGCGTGCCGGCACCTGCACCCGAGGAGGCGGCACGCCTTCGTCACGCAGCGCTCTTCCGCACGGCGCGCGCCCGCGCCCAGGCAGCCGAGCTCGAGCGCCTCGGCGCCCGCCTGCCCCTCGCGCAGCTGCGTCTGCCCTACCTCTTCCGGCCCGCACTTGGACCGAACGAGGTCGGCGTCCTCGCCGAGGCGCTCGGCGCACAGATCGCGCGCCTCCCCGCCCCCGCCCGCCCCGGCGGCGGCACGAGGAGCGCTCCCCGGTGACCGACGCGGCCGGGCTCTTCGGGCTGCTCGCCGAGCGCAGGATCGTCGTCTGCTGCGGGTCCGGCGGCGTCGGCAAGACGACGACAGCGGCCGCCCTCGCGCTCGCGGGCGCGCTCGTCGGCCGGCGGGCGTGCGTCGTCACCGTGGACCCGGCGCGCCGGCTCGCCGACGCGCTCGGCGCCGGGGCGATCGGCAACGTCCCGCACCGGCTGCCGGTCGCGGCTCCCGGCGAGCTGTGGGCGGTGATGCTCGACGCGAAGGGGACCTTCGACGACCTCGTCCGGCGTTATGCCGCCGACGACGCCCAGGCCGAGCGCATCCTCACCAACCGCCTCTACCGCAACCTCGTCGGCGCGCTGTCGGGCACCCAGGAGTACATGGCCACCGAGAAGCTCTACGAGCTGCACGAGCAGGGCGACTTCGACCTCATCGTCGTCGACACCCCGCCGACGCGTCACGCGCTCGACTTCCTCGACGCGCCGCGGCGCCTCACGGGCTTCCTCGACAACCGGGTCTTCCGCCTCCTCGTCTCGCCCGGGCGCGCCTACCTGCGGGCGATGACCCTCGCCGCCCAGCTCCTTCTGCGGACGCTCGCGCGCGTGGCGGGCAGCGAGATCGTGGAGGACACGGTCGCGTTCTTCCAGGCCTTCGAGGGGATGGAGCAGGGATTCCGTGAGCGCGCGGGCCTCGTCGAACGCCTGCTCGCCGAGGCGGCGACCGGCTTCGTGCTCGTCGCCGCGCCGCGGCGCGAGTCGGTGGTCGAGGCCGAGTTCCTGGCCAAGCGCCTGAAGGACCTCGGCCACGGGATCGATGCGCTGGTGGTGAACCGGGTCCTCTCCGGCTTCGACCGCCCCTCGCCGCTCGGGCGGCGTTTCGATCTCCCCGAGGGCACCGGCGCGCCTCGCCTCGACGTCGCGGGCGGCGCCGCCTGGGACGCGCTCGTCGCGAACCTCGCCGAGCTGGGCGCGCTCGGCGCCGCCGAGGAGCGTCTGGTCGCCTCCCTCGCCGCGGCCTTCCCCGCCCGCGTGCTGCGCGTCCCCGAGCTCGCCACCGATGTCCACGACCTCGAGGTCCTCGAGGCGCTGGCCCGCCACCTCCTCGGCGGCCAAGATGCCGGCGCGCCGGGCCGCGGTTAGGGTGACGCTGTGGCGAGGATCCTGCTCGTGAGCGACGCCGAAACCGTGCTCGACGACCTGCGTGCGGTCGTCGACGACGGCGAGAACGAGGTGCGTGCGGTCCGCGACGGGGCGCGTGTGCGCGCCGAGGTCGACGAGGACCCGCCCGATCTCGTGATCACCGACAGCCAGGTCCAGAACATGGGCGGGTTCGCCGTCTGCCTGGACCTCAAGCTGGAGGCCTCCGCCGACCGGCTGCCCCCGGTGCCGGTGCTCGTTCTCGTGGACCGACGCGCGGACGTCTTCCTCGCGCGCCGCGCCGGTGCCGAGGGCTTCCTCGTCAAACCGCTCGACCCCATCCGGCTGCGCCGCGCGGTCGACGCGCTGCTCGCGGACGACACGTTCGAGGACGAGTCGTTCAAGCCGGCGACGGTGCCGGCCCGCTGAGCGCCGGCGTGGCGTCCCCCCGGTGAGGTGAGGCCGTGCTGAGGCGCCACCGGCGCCGGCACGAGCCCCCCAGCCCGCATGCCCCCTCAGAACAGGAGCTGCGCATCACCAGGGGGCTGGCTGGCCTGAGGGAGGCGACGGTGCGCGAGGTGATGACCCCGCGGGTCGACGTCGAGGCCCTGGCCGCGCCGGTCACCATCGGGGACGTCGCCGCCGCGGTCCGCCGCTCGGGTCACAGCCACTTCCCCGTCTACGAGGACGATCTCGACCGCCTCGTCGGCGTTCTGTTCCTGAAGGACGTGTTCGCACGCCTGCCCGCGACCGACACCTTGGGGGCAATCCCCGACGACCTCGACGTCACCGGGTGGGTGCGTCCCCCCGAGCTCGTGCCCGAGACGCGCTCTGCGCTCGAGGTGCTCGCGGACCTGCGGCTGCGCCGGCGCAGCTTCGCCGTCGTGGTCGACGAGCACGGCGGCTTCGCCGGGGTGCTGACCGTGAAGGGCCTCGTCAGCGAGCTCGTCGGTGAGATCCCCGACGAGTTCGACACCCAGGCCAGTCCCGCCGTGCTCCGCACGGCGCCGGGCCGCTACCTCGTGGACGGCGCCTGCGCGGTCGACGACGTCCGCGAACAGACCGGTGCACCCGTCCCCGACGGCGAGTACGTCACCCTCGGCGGGTTCGTCCTCGACGCGTTCGGCAAGATCCCCGGGACCGGTGACGCGCTGCAGCACGAGGGCTGGACCTTTCGCATCGCGCGGATGGACCGGCGCCGGGTCGCCAAGGTCGTGATCCAGTCGCCATCGGCTACTGTTGAGCGCTCGGGGGACGTTCGCTCCGGCGGGGCGGGCGCTGCCGACGGGAAGTAGCGCAGCTTGGTTAGCGCGCAGCGTTCGGGACGCTGAGGTCGCGGGTTCGAATCCCGCCTTCCCGACTACAGAGGTCCAGTTCAGAGGCCTAG
>JAKABX010000105.1 GCA_021796545.1 Actinomycetes bacterium
CCCGCCACCGGGCGGTGGTCGCCGTCGCCCTTATCGCCGCGTTCGTCTTCCTGCTCGGGTCGCGCTCGATCCTGTTCGGGACGACCCCGCTCGTCGGCAGGCTCCTGCCGATCCCGGGCGCGCAGAGGCTGCTCGGGGACTTCTTCGGCGGGTGGACCGACGCCGGCGTCCAGGCGGCGGGCCCCGCCACCCCCGCGTTCGCACTGCTCGGGGTGCTCGCGGCGGTCTTCACCGGCGCGCACGGGCTGGCGCTCGACCTCGTCCAGGTCGCCTGCGTCGCGCTCGGTGCCTTCGGCGCGGCACGCCTGGTGCGCCCGCTCGCGCCCCCCGCGGCGCGCCTGGTCGCGGGCGTCTCCTACCTGTTCTTGCCCCTCGGCGCGAACGTTCTGTCCACCGGCGATCTCCGCGCGCTCGCCGGGTTCGCGGCCATGCCCTATGTGCTCGGGCGTCTCCAGCGTGCCGAGGTCGGGCGCGGTCGGCCGGGCCTGCGGGAGGTCACCGGCCTCGGGGTCCTGCTCGCGCTGGTCGGGGCGTTCTCGCCCGGCGCGTTCGTCGCGGCGCTCGTCGCGGCAGCGGCCGCGGCACTCGGTGCGCTCGTCGCCGGCGCACCGCGGCGCGCCGCGCGCAGCAGCGTCGTCGCGCTCTGCGGCGCGGGCGTCGCCCTGCTCCTGCTCTTCCCCTGGTCGCTCACCTTCTTCCAGCGCGGGGCGCGGCTTTCCGCGCTGCTCGGCGTCGTGCGCACGGGCGCCGCGGCCTTGCATCTCGCAGATCTGCTGCGCTTCGCCACGGGACCGATCGGTCACGGCCCGCTCGCGCTCGCACCGCTCGGCGCCGCCGCGGTGGTGCTCGCGATCGGGCGCGGCGAGCGGTTGGAACGTGCGACGCAGTGGTGGGTCACCGCGCTCGGAACCGTCGCGTTCGCCTTCGCCGCGAGCCAGGGCCTGCTCGGCGGCGGGGGCGGGGCGAGCGCGGTGCTGCTCGCGCCCGCGGCCGCCGCGCTCTCGGCGTGCATCGGCCTCGGGGCCGCCGCAGTCCACGCCGACCTGCCCCGTGCGCGGCTCGGTTGGCGCCACCTCCTTGCCGCCGTGGGCGGCGTGCTCGCGCTCGCGGGCCTCTTCCCGGTGCTCTCGGCGCTCTCGGGGGGCGCGTGGGGACGTGCGGCGACGGGGTACGACACGGTCCTCGCTGTCCCGGCGCCGGCCGGCGCGGACACGGCGCGGGTGCTCTGGCTCGGCAACCCCGAGGCCCTCCCGCTGCCGGCGTGGCAGGTTCGCCCGGGTTTTGGCCTCGCGGTCTCCACCGGTGCCCTGCCCGACGCGCGCCGCCTCTACCCCTCGGCGAACCCGGGGGGTGCCGAGGCGCTGGCCGCGGCGGTGGCGACGGCCGAGGCCGGCCGCACGGTGCGCCTCGGCCACCTGCTCTCGGCCGAGCGGATCACCGCCGTCGTGGTCCCCGAGACGGTCGCCCCGGCGCTCGGCTCGCTCCAGCGCCCCCGCGCCGCCCCGGCGCCGGCGGGACTCGTCGACGCGCTGCTCGCCCAGATCGACCTCCACGAGCTCCCCGTGGAGGCGGGAACCCTCGTGTTCGAGAACACCGCCTGGCGCGCCCTGCCCGCGTCCGCACCGACCGGCGGGACGCCCGCGCCCGTGCGCGCTCTCGGCGTCGCGTTCGAGCTGCTCGCCTGGATCGGAGCTCTCGCCCGCCTCCTCGCGCGGCGCGGCCGCCTCGACGACGCGCCTGCGGCGTCCGTCGAGGAGGCGTCATCCCACGTGCTCGTCCCCGCCGAGGTGCGGTGAGCGGGCGCCACGCCCGGGTGGGCGCGTGGCGCCGGGGTGTCCCCCTCGCTCTGGTCGCCGGTCTGCTCGCGCTCGCGGGGGTCGCCAACGCGACCCTGCGCGTGCCCGCGCCCCCACCCGCGCCCGTGGTGTCGCCCCCCGACGCGGCGCTCAGCCCGAGTCCCGCCGTGGACTCGGTCGCGTGGTACTGCCCGGGACCGCTCGAGATCGGTGCCGGCGCGCCCGCCGCAGGGGTGGTCCTCTCCAACGTCGGCCCGAGGCCGCGCCACGGCGTGCTCATCGTCGACTCGACGAGCGGCCCGGTCGAGCAGGTCGCGGTCGCCGTCGCCCCCGGCTCGACGCGTACCTTCACCCTGCCCGAGAGCGGGGCGCGCCGGCTCGCCGCGGCGACGGTCGTCGTGGACGGCGGCGGCGTCGGCGTCGCACAGGTCACGGCGGCCAACCCCCGCACGGCTGGGCGTGCTCCCCTCAGCACGCCGTGTCGGGACCGCACGGCTGCCGCGGCCTACCTCGCGGCGGGCGGCAGCCACAACGCGGACCACGTCTTGCTCGCCCTCTACGACCCGAGCGCGACCCCCGCAGTCGCGAACGTCACGCTCGCCACCTCGAGCGGCCCGGCCGCGCCGCCGAGCTTCCAGGGTGTCGCCGTGGGCGCGGGACAGCTCGTCGTGCTCGACGTGAGCCGCGCGGTCCCCGGGCGGCCGATGGTCGCGACCGCGGTCCACGCGACCGGCGGGCGCCTCGTCGTCGGGGCACTGCTCAGCGCGGCGCGGGGCCACGGCGTCCAGTCCGCGCTCGTCGTCGCGAGCCCGACGCTCCAGCGCTCGTGGGACTTCGCACCGGTGCCTTCGGGTCCGGGAACGGCCGAGGCGATCGCCGTCTTCAACCCCGGGAACCGCCCGGCCAGCGTCGAGCTCACGACGAGCGGTTCGGGCGGTCCCGCGCAGGTCAGCGCGACGGTTCCCGCCGGCGGGGTCAGCGCGCTCGCGACGGGGAGCGTCAAGGCGATCGGGGCGGTGCGCGCGGCGCGCCTCAGCGTCCGGCGCGGGCCGGCGGTCGCCGCGTTGCGCGAGCTCGTCCTCGAGCAGCCTCTGCCGGCCGAGCGGGCGGCCGAGCGGGTGAAGACGGTGACGACGCTGCGGGTGCACGGCCGCCTCGTCCGGCGCATCGGGGTCGCCGTCCACATCGTCGCCGGCGGGAGCGCGGCACCCCGGCTGCTGCCGGCGCTGCCGCCGGGCTTCAGCGTGAGCGCGGGCGTGAGCCGCCCCGCGACCGCGTTCCTCCTGCCCTACGGCCGCGCGGACGCGACGACCGGCGAGGTCATCGCGCTCTGGAACCCGGCCGCGGCGCCGGCCGAGGTGCGCCTGCGGCTGCTGTCGCCCGGCACCCCCGTCGCGCTCCGGCTGCCGGCTCCCCTCAGCGTGCCGGCGGGCGGCGTGCTCAGCCTCGCGCTCGACGGGCTCGTGACGCCGCCGGGGCCGGTCGCGCTCGTCGTCAGCGCGAGCACACCGGTCGTCGCCGGCGCGCTGCTCGATGCGCTCGGCACCAAGGCGGTCGGCCTGTCGTCGGCGGGGGCCCTTTCGCTCGGCGGGTAGGGCGCGACGCGCTCAGGGACGTCCGGCGGAGACCCAGGCC
>JAKABX010000037.1 GCA_021796545.1 Actinomycetes bacterium
CCGCGTCTAGGAGGCCGACACCTCCCAGGTCGCGCCCGAGCGCAGCAGCGCCGCCAGGTCGCCGGGGCCGCGCCGTTCGCGTGCGGCGCCGATCTGTTCGGCCATGAGCGCGCCGTAGTCGGGCCGATCGACGTCCCGGAAGACCCCGATCGGCGTCGGCTCGTGCACGCTGCGCGAAAGGCGCGAGAGCAAGAACGCAAGCCCGGGGTCCTCGCGGGTCTCGTCGTGGACGACCAGGTTCTCCTCGCCCACGGCCGCGACGTCGACGATCTGGAGGTGCCCGTCACGCCCGAGCGCGACCCCCCGCTCGAGATCGGCGCCGAAGCGGATCGCCTTGCCGTGCTCAAGGTTGATGAGCATCGCGGCCCGGTTCTCGCGCCCGGTGAGTGCCTCGAAGGCGCCATCGTTGAAGACGTTGCAGTTCTGCAGGATCTCGACGAAGGCGGCGCCGCGGTGCGCGTGCGCCCGCCGGAAGGTCTCCATCATGTGCTTGCGGTCCATGTCGTGGGTCCGCGCGACGAAGGTCGCCTCGGCGCCGATGGCGACCGACAAGGCGTTGAAGGGCTGGTCGATCGACCCGTAGGGGGTCGACTTGGTGACCTTGCCAGTCTCCGAGGTCGGCGAGAACTGACCCTTGGTCAGCCCGTAGATCTGGTTGTTGAACATCAGGATCGTGAGGTTCACGTTCCGGCGCAGCGCGTGGATGAGGTGGTTGCCCCCGATGGAGAGCGCGTCGCCGTCGCCGGTGACGACCCAGATGTCGAGATCCGGCCGCGTCAGGGCGAGCCCGGTCGCGAGTGCCGGCGCTCGTCCGTGGATCGAGTGCACGCCGTAGGTGCTCATGTAGTACGGGAAGCGGGCGGCGCAGCCGATGCCCGAGATGAACACGGTGTTCTCCCGGCGCACGCCGAGCTCGGGGAGGAGCAGCTGGACCGCCGCGAGGATCGAGTAGTCCCCGCATCCCGGGCACCAGCGGACCTCCTGGTCGCTCGCCCAGTCCTTGCGCGTCGTCGTCGGAACCGCGAGATCGGTCATCGTGTCTCCTCCAACAGGGCGAGGATCGCCCGCTCGATCTCAGCGACCTTGAAGGGGGTCCCCTGGACCTTGTTCAGGCTGACGGCGTCCACGAGGAACTCCGCACGCACGAGGCGGGAGAGCTGGCCGAGGTTCACCTCGGGGACGAGCACTTTCTTGTAGCGACCGAGAACCTCCCCGAGGTTCGCGGGGAACGGGTTGAGGTGCGTGAGGTGCGCCCGCGCGACCGCGTGGCCCGACGCGCGTGCCCGGTGCACGGCGGCGAGCACCGCTCCGTAGGTCGACCCCCATCCGAGCACGAGGAGCTCGGCGCCGCTGGGGTCGTCGACGTCGATCGGGGGAATCGCCTTTGCGATCCCGGCGATCTTCGCGGCACGCAGGTGGACCATCGTCTCGTGGTTCACCGGGTCGTAGGAGACCGCACCCGCGCCGTCGGACTTCTCGAGGCCGCCGACGCGGTGCTCGAGGCCCGGGGTCCCCGGGCGCGCCCAGGGGCGCGCCAGCGTCTCGGGGTCGCGGCGGTATGGCTCGAAGCGCGCCGCGCCGTCGGGCCCGGTGGCGTTCGGACCCGTGGCGAATCCCGGTTCGATCACCGGCAGCGAGTCCACCTCGGGAAGGCGCCAGGGCTCCGACCCGTTGGCGAGGCTGCCGTCGGTGAGCAGGAACACCGGCGTGCGGTACGTGACCGCAAGGCGCGCCGCCTCGAGCGCGGCGTCAAAGCACCCCGAGGGCGTCGCCGCGGCGATGACCGGCACCGGCGCCTCGCCGTGGCGCCCGTACAGGGCCGCGAGGAGGTCCGCCTGCTCGGTCTTGGTCGGCAGGCCCGTCGAGGGGCCGCCGCGCTGGACGTCGATGACGACGAGCGGGAGCTCGAGGGAGACGGCAAGCCCGATCGTCTCGGACTTGAGGTCGATGCCGGGGCCCGAGGTCGTCGTGACGCCGAGCGCGCCCCCGAACGCCGCGCCGAGCGCGGCGGAGGCCCCGGCGATCTCGTCCTCGGCCTGGAAGGTCCGCACGCCGAAGTTCTTGTGCTTGGCGAGCTCGTGCAGCAGGTCGGAAGCCGGCGTGATCGGGTACGAGCCGAGGAACAGCTCGAGACCGGACCGCTGCGCGGCGGCGACGAGCCCCCACGCGAGCGCCGTGTTGCCCGTCACGTTCGTATAGGTGCCCGGTTCGAGCGCCGTCGGGGGGATCTCGTAGGCGACGGCGAACAGCTCGGTCGTCTCCCCGAAATTCCACCCCGCCTTGAACGCGAGGGTGTTCGCCTCGACCACGGCGGGCCGCGCGCCGTAGCGCTCGGCGATGAAGTCGAGCGTCGGCTCGATCGGGCGCTCGAAGAGCCAGGAGACCAGACCGAGCGCGAAGAAGTTCTTGCTCCGCTCCGCGTCACGGGGCTTCGCGCCGATGCTCTTGACGGCCTCGACGGTGAGGGTGGTCATCGGGATCTCGTAGACGACCAGCGCCGACAGACTGCCGTCGGTGCGCGGGTCGCTCGCGTAGCCGGCCTTTTCGAGGGACCGCTCGTCGAAGGCATCGGCGTTGAGGATGACCGTCCCGCCGGCCGGAAGGTCCCCGACGTTCGCGCGCAGAGCCGCGGGGTTCATCGCGACGAGCACCGTCGGACTGTCACCGGGTGTGAAGATGTCGTGGTCGGCGATGTGGACCTGGAACGCGGACACGCCCGCCAGGGTTCCCGCCGGGGCGCGGATCTCCGCGGGGAAGCTCGGAAGGGTCGCGAGGTCGTTGCCGAAGAGCGCGCTCTCGGCGGTGAAGCGGTCCCCCGTCACCTGCATGCCATCGCCAGAGTCCCCCGCGAAGCGGACGACGACCCGGTCGAGGCGCTCGATGCGCCGACCGGGGCGGTCAAGAGTGCTGCTCACGTCTTCTTCTCCCTTGAAGAGGCGGAGCCCAATTCTACCGGCCGCGCCGCACGCAGCGGTGGTCCCTCGCCCGCCGGACGCGGTGACGAACCGCCCCGTAACATGGCCCCCGATGCGTCAGCGGTGGCTCTCGCGGCGGGCGATCAGCCTCCATGTCGCGCTGGTCGTCTGTGTGCCGGGCTGCCTCGTCGCGATGTGGTGGCAGGTGCACGTCGCGCTGTCGGGCAACTCCCTCGGCTGGGTGTACTCGGTCGAGTGGCCGTTCTTCGCGGTCTTCGGCACCTATGTCTGGTGGAACCTGATCCACGACAACGACGCCGTCGGGACGCGTGCGCTCGCGCGGCACTTCGCCGGCCAGGGCCCCGAGCTCCCCACTGAGGCGCCCGCCGCGCTGCGCCAGCGCATCGAGGAAGAGGACCCCGAGATGGCCGCGTACAACGCCTACCTCGCGTCGCTCGCCGAGCGGGGCGCAAAGACCTGGCGCCGGCAGTGAGCAGCCTCGAGCGGGCGGCCGCGCGCCTCGCGCCCGGCTGGGTCGCAAGCGGCACCGCAGCGCCCGGGGCGCTGCGGGGGGTCGAGCGGGCGCTCACGCGCTACCGGGTGCTCGCGTGGATCGTCGGCACGGGGCTGCTCGTGCTCGTGGTCGTCGGGATGCCCCTGCAGTACGGGGCCGGGTTCCCCGCGGTGGTGACGATCGTCGGCCCGCTCCACGGCGTCGCCTACATGGTCTACCTCGTCTGCGCGTTCGACCTTGCCCGGCGGTCGCGCTTCAGCGTGGGCCAGATGCTGGCGATGCTCTGCGCCGGTTTCCTGCCGGTGCTCGCCTTCGTCATCGAGCGACGCGTCAGCCGCCGCGTCGAGGCGGCCCTCGGCGAGGCGCGCGTGCGGGTCGGCGCGCCCGGCTAGTCGACCTCGATCTCCTGCGCCGCGGTCGCGGCGCGCAGGGCCCCATAGGTCGTCGCAAAGACCGAGTGCGGCGTCCCCGCGGCCGCCCAGATCTCCCCGTACGCGCTGAGCGCGGTGTCGATCAGGACGCGCAGCCCGGCGGGGTGGCCCACCGGGGCCACCCCGCCGATCGGCTGACCGGTCGCTGCGCGCACCTGCTCGGGGGTCGCGCGCTCCAGGGTCGCGGCGCCGAGACGTGTTGCGAGCGCGTCGACCTCGACGCGGTGCGCGCCGCTCGTCAGCACGAGGACAGGCTGCCCGTCGACCATGAAGACCAGGCTGTTCGCGATCGCGCCGACAGGGCACCCCAGCGCGCGCGCCGCCTCGGCGGCCGTGCGGGTCGACTCCTCGAGCTCGCGGACCTCGGCGCGGATCCCCCGCGCCGCGAGCGCGTCCGCCACGGCCTGGCTGTTCGGGTGCATCACACCTTCCTAGCGCGGACATCTCGCACCCGCGTCCTGTCAACAGCTCGTGAACACTCCCCCTCGTGGCGCGCACCCCGGCGCGGGCTGGGTAGCATCTGCGCCGGCTCGCGTCCGGGGGGGACGCAGCGCAGGCTGACTCGCCTAGCGAGCGGAAAGGGAGATCCATGCATCTGACCACCAAGCGGCTCGGCGTGCCGTTCGCGGCCGCCGTGCTCGGCCTGGCGTCCTTCGGGGGGGCTGCCACCGCCGCCACGCATCACGCCGCCACCAAGACCTACACCATCGCGTACGAGGGCCCGTTGTCGGGCGGCAACCAGCAGCTCGGGCTCAACATGGCCTACTCGGTGCAGCTCGCGATCCAGCAGGCCAACGCCGGCAAGACCTTCGGCAAGCTCCCGTTCAAGCTCGCCTACAAGGCCGCCGACGACCAGGGCAGCGCGACACAGTCACCCACGACCGCCCAGAGCCTCATCGGCGACAAGTCCGTCATCGCGGTGGTCGGCCCCGCCTTCTCGGGCGCGACCAAGGCCGCCGAGCCGCTGTACCACGCGGCCCACCTTGCGACCGTGAGCCCCTCGGCGACGCTTCCCGCGCTCGCCGACAGCGGGTGGAACAACTTCTTCCGCGTCGTCGCGGACGACGACGCCCAGGGCCCGGCCGACGCGTTGTACGCCGCGAAGAAGCTCCACGTGAAGAGCGTCTTCGCCGTTGACGACGCCAGCGCGTACGCCGTCGGCCTGGTCGACGCGTTCGCCAAGAGGGCCAAGCAGCTCGGCATCAAGGTGACCCACCAGGAGGCTCCGGGGACGACCCAGTGCCAGGCGGGCAACGGCAACGTCCAGCAGTACGGCGCCCTCGCGACCGACATCGTCTCGAGCAAGGCCAACGCCGTCTTCTACGGCGGCTACTACTGCGACTTCGCGCTCCTCGCCAAGGCGGTGCGCGCGGCGGGCTTCACCGGCTACCTCATGTCCGACGACGGGAGCCTCGACCCCCACTACGTCGCCCAGGCCGGGGCCGCCATCGCGGACGGCACCTACCTCTCCTGCGCCTGCACGAACCTCGGCAACACGCCGGCGGCCAAGGCGTTCTCGACCGGCTTCCGCAAGCTCGCCGGCTTCCCGGTCGGCACCTACTCGGCCGAGGCCTACGACGCCACCAACACCGTCATCGCGGTTCTGAAGAAGCTCGGCGCGCGGGCGACCCGCCCGGCGGTCGTCGCCGGCCTGCACAAGGTCATCTACACCGGCCTGACCAAGGTCGTGCACTTCCAGCCCGACGGCAACATCGCCGGCAGCTCGGTGTACGAGTACCAGGTCAAGGGCGGAAAGATCGTCGAGCTCGGCATGGTGAGCAAGCTCGTCAAGTAGCGCGTGTCCCCGGTGGCCGGCCGATGGGTCCGGCCACCGGGGATCACACGTCTCTCGTGGCAGCGGCAGGCGGCGCCGAGCGCCGCCTGCCGCTGTGCGGTGACCGGGCTCACCTCGGAGGTCTCATCCGATGTGCTTCACGCAGAACTTCTGGAGCCTGCTCATCTCCGGACTCGCCGACGGCTTCCTCTACGCGCTGATCGCCCTCGGCTACACCCTCGTCTACGGCGTTCTGCAGCTCATCAACTTCGCCCACAGCGAGGTCTTCATGAGCGGGGGCTTCGCGGGCTACTTCGTCCTCCAGGCGACCCTCGGATCCCACACCACGAGCGGCTGGGGCTCGGTCGGCTACGTCGCCCTCGGCATCGCGGCGGGCGCGGCGGGCGGCGGGGTCGTCGCGTTCCTTCTCGAACGGGTCGCCTACCGGCCCCTCCGGCGGCGCAAGGCGCCTCGCCTCGCGTTCCTCATCAGCGCGATCGGCGCCTCGTACTTCCTCTACAACATCGCCGGCAAGGAGTTCGGCCACAACGCCCTCGAGATCCCCGCGCCCTTCACGAACCTGCCCTGGTTCTCGATCTTCGGGGCGCCGGTGCAGGCCTACTACGTCGTCATCGCGATCGCCGCGATCTCCATGCTCCTGCTCGTCGACCGGGTCGTGAGCTCGACCAAGCTCGGCAAGGGCATCCGCGCCGTCGCCCAGGACGCCGAGACCGCGAGCCTGATGGGCGTCAACATCAACCGCATCATCTCCCAGACCTTCGTCCTCGGCGGCCTGCTCGGCGGCGCGGCGGGATTCCTCTTCGGGCTCAACGCCGGGGTCGTCTACACGATGGGCTTCACCCCCGCCCTCAAGGCATTCACGGCCGCGGTGCTCGGCGGCATCGGCAACGTGCGCGGCGCGATGCTCGGCGGTCTCGTCCTCGGCATCGCGGAGAACCTCCCGATGGGCTGCGTCCAGACCGCGTGGCGGGACGTCATCGCCTACGGCATCCTCGCCATCGTCCTGCTCTTCCGCCCGACCGGGATCCTCGGCGAGCGCCTCGGGAGAGCGGCGTGATGCGGGCCGTGCCATGAGCGACCCGCTCGAGCTGACCGAGATTCCCGAGCGAACCGTCACCTCGGCGGCACTTCCTCCCGACCAGCGCACCCCCTGGCACAAGGTCGTGCACAACGACGACGTCCGCCGGCTGTTCGCCTGCGTCATCGGCGGGTTCGTCCTCGCGCTCATGACGGGCCCCGAGGGCGACGGGATCAACATGCTCTCGGGAGTCGACGGCGCGTTGCGCTTTCCTCACCTCGGCATCTGTCTCGCGCTCACCGTCGGCCTGTGGGTGCTCATCACGGTGCGCCACCGCTTCGGCGAGCGCGCCCGCACGGCGTCCGCGCGCGTCAGCGCGCTGCCGGCGCGCCTGCTGCCGAACGCCAAATTCCGTGGGCTCGCGCTGGTGGCGCTCCTCGCGCTCGCGATCGTCTACCCCGCCCACCTCAACGGCTACTGGCAGAGCGTCCTCGTCCAGCAGGTCGGCATCTACGTGCTGCTGGCGATCGGCCTCAACGTCGTCGTCGGCTACGCCGGTCTTCTCGACCTCGGCTACATCGCCTTCTTCGCGATCGGCGCCTACTCCGACGCCTTCTGGACCGGAGCGCTGCCCATCCACCCGCCGGCCAACCTCAACCCGTTCTGGGTCATCCCGATCGCGATCGCGACGGCGATGCTCGCCGGGGTCATCCTCGGCGTCCCGACCCTGCGCCTGCGGGGCGACTACCTCGCGATCGTCACGCTCGGCTTCGGCGAGATCATCCAGATCGTCGCGATCAACCTCCAGGGCGTCACCGGCGGCGCGATCGGGACGGGGACGATCCGGCACTTCGCGCTCCACGTGCTCGGCATCAACTACGTCTGGGGCCTCGATCCGCTGCCCTACTACTACCTCCTGCTGGTCTTCGTCGTGCTCGCGCTCTTCGCGTTCCACTCGCTCGAGCACTCACGTATCGGGCGCGCGTGGGCGGCGATCCGCGAGGACGAGATCGCGGCCGAGGCGTCGGGCATCAACGTCCTTAAGTACAAGGTGATGGCCTTCGCCATCGGCGCCTCGACGTCGGGCTTCGCGGGGACCCTGGTCGCGAGCCAGATCCGTTTCTTCGAGCCCGGCGACTTCACCGTCCAGCTCTCGATCCTCATCTTGGTGCTGGTCATCTTCGGCGGCATGGGCTCGCTGCCCGGCGCGGTGGTCGGCGCCGCGGTGCTCGAGTGGCTGCCGCAGTACCTGCACGTCCACCCGCTCTTCGGCTTCCAGCAGCAGGACCTCTACATCTACTTCGGCGCGATCCTCATCCTCATGATGATCTTCCGGCCCGAGGGCCTCATCCCCTCGCGCCGGCGCCGGATCGAGCTCGGCCTCGCCGAGCACGGGATCGGGACCGCGGACGCGATGACCGCGGGCGCGTCACCGAGCGAACCGGCGGGCCTGCCGTGACGAGCGCGGCGCCGCTCGCCGACGGCCTCCCGGCGACCTCGCCGGAGGCCGACCTCCTCGTCGAGGTCGAGAAGCTCACGCTGCGCTTCGGCGGCCTGACAAGCCTCTCGCAGGTCTCCCTCACCCAGCGACGCGGCGAGATCCTCTCGGTGATCGGACCGAACGGCGCCGGCAAGACCTCCTTGTTCAACTGTCTGACGGGCGTCTACACGCCCCAGGAGGGGCGCATCGTCTTCCACCGCCGCGACGGTCGCGACATCTCGGTCGTCGGCGTCCGGCCCCACCGCGTCAACCGGTTCGGCATCGCGCGGACGTTCCAGACGAGCCGGCTGTTCAACGCGCTCACCACGTTCGAGAACGTGAAGATCGGCGTCGAGTCACGCTCGCGCACCGGACCGCTCGGCGCGATCCTCCACCTCCCGCACACGAGACGCGAGGAGCGCGCCGCCAACGCGCGCGTGCGCGAGCTGCTCGAATTCGTCGGCCTCACCCACCGCGCCGCCACGCTGGCAAGCTCGCTGCCCTACGGCGACCGACGGCGGCTCGAGATCGCCCGGGCGCTCGGGACCGGACCCGAGCTGCTGCTGCTCGATGAGCCCGCGGCGGGCACCAACCCGGCCGAGAAGGGCGACCTCGTCGACCTGATCCGGCGGGTGAACCGCGACCGCGGCGTCAGCGTCCTGCTCATCGAGCACGACATGGGCCTTGTGATGTCGCTCGCCGAACGCATCGTGGTCCTCAACTTCGGCCAGGTCATCGCCACCGGCTCACCCGCCGAGATCCAGCAGAACCCCGCCGTCATCGAGGCCTACCTCGGCGCCCCCGAGGCGCCCGCGGAGGGGGCCGGGGACGTCGCCGAGTCCGGGGAGGGGGCGTGAGCCTCCTCCAACTCGTTGACCTCGAGGTCCGCTACGGCGCCATCCCGGCCCTGCGCGGTGTCAACCTGAGCGTCGAGACGGGCGAGATCGTCACCCTGCTCGGCGCGAACGGCGCAGGCAAGACGACGACGCTGCGCACGATCTCCGGTCTCCAGCACCCGGCCTCTGGTCGGGTGCTGTTCGAGGGCAGGGCCATCGGGGACGTCGCGCCCCACGACGTGCTGGCGCTCGGTGTCGGCCACGTGCCCGAGGGCCGGCGGATCTTCCCGCAGATGAGCGTCCTCGAGAACCTCGAGATGGGTGCCTACCGTCGCCGGGGGAACCTGCGCGAGGACGTCGAGCACGTCTTCTCGCTCTTCCCCGTGCTCGGTCAGCGCCGGCGCCAGGAAGGCGGAACGCTTTCAGGTGGCGAGCAGCAGATGCTCGCGATCGGCCGCGCCCTCATGAGCCACCCCCGGCTGCTGCTCCTCGACGAGCCGTCGATGGGGCTTGCGCCCTTGGTGGTGAAGGCGATCTTCGAGATCATCGCCCGGATCCGCTCCCAGGGGACGACGATCCTGCTCGTCGAGCAGAACGCGACCCAGGCGCTCCAGCTCGCGGACCGCGGCTACGTGCTCGAGAACGGCGAGATCGTGATGAGCGGGGCGGCGACCGATCTCCTCGGCGACCCCCGGATCCGCGCCGCCTACCTCGGCGAGACCGCCGCGCACTGACCGCGCGCGCCCCGCCGGCGCACGCGTAGGCTCGGACGGAGCGCGAGGGGAGGTGCGCCGTGCCGGTGACTCGTCTCAACCACGCCGTCCTTTTCGTCCGCGACGTCGAGGAGACGGTGGCCTTCTACGAGAAGGCCCTCTCCTTCAGCGTCGTCGCGGGGGTACCGGGGCGGGCCGCGTTCCTGCGCGCCCCGGGCTCGACCAACGACCACGACCTCGGCGTCTTCGGCGTCGGCCAGGGGGCGGCCCCGAGCGAGGCCGGACGCGGCAGCGTCGGCCTGTACCACCTCGCCTGGGAGGTCGACACCCTGAGTGAGCTCGCCCGCGTCGCGCAGCGTCTCGGCGCCCTCGGGGCGCTGGTCGGCGCGAGCGACCACTCGACGACCAAGGCGCTCTACGCCCACGACCCCAACGGCCTCGAATTCGAGGTCTGCTGGATCGTCCCCGCCGACCGACTCACGCCCGAGGTCCTCGAACGGCGCAGCGAGACCGCGCCGCTCGACCTCGGGGCCGAGATCGCCCGCTACGGCGCCGAGACCCGCGGCGGCATCGGGGTCTCCATCCCGGCATAGACCGCCGCGCTCGCCCGCACGCGCCCAGCGGCCACCGCCTCCACCGTCCCGGGTTCGGACCCGCCAGACGACAGGTGCACCTTGCCGGCGATGGTCCCGATCAGCGGGCGCTCAACGCGTGCTCGCCGCCGCGCTCTCACGGCGCGCGAGCAAGCGCTCGGCCTCCTCGCGCGTCCGGAAGTCACATGAGCCCGAATGGCGCGCGGGCCGCACGCAGACACGCCCGGTCGCGAGGTGCGTCATCCCGCAAAGCCCCGCCTCGGCCAGTTCCTTGTTCACGGACGCGTTGTGGGAGTCCGTGCGCTCTCCTCCCGGCCTCGTCCGAATCGCCACCGTCACCGCCCGTCGCCTCCCAAGGGACGCGTCAACGGTCCCGCTGCCCGTCTCGTTGCCTCATTATCCGCGCCGCCCCCCGCTTCTGCCTAGGGTCCGACGACCCTATTGCCATCTGCTGCGCACAAGATCAGCGGTAGGCGGCCAGGGCGAGGTGGACGGCGAGGAACAGTCCCCCAGCCGCGATCGCGAGGCGCAGCGGGTCCGCAGGGACCCGGCGGATGATCTCGGGGCCGACGCGCCCCCCGACGAGGAACCCCGCGGCGAGCGCCGGCACGTCGATCCAGCGGACCGGGCCGACGAGCGCGAACGTGACAGCCGCCACGCCGTTCGCGAGGCCGAGCAGGAGGTTCTTCACGGCGCTCGAGCGGACCAGGCCGTCGCCGCTCACGAGCAGCAAGACCGCGAGCAGGATGACGCCCGCCGCCGCGCCGAAGTAGCCGCTGTACAGCGAGGTGAGGAAGACCGCGCCCTCGAGGAGCAGCGGGCGCGCGGGTCCACCGTGCGGCGCCGCACGGTGGCGCCGGAGCACGACCCCGAGCGACCCGCCGGCGATCAGGATGGGCACGACCAGCTGGAAGACGTGGGCGGGCGTGACGATGAGGAGGGCGGCTCCGCCGACGCCCCCCGCGATCGCGACCACGCAGAGGCGGCGCAGTGACCTCGGACGGCCCGCGAGCTCGGGCCGGGAGCCCCACACGGCACCGACCCCGTTGAAGACGAGCGCGACCGTGTTGGTCATGTTGGCACTGAGGGCCGGCAGGCCGAGCGCGAGCAGCGCCGGGTAGCTGACGAGCGACGCGAGGCCGGCGATCGTTCCGGCGAGCCCGCCGCCCAGGCCCGCGAGCAGGAGCCACAAGATGTCGAGTGGTCTCACCGCCGCGGGCCTCCGGCGCAGTCTAGGACGCCGACAACCGCCCCGATCGACCCGCCCGGCGCGATCAGCAGCCCGCGGTGGTGCCCGAGTCGCCCGGCGCTGCCGAGCCGCGCGATGACGTGCGCGCGCCGGGGTGCGTCGAGACCCCACCGTGCGCCGCGTGGTCCCGGCGCGCCCGGTCGATCCACGTGCCGAGAGCGACGCGCTGGGTCCCGGTCGGGTCGAAGTTGGTCGGGTCGAGGAACGCCGCATACGCGTCGCGCAGCCTGGGCCACTCGGCGTCGGTGATCGCGTACCACGCGGTGTCGCGGTTGCGCCCCCGCACGACGGTCGCCTTCGAGAAGATCCCCTCGAAGCCGAAGCCGAGCCGCTCGGCCGCGCGCCGCGAGGGCGCGTTGAGGCTGTCGCACTTCCACTCGTAGCGGCGGTAGCCGAGCTCGTCGAAGGCGTGCGCCATCATCAGCACCATCGCCTCGGTCGCCGCCGTCGTCTGCTGAAGCGCCGGCGAGAAGGCGAGCGAGCCGACCTCGATGCTGCCCGCGGCGGGCTCGATGCGCAGGTAGGCCGCCAGGCCGACCGCCCCGGGGTCGTCGGCGCTCACCACCGTGAAGTAGAGGGGGTCCTCACTTGCGGCCGCGGCGTCGAGGAAGTGCGGCCACGCGCCGACATCCGCGAAGGGCCCGAAGCTGAGATAGGTCCACAGGCGCCCGTCGCGCTCCGCGTCGAGGCCGCGGCGCAGCGCGTCGCCGTGGCCCGCGGGATCGAGCGGCTCGAGCCGGACGAAACGGCCGACAAGAGTTGCGCGCGTCGGACGCGGGCGGGGAGTCCAGCCCGGTACCGGGTCCCCGACTGGCTGGCCCCACGCGTTCAGCTCCACGACGACCTCCGTGTTCCCGGCGGAGGCTACCAAGACCCGAACCTCCCCTTCCCGGTGGCGGTGGCGGCGCGCGAGACTGCAGCGGTGCGCAGACGGCTCGTCTACGGGCTCGCACTCGCGGCGGGCATCTCGCTCGGCGGCATCGGGATCGCCCGGCTCCTCGGCTACCGCCTCGGCATGCACACCGTGGTGCGCTGCCGCTCCGGACACCTGTTCGAGACCGTATGGATCCCTGGCATCAAGCTGCGCGCGATCGACCTTGGGATCGCGCGCCTCCAGCGCTGCCCGGTCGGAGCACACTGGAGCCTCGTCGTCCCCGTGCGCGAGCGCTCGCTGAGCGGCGAGCAACGCGCCGCAGCGGCCCGGGCCGGCCGGACCGTTCTCTAGGAACCGCCGGCGGCGCCGACGCCGGAGTCCCCGCGCCGGTCGAGGTGGCAGGAGACGCGGCCCCCCGCCGTGCCGACCGGGCGCAGCAGCGGATCGGCGTGCGCGGCGAAGCGGACGTGCACGCCGGCCGGGGTCTGCTCGACCGGCTCCACGCCCCGCCACGGGGGCTCGTCAAGATCCGCCTTGCGGTGGAAGGCCACGAGCTGCGCGACCTTTGCGGGCCGGTGCCCGGCACCCGCGCGCAGGTGCGCGTCGAGCGCCAAGAGGTCAGCGAGCACCGCGCGCTGGCGTAGGTACTCCTCGGGTCCAAGCGCCGACCAGCGCATCTCGAGGAGGTCCTTGGGGTCTCGACACTCCCAGCCGCAGGGGGCGAACGGTCCGCACGGCGCGGGTGGAACGCGCGACCGAGGGGGGCAGCGAGGCGTCGAGTCCCTCGCCGCGCGGCAGGAGCCGGGCAGCGGCGCGGGTGGGCGCAGATCTCGTCGGTGGACCCCATCTCGGGGATCCGGCCGAGGTACATGATCGCGATCTGGTCCACAAAGAGCGCGCCGTCGCGTTGATGTGGCCGGCGAGGGCGTCGGGGATGATCGCGTACAGCGGCGACACCGTGTCGTGGTACAGGTTGGTCGCGATGTCCTGGCGGTTGACCACGCACGCGACGGCGTGGCAGACCGCGAGCTTCTGCGCGGTGTTGGCGCCGGGCATCGTCTTCAGGTTGAAGACGATGTCGCGGTTCTCGATGCCCTTGCCCTTGACCAGGATGACGCCTTGTGCCTTCTCCACGACGAGCAACGGGTCGGGGTGAGGTCCCGGTAGCCGATGTCGACCGCGCCCTGCTGGACGTCGGAGACGAGAGTCGAGCCGCTCTCCTCGCAGCGGATAGTGAACTTGTTGTTGTGCAGGACATCGGTGCCCCCGTAGTGCCGGTTCGGGGTGAAGACCGCGAGCTGCTTCAGCGTGTCGCTCTGCAGCTGATAGGGGCCCGAGCCGACGATCCTCGCGTCCGGCTGCAGCTTGTTGAAGGGGAAGACCTTCCCATCGGCGATCGCCCCGGCGCCGGAGGTGAGCACGTCCGGCCAGGTGGCATCCGGGTACATCAACACGAAGGTCACGCTGTTGCCCTTGGCGCTCACACTCCTCATCGCCGCGATCAGGCTGGCCGGCCCGTTCGGACCGTTGATCTTGTTGATCCGGTTGAAGGGGCAGACGACGTCCGCACCGGCCACCGCGTCGCCGCTGGAGAAGGCCTGGTGTGCAAGCGCGGTGCACACCTATCGCGTCGCCGGCGTCCCCTGCCAGTGACAGCGCGCCGCGTCCGGGACGTCGTTCACGCTGCCGGGCGGGTACTTGAGGAGCCTTTGGTAGACGTTGTCAATGATCGTCCACGACGGCAGGCCGTAGAAGCCTGCGGGGTCCGCAGACACGATCCGGTCGGTCGTCCCCATGACCACCGTCACGTTCGCGGCGCTGTGCGCTGCTGGACCTCGGCGGCGCGGGCCGCGAGGGTCGAGAGTGGGATGCAGAGCGCACCCAGCCCCACCCCGAGCACCGCTGACGCCACCGCCCTGTTCGCCGTCTCAGCCTGGTGAGCCTCAAGGTCTTACCCCTCGCTCGAGCGCAGACCTTTGGCCCCGCGGCCGCCGGCGATCCCTCGATCCGCCAGATCGCGCGTGTGCTACCCCCGCACGCGTGGCGACGCTCAGGAAAGCCCATGTCAGGCGTGCTCTTCATTTCGCTCCCTCCAGCGCCGTAAGACCCCTGCCGCGGGCGCACCGAGGAACCCGGGACCAGCCCAGCGTGCGGGGGCGCAGGAGAGGGAGCAGGGAGATGGCAACACGGCGCAGCGGCGGGCGTGGCGCGTCCCGGGGGCTTGACCGGACCGGCGCGCCCTTCTTCGCCGGGGGCGAGCTGCCGCCGCCCGAGTCGCCCCGACGGCGGCGGGCGATCCACGCCGGCGCGGTCTTCGCCCTCGTCGTCAGCGCGGCCTACCTCGTCTGGCGCGCGGTCGCGACCCTCGGAGCCGACCGGTGGATCTCCGTGCCCCTTTGGGTGCTCGAGTTCTCCGCCGTCGTCAGTCTCGCTCTTTTCACCTTCGCGCTCTGGGACGTCGACCGCCGTCCGCTCGCCCCCCGCCTCACCACCCGCCCGACCGTCGCGGTCCTCATTCCGACGCTGAACGAGCCCCGCGAGGTCCTCATCCCGACCATCGCGGCCGCGGTGGCGCTGCAGCCGGCACACGAGACCTGGGTCCTCGACGACGGCGGGCGCCCCTTCGTCGCCGACCTCGCGTCCCGGCTCGGCGCGCGCTATCTCACCCGCGAGGAGCGCGTCGACGCCAAGGCCGGCAACCTCAACCACGCACTCAGCCACATCTCGGCCGACTTCGTCGCCGTGCTCGACGCCGACCACGTTGCGCGCCCCGGGTTCCTCGCCGAGACGCTCGGCTACTTCGCGGACCCCAAGGTCGCGATCGTCCAGACCCCCCAGGACTTCTACAACGTCGAGTCCTTCGAGCACGACCGCAACCGCTCGTGGCTCTGGCCGCGCGCGCGCCGGGTCCCCTTCAACGAACAGCGCCTCTTCTACCGCGCCCTGCAGCCGGGCAAGAACCGCTGGAACGCGGCCTTCTGGTGCGGGACGGGGGCCGTCATCCGCGTCGCAGCCCTGCGCGACGTCGGCGGGGTCGCGACCGAGACCCTCACCGAGGACATGCACACGACCGTCCGCCTGCACCGGCGGGGCTGGCGCACCGTGTACCACAACGAGGTCCTCGCCTACGGCCTCGCGGCCCGCACCGCGGCCGAATACCAGGCACAGAGGCGGCGCTGGGGCACCGGCGCGATGCAGATCCTGCGCATCGAGCACCCCCTGCGACGCCCCGGGCTCTCGCTCCCCCAGCGCCTCGCCTACGCGTCGACGATCCTCGGCTGGTTCGAGGCCTGGCGGACGCTCGGCTACATCCTGCTCCCCCTCGCGGTCATCTTCTCGGGCGCGAACCCCATCAACGCCAACGCGCTCACCTTCGCGACGGTGTTCGGGACGACCTTCCTCGCCCAACGTCTCGCCCTCGCGCTGCTCTCGCGGGGCTACGCGCCCCAGGGCCTCGCGGTGCTCTTCGAGTTCGTGCGGATGCAGAGCAACCTCGCGGCGACCCTCACCATCCTCCGGCCCCGCGCCCGGCGCTTCGGCGTGACGTCCAAGGAGGGTGGCGCGGAGCGCCAGCGCATCCGACCCCCCTGGCTGCTCACCGCGCTGCTGCTCGTGAGCATCGTCGCCGCCGTGTGGTTCCTGCTCACCGTCACCGGCCGGACCCCAGTCACCTACAACCTCCCCTGGACCGCGTACGGCGCCGCGGGATGGGCAGCGGTCAACACGGTCGTGCTCGTCGCCGCGCGCCGGCGCGTCCACGCCGACCGCTTCGCGACCGAGCGGCGGGCCGCAGTTCGCGTGCGTGTCGGCGGCGAGGCCTCACTCGACGGTGCCGCCGGCGGCCTCATCGACCTCTCGGTCGGCGGCGCACTGGTGTGGAGCAACGTGGTCCCCAACGAACGCGCCCTCAGCCACCGACTCGAGTTCGAGCTCGGCGGGGAGCGCCTCACCTTCTCGGTCGACGTGCGCGGGGTCCAGCGCATCGCCCACGGCGCGGCACTGGTGATGTGCCAGTTCGCCGGGGAGCAAGATCGCGAGATCGGGCGCCTCGCGCGGCTGCTGTTCACGGGCGGCGGCGCACGCCACCTGACGGCCTCCCGGTCCGCCGCGTAGGGCGCCTCCGCCGCCGCAGCCCCGGTCCCCGCGCGCCGCGCGGACTAGGCTTGCAAACACATGTTCGATGACCCGGTCGACGGCGACCTCGACGACGCGCAGCGGGCCGCGGCGCTCCACGGCGACGGTCCCCTGATCGTGCTCGCCGGTGCCGGCACCGGCAAGACGCGCACGCTGGTCTCCCGGGTGGTGCAGCTGCTCGCACGCGGCGTGCGCCCCGAGCGGATCCTGCTCCTCACCTTCACGCGCCGGGCCGCGGAGGACATGCTCGCCCGAGCGGGCGCACTGGTCGGCGACGGCGGGACCGCGAAACGCCTCTGCGGCGGCACCTTCCACGCAATCGCCCACCAGGTTCTCCGGGCGTGGTCGTCGCCGCTCGGTCTCGGCGAGGAGTTCTCCGTCATCGATCCCGCCGATGTCACCGACGTCTTGGACCTGCTGCGGCACCGCCACAACCTGCACGGGGCCGCGCAGCGCTTTCCCAAGCCCGCTACGCTCGCCGATCTCTACTCGCGCTCGGTGAACACCGGGCGCAGCCTCGGCGAGGTCCTCGCGGTCGACTTCCCCTGGTGCGCGCCACACAAGGGCGAGATCGCGAAACTCTTCCGCGACTATGTGGCCCACAAGCGCGCGCACGCCCTGGTCGACTTCGACGACCTCCTGCTGTACTGGCGCGCCGCGCTGCGCGCCCCGCATCTCGGCGAGCAGCTCGCCGGGGCCTTCGACCACGTCCTGGTCGACGAGTACCAGGACGTCAACGCGCTCCAGGTCGACATCGTCCTCGCGCTGCGACCCGGGGGGCGGGGACTGACGGTCGTCGGCGACGACGCACAGGCGATCTACGGCTTCCGGGGCGCGAGCGCCGGCCACCTGCACGAGCTGGCCGCAAGGCTCCCGGGCGCGCACGTCGTCGCACTCGAGGCGAATTTCCGCTCCACCGCGGCGATCCTTCACCTCGCGAACCGCGTGCGTCCGCCCGCCACGGGCGCGCCCGGCGCCGGCCCACCGGCGCCGACCCTCACGCTGAGGGCCGCACGCCAGGGGGGGCGTCGGCCGGTGCTCACGCGCTGCTACGACGCCGCGTCGGAGGCCCGCGTCGTCGTCACCCACATCCTCGAGCGCCACGAGAACGGCGTGCGCCTGCGCGACCAGGCAGTGCTCGTGCGCGCGGCGCACCACGCGGACCTGATCGAGCTCGAGCTCACGGCGCGGCGCGTCCCCTACCGCAAGTACGGCGGATTGCGCTTCCTCGAGGCCGCGCACGTGAAGGACTTCCTCGCCGCCGCGCGGGTCACCGAGAACCCGGCCGACGACCTCGCCTGGTTCCGCCTGCTCCGCCTGCACGAGGGCATCGGCCCGGCCCGGGCACGCGCTCTTCTCGAGAACCTCCCGGCCCGCCGCGGCGTCCCGGCCTCCTCCCACGCGGATGCGCTCGCCGTCGCGGCGGCCCCCGCGTCCGCCCGGGTCCAGCTCCAGGCGACGCTCGCCGGCCTGCGGCAC
>JAKABX010000001.1 GCA_021796545.1 Actinomycetes bacterium
GCGCGGACGCGTACTTCGCGGCATAGGCGAGGATCCCGACGTCGCTGCGGCCGGCGCCGTCGAGCGCCGCGCGGATCGCCCCGACCTGACCGTCCATCATCCCGCTCGGCGCGACGAGGTCTGCGCCGGCGGCGGCCTGGACGAGAGCGACCTCCGCGTAGCGCTCGAGCGTCGCGTCGTTGTCGACCTCGCCGCGGCGATCGAGCAGACCGCAGTGCCCGTGGTCCGTGTACTCGTCGAGGCACAGGTCCGTGATGAGCACGACGTCGTCGCCGAGCGCCGCGCGCAGCTCGGCGAGGGCGATCTGGACGATGCCGGCCGGGTCCGAGGCGCCGCTGCCCACCGCGTCCTTGCGCACCGGCACGCCGAACAGCACGAGCGCGGCGATGCCGAGGCCGGAGAGGCGCCGGGCCTCGGCGACGAGCGAGGCCACGCTGTGCTGGTGGACCCCGGGTAGCGACGAGATCGCGACGGGCTCGTCGATGCCCTCGCGTACAAAGAGGGGCGCGACCAGGTCGTCGACCGAAAGACGCGTCTCGGCGACCAGGCGGCGCAGCGCGGGCGTGCGACGGAGCCGCCGCTCTCGGCGGACGGGGAAGAGGGCCTCAGCCATTGGCAGTCAGGGGCGCGGTGCCCGCAGTGCGGACCCGGTTCCCCATCCCCCTTTCGATCTGTAGGTGCGGTTCTCCCGCATACAGCTCACCGACGATCTTCTGGACATGGTTACGCGGCCTTCGGGTAGCGAATCGTGCCGGACAACTTGTGCAGGCCCTGGTCGTGGAACCAGTGGCGCGTCCATCGTGCCGCCTGACCGGCGTGGAGATTGCGACCTCGCTTCTTGATCAAGAGGCGCTTCAGTCGCCACTCCACGTAGGAGTCCAGCGTGCGGAACTTGATGGCGGCATTCCCGGTGCGGAAGTAGTTGCCGCAGCCCACAAGGAACCGGTTGAGGCGGCCGATGACCACCTCCAACTCCTGTCCGACCTGGCTCCGATCGGTGAGGACCTTGACCCTCGCCCGAGCACGCTTCATCGACCGCTGAGACGGCCAGCGATGGAGGTAGTAGCGGACGATGCGCCGCTGCTCCCATAGCTTGCCGGACATGCGGGCGTGAAAGTGGCACCCGAGGAAGTCGAAGCCCTCTTTGCCTTCCCGGAGGTCGACAGTCCTCGTCTTGTCCGGATGGAGGCGGAGACCGAGCTCACCGAGCAGCGCAGCTGCGAGCCACCCGGCTTCTTCTGCCTCCTCCTGGGTCTTGCACAACACGACGAAATCGTCCGCATAGCGGACGATTTCTCCCGTGCCAGACTCGGCCCAGACCCGATTGAAGGCGTGCAGGAAGATGTTGGCGAGCAGCGGCGAGATCACCCCGCCCTGGGGAGTCCCCGTGACCGTCTCGGAGACGACCCCGTTCACCAGCACCCCGGCACGCAGCCACCCACGAAGGAGCTTTTGCACCCGCCGGTCCGAGACCCGCTCTTCGACGCCTGCCTCGCTGCCGCGGCGAAGCTCGAGGACGCCCACGACGCCACGCTCGACCAGTGGCGACGAGAGGTCGAGCGGGCCCGCTACGCGGCCCAGAAGGCCGAGCGCCGCTACAGAGCGGTCGAGCCGGAGAACCGCCTCGTCGCCCGGGGCCTCGAGGCCGCCTGGGAGGCGACGCTGCACGAGCTCGCACGCACCGAGGGAGAGCTCGCCCGGCGAGAGGCGGCCCGGCCGAAGGTGCTCACGAGCGACGAGCGCTCCGCCATCTTGGCCTTGGGCGATGATCTTCGGGCCGTCTTCGACGCCACGAGTACCACCGACAAGGAGCGCAAGGCGCTGCTGCACACCCTGCTCGAGGAGGTCGGGATCAGTCTTGTCTCGAGCGACGACGGCGAGCGCCACGCCAAGCTCCTCATGCGCTGGAAGGGCGGGGCGCTGAGCGAGCTCTCGGTCGCCTTGAAGCGCCGGCCGCCGTCCATCCGCACCGGCGAGGACACCGTCGAGCTGCTCCGCCGCTTGGCGGTGCACCACCCTGATGACAAGATCGCCGGCATCTTGAATCGACAGCACCGCCGAACCGCCCGGGGACTTCCCTTCACCGCAGGACGCGTCCAGTCGCTGCGTCACCACTTTGACATCCCGGTGCACCGAGCGAATACGAGCGACGAGGACAACGAGCTGCTCACCATCGACGAGGCGGCAAAGGATCTCGGCCTCGCTCCCTCCACCTTGCACCGATGGCTCGGAGACGGCTTCGTCGGCGGCGAGCAGACTACCCCGGGCGCGCCGTGGCGGATCCGGCTCACCGAGGAGATCCGCTCGCTCTTCGTCGACGATGCGCCGGCGGGCTGGCTGGCGATGCTGGAGGCAACCCTCGCCTACGGCGTCACTCGCCAAACGATCATGCAGCGTGTAAAGCGAGGGGAGTTGCGTGCTGTCCATGTGCGGACCGGACGCAGAAAGGGCCTGCGTATCGAGCCCCCCGCGCCCCAGAACCAGCTCTTCCAGCCATGACCAGCAACGAAGGGAGCAGTGTGTTGACGACTCGAAGAAGTCCTCGATGTCGGCCTCGAAGACGAACTGGCTGCCCTCGATAAAGCCGACCCGGATTCTCTCCATGGCGTCCGTCGCCGAGCGCTTCGGGCGAAACCCATAACTGCAGGTCAAGAAGTCCGCCTCGAAGATCGGCTCGAGGATCAACTTCGCCGCCTGCTGGGCCACCCGATCCTTCAGCGTGGGAATACCGAGCGGGCGCATGCGCCCGTCCGGCTTTGGGATCCCCACCCGCCGCACAGGCGCCGGGTGGTAGTTGCCTGCACGGAGGTCACGTTGCAGCTCGCCAAGGAGACGAGCGACACCGTAGTCCTCCACCGCCTTGAGAGTCACACCATCGACCCCCGCAGCGCCACGATTGGCACGGACCCGCTCCCACGCCTCTGCCAGGACGTCATCCCGGTAGATGCGGTCATAAAGGGCGGGGAAGCGCCGCTGCGAAGACTGCTTGGCCGCAGCCCATAGCCGGTTCTGGAGGCGTCGAACGTTGGCGGGGGCGAGATGTCTGCCCTCGGGGTAGTTGGACCGGGCGGTCCCGGCCATGCCCTTGCGCGTTCCTCCTCGACCAGCGTGACCGAAGTCGGGGCCCTTCCCTCCTGCCGGGTTCCTCCCGGCGATCAGCGGTACTACGACCCCGTCGGACTCCCGCTTGCCTCCGGATGATTTCACCACTGGCTTATACGTCCGGTCTTCGCTGACGAGGCTGGCAAGACGGGCCTCTCCTGTTCCGAACCACCCCGTGCGCACGTGCCGCTCCCCGTACCCCGAGGGGACCCGACCAGGAGCATCTCGGGAACTTGCCAGTCGGTCGGACGTGGGCCTTCGCCGTGACATGAGCGGCTCGGCTCCCCCGCTGTAACTTTGACGAGGCTGCAGGACTCGGCCCGGGTGGACCTACGGCCCGCACGCTTGCTCCCTCCAAAGAGGCTCTTGACGCCCCGCTCGACCCGCCGCCTCTCGGCGACGAGCTGGGGCCTGCTACCGGGCTCTCCGGCGATTACCCGGACGGGACTTCCACCCGCTGGGCTGGTCCAGCTTTCAGGACGCAACATGCCCGAAGCGTAGGGCGGCGAAGTACTGCCCGAGCGCCGACGCGAGCGCCTCGGGCGACGGGCTCGGCGCCTCCACGGCGACCTCGAGCCCCGCGCTGCGCACCGCTGCCGAGGTGACCGGGCCGACGGTCGCGACGACGGGCGGAACGAGGCTGCGGCCTGCCATCTCGAGGAACCCCGCAACCGCCGAGCCCGACGCGAAGGTCAGCGCGTCCGCACCCTTGATCGCAGACAGGAGCGCGGCCGGGGCGGCCGGAGTGCGCGTCGCGTACGCGGCGACGGCGTCGACGACAAAGCCGCGCGCCCGCAGGCCCTCGGGCAGCTCGTCGTTGCCGGCGAGTGCGCGAGGGACAAGGACGCGCTCGGCGGGCCCGGCGGGCCCGGGGAACGCGGCGAGCAGCCCCGCCGCACGCGGCGCGTCGGGCACGAGGTCGGCGACCACGCCGCGGCGCCGAAGCGCCGCCGCTGTGGCCTCCCCGACCGCCGCGACGGCAGGCCCCGCGAGCGCCCGAGCGTCGCGCAGTTCGGCGAAACAGCGCTCGACCGCGTTCGTCGAGGCGAAGACGATCCACGCGTAGCTCTTGAGCGTCTCGAGTGCGGCACGCAGCGCCGCGCCGGCGTCGGGCGGGTCGGTGATCTCGAGCGTCGGGAACTCGACAACCTCGGCCCCGAGCGCCGCGAGCGCAGTCGAGAGCGCGCCCGCCTGGTCCGCCGCCCGCGTCACCACGACCCGACGGCGCGCCAGCGGCCGATCCTCGACCGTGGCGAGACGCAGCCGCGCGACCGCGCCGATGACGAGCGTCGCCGGCGAGGCGACCGGTTGCCGCCCGAGCGCTGCAAGCGTGGTGCGGACCGTGCGCTGGAGCGCGGTGGCCGGGAGCTCGACGGCGGCGACGGGCGTCTCGGGATCCATCCCCCCGGCGACGAGGCGCCGCGCGATCTCGTCGCGGCGCTCGGCGCCCGTCACCACGACGAGCGTCGTGCGCGCACGGACCAGAGCTGCCCAGTCGGGCGCGCCCCGCGCGCCCGGATCACGCCCGGAGACCACCGTCACCCCCGCCGAGGCGTCGCCCTGGACGACCGGGATGCCGGCGAGCAGGGGCGCGGCGAGTGCCGCGCAGAGCCCGGGGACGACCTCGAGCGCCACACCTGCCGCCGCGAGGGCGATGGCCTCGTCCGCACCACGGCCGAAGACATAGGGGTCGCCGACGACGAGGCGGACGACGCGCCGGCCCTGGCGCGCGGCGGTGACGACCAACGCGACGGTCTCGTCTCGAACGCCGGCCCCGTCGTCTTCGATCGCCGGGCCTGCGTCGACGAGCTCGGCACCGCGCCGCGCCAGGCGCAACAGCGCGGGGGCGACAAGGCGGTCGTGCACGACGACATCGGCGGCCGCCACCAGCTCGGCCCCGCGGCGCGTGAGCAGGCCGGGATCTCCCGGCCCCGCGCCGACGAGGTGGACGGTCACCACTCGCCCACGACGAGCGAGCCGCCCCGGTGCGCGACGAGCTCGTCGGCGAGGCGGGCGCCGAGTTGCTCGGGCGCTGTGCCGGTCGCGCGCGCGCGGAGGACGAAGTGCCCGTCGCGGCGCGCGAGGAGACCCTCGAGGCAGAGTCCGCCCTCCTCGATGCGGGCAAGCGCCCCGACCGGCGCGTCGCAGCCCCCCCCGAGGCCGGCGAGGAACGCGCGCTCAGCGAGCAGGCAGCGGTGCGCGTCGGGGTCGTCGACGGCCGCGAGCCGCGCGATGGTCGCCGCGTCGTCCTCCCGGCAGCGCAACGCCAGCGCGCCCTGGCCGACCTGGGGCAACAGGACGCTCGTCGGCAGGATCTCGGCCGCGTCGGCTGTCAGCCCGAGGCGGGCGAGCGCCGCGGCCGCGACCACGACCGCGCCGCCGTCGGGCACGCGGGAAAGGCGCGTCGCGATGTTGCCGCGCAGACCGACAAAGCCGAGGTCGGGGCGCAGCGCCGCGAGCTGGGCACGCCGGCGCACCGACCCAGTCGCGACGAGCGCTCCAGGACGCAGCTCGGCGAGCGACCGGCCGACAAGTGCGTCGCGCGGGTCGGCGCGGGACGGCACCGCCGCGAGGACGAGCCCGGGCGGCGGCGCCGCTGCGGGGAGGTCCTTGGCGGAGTGGACCGCGACGTCCGCGCGGCCCTCGAGGACCGCCGCTTCGATCTCGGTGACGAAGACGCCGCGCTCGCCGAGCCGCTCGATCGGGACCGAGAGGTCCCGGTCACCGGCGCTGTCGAGAAGCACGGGCACCGCCTCGTCACCGACCGCCACGAGCGCGGCCGCGACGAGCGCGACCTGAGCCCGCGCGAGCGGGCTCCGACGCGTGGCGAGCCGCAGGGGCGCCACCGCAGCTACAGGTCGAACAGGGCGCGCAGCGCCTCGGCGAGGCGCTCGCCACGCGGTGAGCCGGCGGCCTCTTTCAGCTGGACCGTCGGCTCGTGGAGGAGCTTCGCAACGACCCGGCGCGTCGCCTCGTCGACGGCCGCGCGCTCGTGGGGCTCAAGGCGCGCGGTGACCCGCTCGACCTCGGCGGCACGCATCGCCTCGGCGCGGGCCCGCAGAGACGCGACCAGCGGGGCCACGCTGCGACCGAGCACGCCGGCGCGGTAGCGGCCGAGTTCCTCGTCGATGATCTCGAGCGCCCGCGGCACCTCGGCGCGGCGCGAGGCCATCTCGCGTTCCGCGTAGGCGTTGAGGTCGTCCATGTCGACGAGCGTCACGCCCTCGAGGGCCGCGACCGCCGGGTCGACGTCGCGGGGCACCCCGGCGTCGATGACGAGCAACGGCCGTTCCGCGCGCCCGCCCCTCAGGTCCTCCGGACCGATCAGCGGCCCGGGCGCCGAGGTGGCGGTGAGCAGCACGTCGGCCTCGACAAGCGCTTCGCGCACCTCTTCGAGGGGGATCGCCCGCCCCCCCACGCTCCCCGCGACCTCGTCGGCGCGCGCCCGCGCCCGGCTCGCGACGGTGAAGCGGAGCCCGGGCGCCGCGGCCGCGAGCGTCGTCGCGAGGCCTGCGCCCGCCTCGCCGGCGCCGATGAGCAGCGCATGGTGGTCGCTCAGGTCGCCGAGGAGCGAGCGGGCGACCCCGACCGCCACGTGGGCCAGAGACGTCGTCCCTCGCGCGATCGCCGTCTCGGCGCGCACGCGCTTTCCGACTGCGATGGCGCTGCGGAACAGGCCGGTCAGGACCGGCCCGGCGGCGCGCTCGGCCGCGGCGCGCTCGGCCGCGTGGCGGACCTGGCGCAGGATCTCGCCCTCGCCGAGGAGGACCGAGTCGACGCCGGCCGCAACCTCGAAGAGGTGGCGGGCCGCGGCATCGTCGTAGGCGACGGTGAGCACGGCGTCGAGGTCGCAGGTCGCCTCGTCACCGAGGCGACCTGCGAAGAAGGCCCGGATGTCGCCGAGCGCGTCGTGGAAGCGATCGACGACCGCGTACACCTCGGTGCGCAGGCAGGTCGAGACGACGACCGCCTCGGAGATCTCCGGGCTGTCGCAAAGCACGCGCAGTGCCTTGCCGAGCTCGTCATCGGCGACGGTGAGCCGGCCGAGCACATCGAGGCTCGTCTCCCGCTCGTGACACCCGACGACGACGACCGACACCCTGCCCTCCTGCGCCGTGGAACGCGCCGCCCCGGGGGGCGCGCGACGGCCCTCTGCGCAGCTCCCGAACTCTAGCGCCCGGCGGCCGCGTCCCCCGGTGAGACTACGGCCCGCCGGGCGCGGTGGCGATCGCGGGTGCCGTAGAACGCGAGAACCTGGAGTTCGGCGGCGAGGTCGACGGTGCCGAGCCGCACGCTCGGCGCAGCGTGCAAGACGACGGGGGCGAGATTGAGGATCGCCCGCACCCCCGCGCCGGCAAGGCGGTCGGCGAGCGACTGGGCGACCTCGGCGGGCGTGGCGAGCACGGCGATGACCGCGCCCTCGCGCCGCACGACGCGCTCGAGGGCGTCGACGTGCTCGACCGGAACGCCCGCGACCTCGGTCCCGACGATCTCGGGGTCGACGTCGAGCAGGGCGGCCACGCGCAGTCCCCGGGCGGAGAAGTTGCCCGACCGGGCGAGCGCGCGACCCAGGTTGCCGACCCCGACGACGACGATCGGGGACTCCTTATCGATGCCGAGCGCGCGGTCCACCTGCGTGAGCAGGTGACGGACCTCGTAGCCGGTCCCCCGCGTTCCCCACGAGCCGAGGTGGGAGAGGTCCCGCCTCAGCGTCGCCGCGTTGACGCCGGTCGCCGCCGCGAGCTCGGCCGAGGCGATCGTCTGCAGCCCGCGGCGCTCGTAATCGACGAGCGCGCGGTGGTAGACGGGGAGACGGGCGACCGTCGGCGCCGGGACCTTGGCGCGGAGCCCGCTGCGCCGCATGGGCGAACCCTAGGGGGCCGGCGCGGCGTCGGACAACCCGGGGGCACTCCCGCCTACCCGCGCTCGGTCGGCACAGCCGGTGTGCGGACGCGCGTGACAATCCGGCCGTCCGCTCCCCGGACCGCCGACGGGGTCAGCCTGCTTCGGTGAAGCGGGCTGACAGGTAGTGGTCGACGTCCTCCTCGCGCAGCCGGTACGACCGGCCGACGCGGACGGCGGGCAGCTCGCCGGCGCTGATCAGCCGGTAGACCGTCATGTTGGAGACGCGCAGTAGGCGCGCGACCTCCGCGACGGTCAGGAACTGCGCCTTGGTGTAGCGAACGGTCAGTGCTCTCACCCCTCTCCGCCACCACGAACACTAGGCGCGCGACGCTCGGAGGGGAAGGGTGCGCCCGCGCGGGCCCTCAGTGCTCCGCGCCGATCTCGCGAGACCGGCGCACCGCCGCCTCGACGGCCTCGAGGAATGCGGCCCGGACCCCCCGCTCCTCGAGCGCACGGAGTCCGACCGCGGTGGTCCCGCCCGGCGAGGTGACCGCGGCGCGCAGGCGCTCGGGCGACTCGGCCGTCTCCGCGAGCATCCGCCCGGCTCCGACCAGGGTCTGGACCGTGAGGACGGTCGCGACCTCCCGGTCCAAGCCGGCGAGCACGCCCGCCTCGATCAACGCCTCGGCCACGAGGAAGATGTAGGCGGGCCCCGAGCCCGACAGTCCTGTCGCGACGTCGAGGAGCGGCTCGGAGAGGCGGACGACCACGCCGAGCGCCGAGAGCAGGCCCTCGGCCCACTCGAGGTCCGCCTCACCGGCCGCCGAGCCTCCCGCGATCGCGCTCGCGCCCGAGCCGACGAGGGCAGGGGTGTTCGGCATGGCGCGGACGACGGGGAGACCGGGCCAAAGGCACGCCTCGAGGCGCGCGACGGGCACCCCGGCAACGATGGAGAGCGCGCGGCCGTACCCGCCGCGCGGAAGCGCCCGGCACGCGGCGACGACGTCTTTCGGTTTCACGGCGAGAACCAGGGCGTCCGCGGGGACCGGCGCCTCGAGCGCCTCGAGGTCGGGATACCGGTCCCCCAGCCGCACTCGGGCCGCGGGATCCGGGTCGGCCAAGGCGATGTCCCCGCGCTGTGCCCAGCCGGAGCGCAGAAGGCCGGCGGCGAGCGCGGTCCCCATGCGGCCGGCACCGAGAACGAGGAGCTTCGGCACGGCCACGACGCTACCGGCCCGGCGCGTCAGGCGCAGGTGACGAGCGCCCGCTCCGTGAGGTGCGCGTAGCGCTCGAGAAGCCCGGCAGCCGCGAGCGGCCAGGTATAGCGCCGCGCCCGCTCGGCCGCGGCGGAGCCGAGGCCCGCGGCGTGCAGGCGGTCGCCGAGCACCGTCGCAAGGGACCGGGCGAAGCCCGGGACGTCGCCGCGATCGACGACGTACCCGGTCTCGCCGTGGGCCACGAGGGTGGTCAGCCCTCCCACCGCCGAGGCGACGACGGGGATGCCGCACGCGGCGGCCTCGAGCGCGACGAGCCCGAAGGACTCCGAGCGGCTCGGGACGACGCAACAGTCCGCCGCCCGGTACCACGTCGAGAGGAGCTCGTGGGGCTGAGGCGGCACGAAGGAGACGGCGTCCTCCAGGCCGAGGATCCGGGCCAGCTCGACGAGGCGGCCGCGCTCAGCCTCGCCTTCGGGGCCGCTCGGCCCTCCGACGACGACGAGGCGCGCGTCGGGGATCCCGAGGGCTGGCAGCGCCGCGAGCGCCCGCAGCGCGACCGTCAGGCCCTTCAATGGCTGGATCCTCCCGACGGCGAGAACCAGCGGACGCTCGGGTGCAAGGCGCAGCGCGCGCCGCGCCTGGGTCTGGTCGCCGGGCGAGAAGAACGCATGGTCGACTCCCGGCGGCACGATCGCGACGCGGCCGGGGTCGGCGCCGTACAGCTCGACGAGCTGGTCGAGCTCGACCGTGCAGGAGGCGAGCACCAGGTCGGAGCAGCCGATCACCGCGGCCTCGGCCCGCGCCCGTCTCTCGGGTTCCTCGTGGTCGACGTCTTCGGGACTCGCTTCGGCCTTGACACGGTCCAGGGTGTGGAAGGTCGAGACGAGAGGGAGATCGAGACGGTGCTTCAGCACGTGCCCGGCCAGCCCGGAGAGCCAGTAGTTCGCGTGGATCGCGTCGGGCGGGCCGTCGGGGTCCGTCGCCATCGCCGCACCGACGCGCTCTGCGAACTCGTCCACGAGCCGGTGCAGGCCGGCCTTGGGCACCAGGGCGCGGGGCCCGGCGGGCACGTGGTGGACGACGAGGCCCGGCTCGACGACGACGCGCTCGGCCTGGTCGCGACGTTCGGTCCGCGTGTAGACGTCGCAGTGCACCCCGCTGCGCGCGAGGGCCGTCGCGAGCTCGCGCACGTAGACGTTCATCCCGCCGCCATCGCCGGTACCGGGCTGGGCGAGCGGGGACGTGTGCATCGACAGCACCGCCAGCTTTCGCATCGGGGTGCAATCTACCGGCGGCTCACCGCAGCCCTGCCGCCCCCGGGGGGTGCCCGCGGGGACCCGTGCGGGGCCCTCGCTCGAGAGGCCCGGCACGCGATGCCGGCGCGTAGCGCCACCAGGCCCGGCCAACCACGAGCTCGCGCTGCACCGGACCGAATTTGCGGCTGTCGCGGCTTGCGTCCGGGTTGTCACCGAGCAGGACGACCGTCTCGTCGCCCACCTCGACCGCGCGCTTGACCACGAGGCGAGACGCCACGTCCGGATCGCGGACCACGACGACGTCGCCGTCGCGGATACGCGCCGTCACATGAACGAGGAGCCGGTCGCCCTCGAGCAGTCCGGGCCGCATGCTCGGCCCGTGCACCTGCACCCGCCGGCACCACCGGCGCCCGACGCCGGACCCCACGGCGGCGAGCAGCGCCAGGACCGAGACGGGTCGGCGCGCTCTGACCGCGCGACGCCCGGCCTCGTTAGGCTGTGGCCGCCTGCCCGGCTCGGAGCGCCCCGCTCCCGACCGACGGCGGCGGCTCGACAGAAGCGATCGAAGGGACCCGGAGATGACACTCATTTCACGCCTGTTCGCCGTGCTCGACCGCGTGGTGCCGCCGGTCGCGGTCCACGCCCACTGCGACCTGCCCTGCGGCGTCTATGACCCCGCGCAGGCCCGGATCGAGGCCGAGTCGGTCAAGGCGATCATGGAGAAGTACAACGCCTCGGACGACCACGACTTCAAGACCCGCGCCCTGTTCATCAAGGAGCAGCGGGCCGAGCTCGTCAAGCACCACCTCTGGGTCCTTTGGACCGACTACTTCAAGCCCGCGCACGCGGAGAAGTTCCCCGAGCTGCACGAGCTCTTCTGGCGCGCGACCAAGGTTGCCGGCGACACCAAGAAGACCAACGACGTGGCCGTCGCGGACAAACTGTTGGCGGACATCGCCGAGATCGACCGGATCTTCTGGGAGACCAAGAAGGCCTGAACCCCATGCCGGGCGGGCCCGGCGGATCGATCGAGCGACCCCGGCGCGCACCCGCGTGTCGGGGTCGCAACGCGTCTTGGCACAGTTCACGCGTGCGCGGCGCAGCGGTTCGCCGACGGGGCCCCGGAGACGACGTCGTCGCCCAGCGGCGCGCCGCAGACCTCACAGGTGCGCTCGCCACCCGACTCGAGCCGCTCGAGTGCCCGGCTCACCGCGGCGAGCGCCTCCTCGATCGCGTCGAGCTCGGCCCCGGCATCGGCGACCACCGGGTCGGGAACCGCGCGCAGCTCGTTGGCCGGGGTGTCGGCCACCTTGTCGGGCCCGGCGGCGGCAGGGGGCGGGGGGCTCTCGTCGGTCATTGGCGGTCCACCATGATCACCCGGCTCGCCCGATCCCAGGTGATGTAGTTCCACGCCCAGTTCACGAGGACGACGACGCGGTTGCGGAAGCCGATCAGGAACACGAGGTGGACGACGAGCCACGCGAGCCAGCCGACCGTTCCCCGCAGGGCGATGCGTCCGGGCAGCTCGGCGACGGCCGCCCGGCGGCCGATCGTGGCCATGATGCCGTGATTGTGATAGCGGAAGGCCGGTGCCGGCGCCCCCGCGAGACGACTGCGGATCACCCGGGCCACATGGCGACCACCCTGGATCGCAACCTGCGCCAGCTGGGGGAGCGGACGGCCCTCGCCGCCGTCCACCAGCGCCATGTCGCCGACGACGAAAACCTCGGGGCGCCCGGGGAGCGAGAGGTCGGCGCCGACGGGAACGGTCCCGTTGCGGGCTCTGTCGCCAGGGAGCAGCTCGGCGAGCGGATTGGCGCGGACGCCGGCGGTCCACACGACCGTGGAGGCGACGACCGCACGGCCGTCCGCCAGGAGAACGCCGTCGGCGCGCACCTCGGCAAGGGGGGCCTCGAGAAGGACCTCGACGCCTTTGGTGCGAAGGACGCGTAGCGCCTCCTCCTGCGACGCGCGCGAGAAGCCGCCGAGGAGATGATCGAGCGCCTCGACCAGCACGACGCGCGCATCGGAGACCTCGAGGTGCGGAAAGTCCAGCGCGAGGTTGGTCCCGATCAGCTCCGCCAGGGCGCCCGCCATCTCGACGCCGGTCGGTCCGCCACCGACCAGCACGACGGTGAGCAGGCCGGGCACCTTCTCGGGCTGGGCGTCGGCCCGCTCGAAGCACTCGAGAACGTGATTGCGCAGGTGGACGGCGTCGGCGAGCGTCTTCAGCGCGAACGCGTGCTCGGCGACGCCGGGGATGTCGAAGTCCGCCGTCGCGCTCCCCGGTGCGAGGACGAGATAGTCGTACTCGAGCGGATCGCCGCGATCGACGGCGACGACGCGTCGCTCGAGGTCGATGCCGGTCACCGCTGCATGGCGCACCGTGACGTCGGGGCGGCCGGCGAAGATCGACCGGATCGGGTGCGCGATGTCCTCGGGAGCGAGACCCGCCGTCGCGACCTGGTAGAGCAGCGGCCAGAAGCCGTGGTAGTTGTCCCGGTCGACGACCGTCACCTCCGCGCCCGAGCCGATGAGGCCGAGCGCGGCGTTGAGACCGCCGAAGCCGGCGCCGACGACCACGACGCGCGGCCGCGGACGCCCGCGGGGGGCGATCGGTTCGGTCGTTGCCATCGCACTATCGTGCCCGATCCCCGCGCCGGCGCTGCACAGCGCCCGCACCTCGCTGGTGCTGGACGGACCGCGGGAATCGTGCTCAGCTTGCCCGCGTCAGCGGGTCCGCAGCGGGCGGACCGGGTACGGAGCGTCGGATCGGCCCCGGGGAGGCGGAGGTGGCCTTTGTGGTGGCGAGGCCCTCGACACCCCGGCGCGTGAGCGTCCACCGGTGATTCCCGAAGCGGACCGCCCCGAGGAGCCTGCCAACGCCGAGGAGCGTCCCGGCGTGGCGCAACCCGCCGCGCACCCCCCTGCGGGAGCCGGCTCCGGCGCGAGCGGCGACCTCGAGAACGACTTCGGCCCCCTCGGCCGGCCGTTCAGCCGCCGCTCGCCTTTCGTCGTCGGCTTTCTCGGCGCGCTCGGGGTCGCTCTCGCCTACACGCTCTGGCGCGCCGTCGCCGACATCGGGGGCGTGCTGCTCGTCATCGGCGTGAGCTTCTTCCTCGCCGTCGGCCTCGCCCCCGCGGTCGAGTGGCTCACCTCCCGCGGCATGCGCCGCGGGATCGCGGTGCTCGTGATCATCATCGCCTTCCTCGCCGTGATCGGCGGCTTCGTCGCCGCGGCGGTGCCACCGATCTCCCACGAGGTCTCCGCGCTGATCAACAAGCTCCCCGCCTACCGGCGCGACATCGCGGCCGGCCGCGGGCTCGTCGGGCACGTCGCAAAGAGCCTCCACCTCACCAGCTACCTGACCGGCACGAAGACCGATCAACTCAAGTCCCTCGTGGAATCCGGCGCGCTCGGCGCGGGGCGCGCCCTCATCTCGGCGGGGACCGGGGTCGTGAGCGGGATCGTGCTGACGATCTACTTCCTCATCGCGCTCCCCAAGGTCCGCACGATGGGGCTCAATCTCGTGCCCGCGTCGCGGCGCGCCCGCACGGCGGCGCTGACCGACGAGGTCTTCAGCCGGGTGGGCGGCTTCGTCCTCGGCAATCTTCTGACCTCCCTGGTTTCGGGGGTCGGGACCTACATCTGGCTGGCCGCCTTCGGCATCCCCTACCCGTTCCTCCTCGCGCTCTTCGTCGCGCTCCTCGACCTCATTCCGGTCATCGGCTCGACGGTTGCCGGAATCGTCGTCTCGCTCGTCGCCCTCGTCCACGGCCTCGCCATCGCGGCGGGAACGGCCGCCTTCTATATTGGCTACCGGTTCTTCGAGGACTACCTGCTCACCCCCCGCGTCATGCGGCACACGGTGCGGATCTCCCCCGGGCTGACCATCATCGCAACCCTCATCGGCGGAACGCTCCTCGGACTGATCGGGGCGCTCGTCGCGATCCCGTCCGCGGCGGCCGTCTACCTCCTGCTCGACGAGGTCGTCTTCCCGCGCATGGACCGCGCCTGAGTCGCTGACCCACACCGCGTCCGCGCGACCCGGAGCGGCGCCCGCTACCCTCGGCGCGCGTGGCAACGAGGGGCGCATCACCGAACGGTCCAGGGAGCGGCCCGCGGCACATGCGGCCAGCCGACCGGCGCACGATCATCGCCCGGCGCGCCGTGGTCGGCGGGAGCCTCGGCATCGTGGGCGTTGCCGCGGCCTTCGCTGCCGGCGCGTTCGGCGACCTGGGGGGTACACCGGTCCGGCACTCTGCGGCACCGACGACGACGCGCGCGACCACGACCACCTTGGTCCGGCCGGCGATGACGAGCCGGCCGACGACGACCACCACCCGCTCGGCGACCACGACCACCGCGGCGGCGCCGACGACGACCACCACCCGCTCGGCGACCACGACCACCGCGGCGGCGCCGACGACGACACTGCCCGCGACCACGACCACCGCGGCGCCGACGACGACACTGCCCGCGACCACGACCACCGCGGCGCCGACGACGACACTGCCCGCGACCACGACCACCGCGGCGGCGCCGACGACGACACTGCCCGCGACCACGACCACCGCGGCGCCGACGACGACACTGCCCGCGACCACGACCACCGCGGCGCCGACGACGACCACCGGCGTCGAGCCGGGGAGCGTGCTTGTCGAAGTTCTCAACGGCAATGGTGTCTCGGGGGCTGCCGGCCAGGCCGCGACGGCGCTCCACGACGCAGGGTTCGCCATCAACGGCACCGGCAACGCGCCGGCCTTCACCTACGCCGAAACGGTCGTCGCGTATCCGCCCGGTGCGGCCGCTCAGGCCGAGACCGTCGCGGCCCACGTCATCGGCGCGGTCGAGCTGCGGACCTCGCCGCAGCTTCCGACGGGGGTCGTGGACCTGATTCTCGGTGACACCTACGACGGCATCACCCCCTAGCGTCCACCACGCCGGTGGCACACTGTCCACACGGCTGAGGGAGACACAGCGATGCGAATCGGCACACTCGGCGCGGCACGGATCACCCCGAAGGCCCTCCTCGAGCCCGCCGCGGGGATTCCCGGCGTCGAGGTCGTCGCCGTCGCGTCCCGCGACCGCGCCCGGGCGGCGGCCTTCGCCGCGGCGCACGGCATCCCGAAGGTCTACGACACCTACTCGGCCCTGCTTGCCGACGAGACGATCGACGCGGTCTACAACCCGCTCGCCAACAGCGAGCACGCTCCGTGGTCGATCACCGCTCTCGAAGCGGGAAAGCACGTCCTCTGCGAGAAGCCGATGGGCTTGAACGCCGAGGAGGTGCGCACGATGGTGGCGGCCGCGGAGCGCTCCGGGCGGATCCTGATGGAGGCGCTCCACTGGCGCTACCACCCCGTCGCCGCCCGCGTTCTCGAGCTGACGGCGCGTCTCGGTGAGCTGCGGCACGCCGAGGCCGTGTTCTTCGACCGAATGGAGGACCAGAGCGACATCCGCTATCAGCTCGCGCTCGGTGGCGGATCCACGATGGATCTCGGCTGCTACTGCATCCACGCATTGCGGACTGTGCTCGGTAGCGAGCCGATCGAGGTGATCTCCGCACGCGCCGTCGAGGGACCCCCCGGGGTCGACGTCTCGATGGCGGCCGAACTCTCGTTCCCCGGCGGGATCGAGGGCCGGATGCGCTGCGGCTTCGACGGTCCTCCCGAGCCGGTCTGGACGATCGTGCTCGAAGGGGCTGCGGGGCGCCTGCGCATGGAGAACTTCGTCCTTCCCCAGCTCGGCAACCGTCTCACGGCCGAGCTCGCATCGGGAGAGAGCATCGACGAGGAGCTCTCGCTCCGGCCGAGCTACGCCTACCAGCTCGAGGCGTTCGCCCATGCGGCGGCGACCGGGGAGCCCCCGCTGACCGCAGGCGCCGACGCGATCGCGAACGCGGTCGCGATCGACGCCGTCTACCGGGCCGCGGGTCTGCCGCTGCGCTGAGCTGGCCCGCGACCCGTCGACTGGCACGCGACCGCACGGCGCGCGGACCATGGGGTGGCCGGTGCCCGACCGGCGAGGGAAGAGAGAGCGACGTGGAGACGATCCCGCACTTCATCGGTGGACAGCGCGTGGCAGGTCGCTCGGGACGTGGTGCGCCCGTGTACGACCCGGCGACCGGAGCCCAGACGGCCGAGGTCGCCCTTGCGGACGTCGACGAGGTCGATGCGGCGGTGCGCGTCGCCGGCGAAGCGTTCACGTCCTGGTCGCAGGCGTCGCTCAGTGCGCGCTCACGGGTCCTGTTCGCGTTCCGGGCGCTCGTGCACGCACACCTCGACGAGCTCGCGCGCGTCGTCGCCGCGGAGCACGGCAAGGTGCTCTCCGACGCACGCGGGGAGGTCCAGCGCGGCCTCGAGGTCGTCGAGTTCGCCTGCGGGCTCGGCCATCTGCTGAAGGGTGGCTATTCGGACCAGGTCTCGAGCGGCGTCGACGTGTACTCGCTGCGCGAGCCGCTCGGTGTCGTGGCGGGGATCACCCCGTTCAACTTCCCCGTGATGGTGCCGATGTGGATGCATCCCGTCGCGATCGCGTGTGGGAACAGCTTCGTGCTCAAGCCCAGCGAGCGCGATCCCTCGGCGTCGCTGCGCGTCGCGGAGCTGTGGGCCGAGGCCGGTCTGCCTGCCGGCGTGTTCAACGTCGTCAACGGGGACCGCGCGGCCGTCGAGGCGCTGTGCGACCACCCGGGGGTGGCGGCGATCTCCTTCGTCGGCTCGACGCCGATCGCGCGCGCCGTGCACGCCCGGGCGACCGCGGCCGGAAAGCGCGTCCAGGCGCTCGGCGGGGCGAAGAACCACGCTGTCGTCCTGCCTGACGCCGATCCCGACTTCGCGGCGGACCATCTGGTTGCGGCCGCCTTCGGCTCGGCCGGCGAGCGCTGCATGGCGATCTCGGCCGCCGTCGCCGTGGGCGCGCGCGGCGACGACCTCGTCGAGATCGTCGCGAAGAAGGGCGCGGCGGTGCGCGTCGGACCGGGGCGCGACGAGGCGAGCGAGATGGGCCCGGTGATCACCGCCGAAGCCCGCGACCGGATCGTCGCGGCGATCGGCCACAGCACCGAGCAGGGCGCACACCTCGCCCTCGACGGCCGGGGGATCGTCGTCCCGGGCCACGAGGACGGCTTCTTCGTTGGACCGACCGTCGTCGACGCGGTCACCCCGCAGATGGACGTCTACCGCCAGGAGATCTTCGGGCCCGTGCTCTCGGTGCTGCGCGCCGGCGACGTCGACGAGGCGATCGCGCTCGTGAACGCCAACCCCTACGGCAACGGCACGGCCGTCTTCACCAACTCCGGTGAGACGGCGCGGCGCTTCGTGCGGGGCGTCAGCGTCGGCATGGTCGGGGTCAACGTCCCGATCCCGGTCCCCGTCGCCCACTACTCCTTCGGCGGTTGGAAGGACTCCCTGTTCGGCGAGCACCACATCCACGGACCCGAGGGGGTTGCCTTCTACACCCGCGCGAAGGTCGTCACCGCGCGCTGGCCGAGCCCGCGCGCCGCCTCGGCCGCGTCCTACCACTTCCCGACCGGGCAGTAGCCCGGGCGGCTCAGGACGCGTCTGGCGGCGACGGAGGGGGCAGGACCTCCTCGGCGCGTGGCGGAGCCCACGCCCCCGGCGGCGCGGGAACCCCGATGCCCGGCGGCGACCAGGGAGGAACGGGGAAGGGCTCGACGGCGGGCTCCGTGTCGGCGACCGCGCGCCGGGCCGGCCGGCCGCGCCGGCGGCCGAGGAAGCTGTAGCCGAGGAGGCCGACGAGCGCGACCAGGTAGAGCCCACGGGCGACGGTGTAGCCGTGGCCGCGGTGGTTGAAGAGCGCACCGGCCACGAGCAGCAGCACGAGCATTCCGAGCCGCAGCGCACGCAGCCGCGGGTTGCGGTTCATCCCATAGCCGCCGAGTCCGAACACGGCCTCCATGATCCCCCAAGATGGCCGCGACGCCAATGGGGAGGGCTCAGCCCCTCGGCGCTCGGTGCACCGAGACCGCGTAGTCCGCACCGGGTGCCACGAAGGCGGCGCGCTGCCAGGTCGAAAGACGCTCCTCGAGTGCGAGCCCCGCGCCAGACGCG
This sequence comes from Actinomycetes bacterium, assembly GCA_021796545.1. GTDB lineage: Bacteria > Actinomycetota > Acidimicrobiia > Acidimicrobiales > Bog-793 > JAKABX01. The sequence continues at coordinate 18,493 of JAKABX010000001.1, forward strand.
GCGGCGTCGTACTCCTCGAGCGTGTATCCCCGCCCGAGCTGGAAGCCGGCGACGAGGCGGCCGCCGGGTGCGACGTGCGCCGCGCAGCGCGCGACGAGCCGGTCACGCTCGCCCGGGGCGCAGAACAGCGGCACGTTGCCGGCCAGCACGACGACGGCGAAGCGCCGGCCGAGGTCGAAGCCGGTGAGGTCCCCCTCGAACCAGGCGAGCTCCGGCGCACGCCGGCGCGCCTCGGCGAGCATGGAGGCGTCGCGGTCGACGCCGACCACCTCGATGCCGCGGCGCGCGAGCTCGATCGCGACCCGGCCGGTACCACAGCCGGCGTCGAGCACCGAGGCCGGCGCACCGCCAGCGACAAAGTCCGCCTCGCCGTGAACGTCGGCCCCAAGCCCAGCGAGCTCGTCGAAGTGCCTCTGGTAGGCGCGGCCGTCGAAGGTGGTCATCACCCCAGTGAAGCCGACCCGCGGCGCACGGGCCCGACGGGGCGGCGCGCTCCGGGGGGAGGGCTCGAACCTCCATTCTGGGATCCAAAGTCCCATGTCCTGCCATTGGACGACCCCGGACTGCCGTGCCGGCGCCGCCGTGGGCGGCGACCGGCCGCCCGAGCGTACCCGGCCACCCCCGCCCTGATCCGGGGCGCCCGGCGCGCGCGCCGCCACAACGGGAGGGGCGCGCGATCAACTAGCCTTCCGGGCGCCATGGGTTCACTCATCAAGAAACGCCGGAAGCGCATGCGCAAGAAGAAGCACAAGAAGATGCTGAAGCGCACGCGCTGGCAGCGCCGCACCAAGTAAGCGCCGCCGCTCCCGTCCCGGCACCCAACCCCTCCGGCACCGCGAGGCCGTCGCGGCGCGTCTGCGCGCGCTCAGACGAGCGCGCCCTCGCTCCGGCAGGCGGTGACCACCGCCGAGAGGCCTGTGGCCCGGACGGATGCGGCGATCTCGGCCTCGAGCCACGACACCTCGCCGGGGGCGCACTCGACGAACCACGTCGCGCCGCTGCCGGCGAGCGACGGCGCGCGCCCGGCGGCCTCCGCCACAGCGTCGCGCCAGCGGGCGAGGCGCGGCTCGACCGCGAGCGCGGCCGGCTCGAGATCGTTGACACCCCGCGCACGGGGCGTCGCGGGGTCGTCGAAGGCCCGGTAGACGGCCGCCGTCGAGACCGCGAGCGCCGGGATGCAGACCACGACGTGCAGCGCCACCGGCGCGAGCGGCGTCAGCCTGTCGCCGACGCCCCCGACCCGCGCGCGCCCGCCGCGCAGGCAGAAGGGGACGTCTGCACCGAGCCGCACGGCGACGTCGGGGGCGTCCACACCCGCCCAGCGCAGCACCGCCGCCGCGTCCGCAGAGCCGCCGCCGAGTCCCGAGCCCGGCGGGATGCGCTTGGTCAAGGTGACGGCCGCCTCCCGGCCGGCGAGGCGCAGCGCGGCGAGGACGAGGTTCTCCGGCCCCCCGGGTACGGGCGCACGCTCGCCGCTGCCCGCGCTCCAGGCGATCTCGTCCCGGATCTCGAGGCGGCTCGTTTCGGCGGGGACGATGACGAGCCCGTCCGCGAGGTCGAGGCTCACCATCTCGGCGTCGAGCAGGTGGTAGCCGTCATCCCGGCGTCCGACGACGCGCAGCGTGCGGGTCAGCTTGGCCCGGGCGCGGACCTCGACGGGTCGCTGTGGCGGCGGCGGCATGCGGCTAGCTTGCCCCACTCGGCGAGCGTGAGCTCCTCGGCACGCGCGCTCGGCGCGACACCTGCGGCCGCGAAGTCCTCCATCTCGACCAGGCCGGCGAGGGCACGCCGCAGCATCTTGCGCCTCGTGGCGAAGCCGGCGCGCAAGAGTGTGTCGACCTCGGCGTAGCTCGCGTCACCGGGGTCGACGGCCGGCTGGTCCCGGCGCTCGATCGCGACAAGGACGGACTCGACCCGGGGCCGCGGGTGGAAGACCGTGGCCGGCACGTGGCCGACGACTCTCGCCGTGGCGAAGTACGCCCGCCGCGCCGAGACCGCACCGTAGGCCTCGTCGCCGGGGTCCGCCGCGAGCCGCTCGCCGACCTCGCGCTGGACCATGACCAGCATGCGCGTGATCTGGGGCACGCCGACGAGCAGGTCGAGCACCAGCGGCGTCGCGACGTTGTAGGGGAGGTTTGCGACGAGCACCCAGTTGTCGCCGGCGAGCAGGCTCTGCCAGTCGCAGGTGCGCGCGTCGGCGGCGACGAGGCGGACCGAAGGGGGAAGGACCTCCCCGAGCAGTGCGACGAGGCGCCGGTCGACCTCGACCGCGGTCACCGCCGCACCGCTCGCGACGAGCGCGAGGGTGAGCGATCCGAGACCCGGGCCGATCTCGACGACCCGGTCTCCCGGCTTGACACCGGCAAGGCGCGCGATCCGCTCCACGGTGTTCGGGTCGACGACGAAGTGCTGGCCGAGTGCCTTGGCCGCGTGCAGGCCATGGCTCTCGAGCAGAGCGCGAACGTCGCGCGCGCCGAGGCGGGAGGGCGGAGCGCCTTGCGGGGAACCCGGCCCGGCGCCTCGCTCGCTCACGGCAGCGGCGGGAGGCCGAAGGCCGCGGCGGCGTTCGCGCTCGTCTGCTCGGCGAGCGCGTCGAACTCCTCGCCGCGCAGAGCAGCGAGCGCCGCGAGCACGACGGTGACGAGTGCCGGCTCGTTCGGCCGGCCCCGGTGCGGCACCGGGGCGAGGAAGGGCGCGTCGGTCTCGACGAGCATCTTGTCCCGCGGGCAGAGGCGCGCCGCCTCCCGGACGGGCTCGGCGCTCTTGAAGGTCGTGATCCCGCTGAAGGACAGGTACGCGCCGAGATCGAGGAACGGGCGCGCCTCGTCGGGCCCTCCGGTGAAGCAGTGGATGACGACCCGCTCGGGAAGCACAGGGGCCTCACTGAGCAGGGTCGCCGTGTCCTCCCAGGCATCCCGGGTGTGGACGACGAGGGTGAGGGCGAGGCGCGCCGCCAGGGCGATCTGCGCGGCGAAGACCTCCTGCTGGGCAGGACGCGGCGAGTGGTCGTAGAAGTAGTCGAGCCCGCACTCCCCGATCGCGACGAGCGAGCCCGGCGGGCGCGCTGCGCCAGGGGCGGGCGCGGCCTCGACGGCGAGCGCGGCCACGGGACCAAGGGGATCCTTGGCGTCATGGGGGTGCAGCCCGACGCTCGCCCACAGCGCGACCGGCAGCGCACCCTGCCCGCTCGCGCGCGCGAGCGCGAGCGCCTGGGCCGAGGAGCGCTCCCCCGTACCGATGCAGATCGCCCGTCCGACCCCGGCCGCGGCCGCACGGCCGAGCAGCGCGGCGACCTCGAGCCCGTCGGGGAGGTAGTCCTCCTGGATGTGGCAGTGGCTGTCGGTGACGCGGCCAGGCGCGTGCGCGCTCGTGCTCACGGGCGGTCGCCCGGCGCGCCGTCGTGGCGGCGGGGGAAGAGGACCTCCCCCTTCTCGACCCGCAGACCGCCGGGGTAGCCGCCCCAACCGAGCCCGCCCGCCGCCCGACCCGGGTCCCCGGGGCCGCCCGAGAGCCCGAGGCGCGACCAGATCGCCGCGGCCGCGCGCGGCAGCGCCGGCGACGCGAGCACGGCGACGAGGCGCAGGACCTCAAGCGCGTCGCCGAGCACGCCCTCGACCTGCGCGCCGGGCGGGAGCTTCCACGGCTCCTCGGCCTCGAGCTCGGCATTGGCGTCGCGGATCAGCCGCCAGGTTGCCTCGAGCGCGTCGTGCGGGGCGCTGCGCGCCCAGGCCGCCTCGGCGTCCGCGACGCAGGCGAGGGCCTGGGGCGCGAGCGGGCTCGCGTCGGCCGGACGCGGCGCGGGCCCGATCCCGCCGCACTTGGACCCGACGACCGTCGCGACGCGCGCGAGCAGGTTCCCGAGGTTGTTCGCGAGGTCCGCGTTGTAGCGCGCGACGAGCCCCTCGTAGCTGAACTCGCCGTCCGCTCCGAGGGAGACCTCCCTCAGGAGGTGGTAGCGGAGCGCGTCGCTACCGACGTCGGCCGCGAGGGCGACCGGGTCGATCTGGTTGGCGCGCGACTTGGACATCTTCTCGCCACCGACGAGCAGGAAGCCGTGGACGAGCACCTCCGCGGGCGGCTCGACGCCGGCGGCGAGACACATCGCCGGCCACCACACCGCGTGGAAACGCAGGATGTCCTTGCCGACGAGGTGATGCACCGCCGGCCACCAGCGGACGAACGCGGCGTCGTCGATGCCATAGCCGGCCGCGGTGCAGTAGTTGATCAGCGCGTCGTACCAGACGTAGACGACGTGGCTCTCGTCCCAGGGGACTGGGATCCCCCACCCGATCGAGGTCCGCGAGATCGAGATGTCCTCGAGCCCCTGGCGGATGAAGCTCAGCGCCTCGTTGCGCCGCGTCTCGGGGCGCACGGCGTCCGGGCGCGTCGCATACCACTCGAGGAGGGCGTCTTGGAACTTGGAGAGCGCGAAGAAGTAGTTCTCCTCGACGAGCCACTCGACGTCACGGCCGTGCACGGGACAGGTGCGCCCGGGGGCGAGCTCGGCCTCCCCGTAGTAGGCCTCGCACGCGACGCAGTACCACCCGGAGTAGGTGCCCTTGTAGATGTGGCCGTTGTCGTGGATCGCCCGGATGAAGCGCTGGACGGCCGCACGGTGACGCCCTTCGGTCGTGCGGATGAAGTCGTCGTAGGAGATATCGAGTGCGGCCCAGGCCGTCTTGAAGTGGGCGCTCGTCTCATCGGCCCAGGTCCGCGGGTCGACGCCACGCTCCTCGGCCGCGCGCTGGATCTTGAGTCCGTGCTCGTCGGTGCCGGTGAGGAAGAGGACCTCGTCGCCGACGACGCGGTGCCAGCGCGCCAGCGCGTCGGCGCTGACGACGGTGTAGGCGGTACCGAGGTGCGGCCGGTCGTTGACGTAGAAGATCGGCGTCGTCTGGTAGTAGCGGGCCACGGCGCTCAGCGTACCGGGGGCTCGGGTCCCTCCCCGGAGGGCGGGGATCCCGCAGCCAGCGCAGACCGGTAGGCGTCGCGGTGCGCGAGCCCGAGGAGCACCTCGGCCGCGAGGGCCGCATCGCGCACCGACAGGCCGGCGCCCCGCAGCCGTCCGAGCGCCTCCTCGATGCCGGGGAGCGGGGCGCTCTTTGGGGCGGGCGCGCCGTCGAGCACGAGCACGTGCTCCCCGCGGCGCTCACCCTCCCCGCGCTCTGCGAGCGCCGCGCCGAGCGTGCCGCGCCAGACCTCCTCGTGCAGCTTGGTCAGCTCGCGTGCGATGACGACCCGCCGGTCCGTGCCGCAGGCCGCCGCGAGCGCCGCGAGCGTGGCGGCGACGCGGCGCGGCGACTCGTACAGCACCGATGGCTCCTCCGCCACAGCGAGCACCTCGAGGCGCCGGCGGCGCTCGGGTCCGGTGCGCGGCAGGAAGCCCTCAAAGCGGAAATGCGCCGTGTCGAGTCCGCTGACCACAAGCGCCGCAAGCAGCGCGGAGGGCCCCGGCACCGCGGTGACGACCGCGCCGACACGCACCGCCGCCTGGACCAGGCGGGCACCGGGGTCCGAGACGAGCGGCGTCCCCGCGTCCGAGACGAGCGCGACCGACGCGCCCTGGGCGAGGAGGTTCCCGAGCTCGGCCGTGCGCGCCGCCTCGTTGTGTGCGTGCAGGGAGGCGAGCCGGCGCGTCCGGATTCCCGCTGCCGAGAGCAGCCGCCCGGTGTGGCGGGTGTCCTCGCACGCGACCACGTCGACCTCGGCGAGCACGGCCGCCGCGCGCGGGGAGAGGTCGCCGAGGTTGCCGATCGGCGTCGCCACGACCACGAGACGCCCCGGGGCGCTCACTCCTCGATCTCGAGGCGGTCGCCGGGGCGCAACCGCCACCGCTCGAAGGCACCGGCCTCGGCCTCGAGGATCGAGCAGACGCCGCGGTGCGGCAGGCCCAGCCGGTTCGGGGCGAGCCGGGACGTCGCGACGACCACGAGATCGGCGTCGAGGTAGGCGACGTCGACGGCGCGGCGGGCGCCGAAGCTGTGCGCGCGGCGCCGAGGGATGAGCACCGCACCGACGCCCGGCGCGCTGCGGCGCCGCCGGCGGCGCCACTTGGCGGGGCCGACCTCGAGGCTCGCGAGCACCTCGCCTTGGCGCAGGAGCCAGGCCACCCCCCACCTCCCTCGGCCGTGCCGGTGACCTTCCACCGACAACCTACTTCCGACCGTGCGCCCGCGAGCGGGACACAGCCGCCTTGCTAGGATCGCCAGCCGTGTCCAAGCGAACCACGAAGCGGAAGCTCTCCACCAAGAAGAAGGCGAACCACGGCAAGAAGCCGAACTGCGGTCGCGGCTGACCCCTTCCTCCGCGCGCTCGGCGCGCTTCAGACGTTGAAGCGGAACTCGACGACGTCGCCGTCCTGCATCACGTAGTCGCGGCCCTCGATGCGCGCCTTTCCCGCGGCGCGTGCCGCGGCGAGGGAGCCCGCGGCGATGAGGTCGTCGTAGGAGACGACCTCGGCCTTGATGAATCCCCGCTCGAAGTCGCTGTGGATCGCGCCGGCGGCCACCGGGGCGGTGTCGCCCGCGTGGATCGTCCACGCGCGGGTCTCCTTCGGACCGGCGGTGAGGTAGGTCTGCAGACCGAGCGTGCGGAACCCGACACGGGCCAGGCGTGCCAGTCCGGACTCGCTGAGCCCGTAGGACGAGAGCAGGTCGGCCGCGTCGGCCGGCTCGAGGGTCGCGAGCTCCGCCTCGAGCTGCGCGCAGAGCACGACCGCTTCGGCCGGCGCGACGAGCGCGGCGAGGCTCTCGGCGAGCTGTCCGTCGCCGAGAGCGGACTCGTCGATGTTAAAGACGTAGATGAACGGCTTGGCCGTGAGCAGGTGGAGGTCCCTCAAGAGCGCCGGGTCGAGCGCACCGTCGGCGGCGGCCGCCGAGATCGTGCGACCGGCGTCGAGAACGGCGCGCGCACGGCGCAGAGTCGCAAGCATCGCCGCGAGGTCGGGGCGGTTGCGCGCCTCGCGCTCGAGGCGCGCGAGGCGGTTGTCGACGCTCTGGAGATCGGCGAGGACGAGTTCGGTCTCGACGGTCTCCCGGTCCCCCGCGGGGTCGACGCGTCCGTCGACGTGGATGACGTCGGGGTCGGTGAAGACGCGCACCACCTGGCAGATCGCGTCGACCTCCCGGATCGCGGCGAGGAACTTGTTGCCGAGGCCCTGACCCTCCGACGCCCCCCGGACCAGCCCGGCGATGTCGACGAAGGTGACCGTCGCCGGCACGACACGTGCCGAGTGGAAGAGCGCGCCGAGGCGCTCGAGGCGCTCGTCGGGCACCGCCACGACGCCGACGTTCGGCTCGATCGTGGCGAAGGGGTAATTGGCGGCGAGCACGCCGTTGTTGGTGAGCGCGTTGAACAGGGTCGACTTGCCGACGTTCGGGAGTCCGACGATCCCGATCGACAGCCCCACGGCACCTCCTTCGTCACTCGCCCCAGAAGAGGTGCAGCGTAGACGCGCTAGGTTCCGCCCCCGGCCGCCCGGCTGCCGGGTACCCGCGGGGCGCCGAGGTGCGCGAGACGCGCCGCGAGCACGCTCGGGCGGTCGGTCATGATCCCGTCCACGCCCGCGCCGACGAGCCGGTCCATCTCGGCCGGGTCGTTGACCGTCCAGGCATGGACCGCAACGCCGATCTCGTGCGCCGTGGCGACGAAACCCGCGGTGACGAGGCGGATGCCGCGCACGTGACTCGGCACCTGGAAGGCCGCGTAGCGTGAGAGGAACTCCGGGGGCCGGCGCCGCGTGCGCTGCGCGAGGAGGAACGACCGCAGCGCGCGGCGCTGGGGGGAGACGGCGATCTCGGGTGCGAGCACGCCGACGCGGGCGACCGCCGCCTCGTGGAAAGAGGCGACGATGACGTCCTCGATGCGCCCGTGGCGACGCAGCAGGGCGACCAGGGCCGCCTCGTAGGGGCGCACCCTCGGCGCGGTCTGCTTGATGTCGAGGTTGAGCGGGACTCCCCGAGTCGCCTCGAGCACCTCCGCGAGACGCGGCACGCGCAGCCGCTCGTCGCGCCGGGCGGCGTGACGGAGCGGGTACTCCCCCGCGGGCCGCCCCGGCACGCTTCCCCGACCGGGAATGAAGTGGTAGGCGGCATCGAGGTGCGCGATCTCTGCGTAGGTGCGCTCCGCGATCGGCCCGGTCCCGTCGGTCGTCGCGTCGAGGGTGGCGTCGTGGCAGACGACGATCTCGCCGTCCGCGGTCGCGTGCACGTCGAGCTCGATCGCGTCCGCGCCGGCAGAGAGCGCGTGCTCGATCGCGTACAGCGTGCTCGCCGGCGCCTCCTCGGCGCCCCCCTGATGCGCGTACGCGAGCACGCGACGCTCCAGCCACGGATTCACGGACCCACCCCCCCGCAACCTCTCAGCGCACCCACCCCCGTGATCTCGCGCCACGAGGGCGCGAGTAGCCTCCACCTGCCGTGATCGACCACATTCTCCTCGACCTCATCGGGGCAATCCGCGAAGCCCTCGAGGGCGCCCTCCTCGAGCAGCTCGCCGTCGAGGAGCGCTTCCAGATCGACGTCTTCCTCGGGGACGTCTCCTTCGAGACCTCCTACAGCCTTCCCGGCGAGCAGAGCCCACCGCGCGTGCGCGCCGACATCAGCCTCGAGTGGCCGACCTGGAGCCAGAGCGCGTACCGCTCCTGGTCGATTGGCGAGTCGCCGGCGGAGCGCCCCGAGGTCGTCATCGAGGTCGCGCTCCGGCTCCAGCGCCTCGTCGGTCTGCCCGACCCCGCGGCAGTCCTCGCCGCACTCGGAGAAAGCGTGCCCGAGATCGGCGGCGAGCGCCTGGAGCGGACCGGACCGACGATCGAGCAGGTCCACCGCGACACCGGCCCGCCCTCGTGCGCGATCGAGATCGCCTACCAGGGCGCCTACCGCTTCGACGAGGCCGTCCTCGAGGAGCCCGAGAAGATCGACGAGCAGGTCGCGGGTCTCGCACGCTGGATCGCGTCGGGGCTGGTGCGCCTGGCGGATCTGGACCTTCCGTTCCTGCCCGCCGAGGAGGACGACGCCGCGGGCTGAGCCCGGGCTCCTCGGCTCGCCCCGGAATCCCCGCGCCCGCACCCGGCACAGCCCTGCGGCCCGCTCGCCGCCCGGAGCGGGGACCCGCCAAAAGCGCCGTTGGGCCCAGCTGCGACGGGCGGCTCGGTGGGCCATGGTCCTGCAGCCATTGCCGCCACGGGTCACCCGCTGCCCGGCCGGGGCACGCCCGATCGCGTGCCGCCTCCGCCAAAGGCCGGCTCGCGCGCAAGAGCCGCTCCGTCGGCGACCCAGCCCACCCTCCCCGGCCGACAGGAGCTGGCGGGCCCAGCGTCGGGCAACAGGATCGGTCCGTCACCGAGGACGACGAGCGGCCGGGGGACGCGGCGCCTTGTCGCCAAGATCCTTCGATCGTGATCCACGTCGTTGCGCAGCCGACCGGAGGTGAGGTCCCGGATCACGCGCGCCCGCCAAGGACCCGGCACCCGCTCGAGGCCGCGGGGAAGCGGGCCGTCGGGTCGGTGCGCGGCGGCCGCCCCAGGGCACACCTGCACCCGCCCGGAGTCGAGCGCCGTGGCGAGCACGTGCGGGCGCGTACGCGTCGCGAGCCTGCGGACCGACAGGTCCAGGGTCAAAAGCCGGGGCCGTGGACCGCGACCGCGCGCCCCGTGCGGATCGGGGGCAGCGTGACCCGGCAGAGCTTGCGTCGGGTCGCCATGGCGTCGTGCGCCCGCAGCACCGGACCGATGGCCGTGGCCGCCTCGAGCGCGTCGTCGTGGACGAAGCTGAGGTAGCCGAGATCGATGCTGTTCTCGGTGACGTCGAGCGGGTGGCCGTCGAACTGGACGCGGGTCCACGACACCGTGGTCCCGCCCGGCACCCGCAGCTCGGGGAGGCTCCACGTGGGCGGCGGAGCGTCCGGGTGGTACCGGACGGACACGGTTGTCGTCGACCTCGAGGACCGGCAAGCTGGCGAGTTGGACAGACCGGGCCTTGCCGCCGCAGCCGTTCGGCCGGCATCCGGCGTCGGGGGCGAAGCAAGAGCGGTGCAAGTTGCACTCGGGACGGTCGGACTTGACGTGCCCGAACCGGGCCCGGTCGGGCGCCGAGGCGGGGCACGACGCGCTTTCGGGCCGGCGGCGACGCCAGACCAGCCCGACGCCGCGGGCAGCTTGCGCGGATGCACGGCCGGTCGACGTCTGCGCCGATCGGGGCCGGGACCGGCGCCGTGGGCAAACCTACCTCGGCGTCTTGTTTCGGGACGACCGTGGTAGCGGTGCCTCCGGCCGGGGCGCTCCCGAGCGGGAGGCGTGCGTCCGGCGCAGCGTCGTGCTCCGTCCGGCGCCGGGACGGAGCACGTCTTGTCAGAGCGGCGTCTTGGCCGTGGCGATGGCCGCGAGCGGCCGCTCTGGGCGGGCACCGAGATGGCCGATCACCTCTGCGGCGGCGAGCGCGCCGAGCGCGCCGGCCTCCTCGAGATCGGCGCCGTGGGTGAAGCCGTAACAGAAGCCGGCCGCGAACAGGTCGCCCGCCCCGGTCCGGTCGACGACCGGATCGATGGGCGCCACGGGCACGTGCAGGACCCCGCCCCCGGCGCCGACGAGCGCGCCGTCGGACCCGCAGGTCGCCACGGCCACAAGCCCGGGCCGGGCGACCGCCCCGAGCGCCTCCCGCACGCTCGGGACGCCGGCCAGCGCGCAGATCTCGGCCTCGTTCGCGAAGACGAGGTCGACCTCCTCGTGCACGAGCCGGGCGAGTGTCGCATGGTGCCGCTCCACCAGGAGGGAGTCCGCGAGGCCGACCGCGACGGTGTTCCCCGCCCGTCGGCGCGCCTCGAGGATGCGCTCGACGATTGCCGGGGCGTCGGGGAGGTCGAGAACGTAGCCCTCGAGGAAGACGAGCGCCGCCTCAGCGAGGAGGTCGACGTCGATCCCGCTGCGGTCCAGGCGCCCGCCGACGCCGAGTGCGGTCGCCATCGTGCGCTCGCCGTCGGGGGTGACGACGACGAAGCAGCGGCCCGTCGCGGCCTCGCTGTCGGCTTCGTCGACGGGGAAGCGCTCGAGCACGGCACGCACTCCGGACGCGTCGAGGTCGGCGGCGAAGCGCTCGCCCGGCTCGTCGTGTGCCACGGCGCCGATGAAGGCCGGGGTCCCCCCGAAAGACGCGATCCCGACGGCGGTGTTGGTCACCATCCCGCCGGGGACGCGCCGGTGGGTCCCGACGCGCTCCGCGATCCGAAGCGACGTCTCGATGTCGACCAGCGTCATGCTGCCCGGTGGCAGACCGAGCTCGTCGAGGACGTCGTAGGGGGCGAAGGCCAGGTGGTCCATCAGCGCGTTGCCGACGCAGACGACGTCGATCGGACGCGCGGGGGACGCGTCCGTCCCGTGGGCGAGAGCGCTCATCGGCCGGATGCTACCGGCGGCCGGGGGGCTGACCTCAACCGACGGCGGCGGTGCCCGGGCGCGCCAGGACGCGCAGGATCACTTTGAAAAGGAGCATCGCCGTGCACGCGACCGCCCCGGGCGCCGGAAGGCACACGGCGCGCGTGGCGGTCACCGTCGCCGTTCCCGCCCGCCGCGCGCGCAGGCGCCGGGCGGTGGCGCCCCGCACAGGCAGGACCCCGAGCGCGGCCGTCTGGAGGACGCCGGCCGGTCTTGCGACGGGAACCGTCCACATCGGCCCCGACAGGGAGGGGGCGTGGAGGAAGAAGAGGACCTCCTCGCCCACCCGGACGCAGTAGGTCCGGCCGTTCTGCGCCTGGGTCAGCACCGCGGCACCACCGCCCTTCGGCGGGCGGAGCACGACGCAGGCCGGAGTCCTCGCAGCGGGACGCGTCGAGGACGCGCTTGCGGCCCCGCCGGTGAAGGGGCCGACGAGCGATGCCATGGCGAGCGCGGCGACGAGCGGGACGCCGGCGCGGCGGTGGGGACCCCGGCGTCCCCCGCGGCGGACCGATCCCATGGCACCTCCCTCCACGAGGCTACGCCACCGGGCCGACCCGCCACCAAGAGGTGGGGATAGGCTGCGCGCGGCTCGTCGCGCGGGTGCGGCGAGAGTGCGTGGAGGACGATGCAGACGAGCACAGGCACCGGGCCGATCGGCGCCGATCTCGCGGCGCCGGCGCGCACCGTTCCCTTCGGCGTCCCAGCGCCCGGCACCGAGGTCGTCCGCTCGGAGTCCGAGCTGCGACGCTTCCTGCTCGGTCTCCCCGGCGTGGACCAGGTCGGTGTCGAAGAGCGCGCCGCGCGGCTCGGCGGGCGCTCGATCAAGGCTGCTGCCAAGCTCTTCGCGATCGATGCCGCCATCTCGATGGTCGACCTCACGACTCTCGAGGGGGCGGACACCCCCGGCAAGGTGCGGGCGCTCTGCGGCAAGGCGCGCCGGCCCGACCCGGCCGATCCCTCCGTCCCCCCGGTCGCCGCAGTCTGCGTCTACCCCGACCTCGTCCCGGTCGCGCGCGGCGCGCTCGCCGGCTCGCCGGTCAAGGTCGCCTCGGTCGCGACGGCGTTTCCCTCGGGACGGGCGTCACTCGCCGTCAAGCTCGCGGACGTCGCCGACGCGCTCGAGGCGGGAGCCGACGAGGTCGACATGGTCATCGACCGGGGCGCGTTCCTCGCGGGTGACTACGGGCGTGTCCTCGAGGAGGTGTTCGCGGTCAAGCAGGCCTGCCGCAAGGCGCACCTGAAGGTCATCCTCGAGACCGGCGAGCTCGCCACCTACGACAACGTGCGGCGCGCGGCGTGGATCGCGATGCTCGGCGGCGCGGACTTCGTGAAGACCTCGACGGGCAAGGTCTCCCCCGCCGCGACGCTCCCGGTCGCCGTCGTGCTGTTCGAGGCCGTCCGGGACTTCCTCGACCTCACCGGGCGCGCCGTCGGGGTGAAGGTCGCCGGAGGCGTGCGGACGACCAAGAGCGCGATCGGCTACCTCGTCGCGGCGAACGAGGTTGCCGGCGAGGCCTTCGTCGACCCGGCGCTCTTGCGCATCGGCGCGTCGGGCCTCTTGAACGACCTCCTCATGCAGCGGCAGAAGCAGCGCCGCGGCGCCTACGCCGCGGCCGACGACTTCAGCGTCGAGTAGCAGTGGCGCACCCCCGCTTCGCCTACGCGCCGGCGCCCGAGTCGCGCGCCGTCGTCAGGCTTCGACCCTCCTACGGCCTGTTCATCGGGGGCGAGTTCGTCGACCCGCTGGACGGCGGCGGTTTCAAGACCCTCAGCCCCGCAACCGAGGAGGTCCTCGCCGAGGTTGCGGCCGCGGGGCCCCGCGACGTCGACCGGGCGGTGCGCGCGGCCGAGGAGGCAGCCGGTCCCTGGGCGGCGCTTGCGGGAAGCGAGCGGGCCAAGTACGTCTTCCGGATCGCGCGCCTCATCCAAGAACGCGCCCGTGAGCTCGCGGTGCTCGAGGTCCTCGACAACGGCAAGCCGATCCGCGAGACGCGCGACGTCGACATCCCCCTCGCCGCGGCGCACTTCTTCTACTACGCGGGATGGGCCGACAAGCTCGAGTACGCGGGCCTCGGTCCCGCACCGCGCCCGATCGGCGTCGTCGGCCAGGTCATCCCGTGGAACTTCCCGCTCCTCATGGCGGCCTGGAAACTCGCGCCCGCGCTCGCGGCAGGCAACACCTGCGTGCTGAAGCCCGCGGAGACGACGCCGCTCTCGGCGCTGCTTCTCGCCGAGATCCTCCAGCAGGCCGAGCTGCCCCCCGGCGTGGTCAACATCGTGACCGGCGCCGGTGACACCGGCGCGGCGCTGGTCGCCCACCCCGGCGTCCGCAAGGTCGCCTTCACGGGCTCGACCGCCGTTGGCAAGGAGATCCAGCGCCGGCTCGCGGGCACGGGCAAGCGCCTCACGCTCGAGCTCGGCGGCAAGGCGGCCAACATCGTCTTCGAGGACGCCCCGCTATCCCAGGCGGTCGAGGGGATCGTGAACGGCATCTTCTTCAACCAGGGCGAGGTCTGCTGCGCCGGCTCGCGCCTTCTTGTCCAGGAGCCGATCGCGGACGCGCTGGTCGACGCGCTGAAGCGCCGTCTCGGGACGCTGCGGCTCGGTGACCCGCTCGACAAGAACACCGACATCGGCGCGATCAACTCCCCCGCGCAGCTCGAGAAGATCCGCGACCTCGCGGCCAGCGGCGAGCAGGAGGGCGCGCAGCGCTGGGAGGCACCCTGTGCGCTGCCGGCGCAGGGCTGGTGGTTCCCCCCGACGGTCTTCACCGGTGTCAGCCCCGTGCAGCGCATCGCGCGTGAGGAGATCTTCGGCCCGGTGCTCTCGGTGCTGACCTTCCGCACCCCCGAGGAGGCCGTCCAGAAGGCCAACAACACGACCTACGGCCTGTCGGCGGGGGTCTGGACCGAAAAGGGCAGCCGCATCCTCTGGATGGCGAACAGGCTGCGCGCCGGGGTCGTCTGGGCGAACACGTTCAACCGCTTCGACCCCACAAGCCCCTTCGGCGGCTACCGGGAGTCGGGCTTCGGCCGCGAGGGCGGCCGTCACGGTCTCGAGGCCTACCTTGAGCCCTGAACGCGTCCCGGTGGCAAAGACCGCCAAGCTCTACATCGCCGGCGCCTTCCCGCGCTCGGAGTCCGGGCGCTCCTACGTCGTCAACGCTGCGAACGGCCGCCTGCTCGCGAACGTCGCGGCCGCGTCACGAAAGGACGTGCGCGAGGCCGTCGTCGCGGCGCGCGCCGCACAGGCGCGCTGGGCGGCGGCCACGGCGTACAACCGCGGCCAGGTCCTCTACCGCATCGCCGAGATGCTCGAGGACCGCGCCCCGACCTTTACGGCGGCGGTCGCGGACGCGGAGGGCTGCGACGACGCCGACGCCCGCGCGCGTGTCGGCGCGACCATCGACCGACTGGTGTGGTACGCGGGGTGGGCGGACAAGATCGCCCAGATCGTCGGCGGCGCGAACCCGGTGGCCGGCCCCTTCTTCAACTTCTCGCTGCCCGAGCCGACCGGGGTCGTCGGCGTCCTCGCACCCCAGAACTCGTCGCTCCTCGGCCTCGTCAGCGTCGTCGCCCCCGTGATCACGACGGGCAACGCGGCGGTGGTCGTCGCGAGCGAGGCGCGCCCGCTGCCCGCGGTCGCCTTCGCCGAGGTGCTCGCGACCGCCGATCTCCCCGGCGGGGTCGTCAACATCCTCACCGGACGCACCGCCGAGCTCGCGCCTGTGCTCGCCGCGCACCGCGACGTCGAGGCGCTCGACTGTGCGGGGGCCGGGCCCGAGCTCTCTGCCACCCTCGAGGAGGCGGCCGCCGACAACGTGAAGCGGGTGCTCGCGGCCCCCGGCGAGGAGGAGGAGTGGAGCGCGTCCCCGAGCGTGCAGCGGATGCTCGCCTTCGTCGAGACCAAGACCGTCTGGCACCCGCTCGGGATCTAGTCAGGCCATGGCACTCACCGTCGTCGATCACCCACTGGCCGGCGCGCTGCTCAGCGCGCTGCGCGACCGTTCGACACCCCCACCGCTGTTCCGCCTCCTCGCCAAGCGGCTCGCGCTCGTCTGCTGCCTCGAGGCCACGCGCACGCTGCCGACCGCGCCGGTCGCCGTCG
Organism: Actinomycetes bacterium; assembly: GCA_021796545.1. Classification (GTDB taxonomy): domain Bacteria; phylum Actinomycetota; class Acidimicrobiia; order Acidimicrobiales; family Bog-793; genus JAKABX01. Next base: position 34,028 of record JAKABX010000001.1, read on the forward strand.
AGACCCCGCTCACCACGACGGGCGGGGTCCGCCTCGCGACGCCGGTCGTCGCGGTGCCGATCCTTCGGGCCGGGCTCGGGATGCTCGAGGCCGTCACCGAGCTGCTGCCCGAGGTCACCGTCGGCTACGTCGGGCTCGAGCGCGACCACGCCACCTTCGAGCCGTCCTTCTACTACTCCAAGCTGCCCCCGCTCGCGGGCCGGACCGTGCTGCTGCTCGACCCGATGCTCGCGACCGGCGGCTCCGCCGCTGCGGCGTGCACCGCGCTCGCCAAGGCCGGTGCAGAGTCGATCACGCTTCTGTCGGTCGTCGCCGCGCCCGAGGGCATCCGCCACCTCGAGGAGACGCACCCCGAGCTCAACATCGTCACGGCCGCCGTCGACGAGGGCCTCGACGATCACGCCTACATCGTCCCGGGCCTCGGAGACTTCGGCGACCGGCTCTTCGGGACGAGCTAGTGGCCCCGCGCGTTAGTTCGTCGGTGAATCATCGAACCACGCGCTCGGGTCGCTGAGGTAGAGGCCGCACGCGCAGTCGAGGGCCTCCTCGGGGCTGCCGGCCGTCATCCCGCTCGGGAGGAACGAGTCCTCGTAGTCGTCGTGGCTCGCCCGGTAGATCGCAAAGCCCCAGGTGTGGAGCACTCCGCCGTAGCGGAGGCGGCAGAGCTTCTGGACGGTGCCGTCGCCAAGGCGTCCATCGACGTAGGCGAAGTTCGCGCGGAAACGCACGTCGACGCCGACAAGCTCGGGCCAGCGCTCTTTGGCACGCTCGTTGAGGCGGGCGCTCAGGCTGTGCTTGGTCGATTCCGGTGGCGCCTTCACCGGCCCATTGTTGCCGCCCGGGTCAGGCAGCGAGCGGGACGTGCGACTCGAGGCGCTCGAGCAGGGCGGTGAGATCCTTGGTCGAGAAGCGCCAGTCAAAGGGCGTGGCGGTCGCGTTGTCGTGCTTCTCGAAGGCCTCGAGGCGCTCAGCGAGGGCCACCAGGTCCGAGAAGTCGCCCAAGCGGACGACCTTGCGCTGGATGATCGAGAAGACGACCTCGATCTGGTTCAGCCACGAGGCGTGGATCGGAAGGTGGATCAAGCGCGCGTTCGGCAAGGCCGCCTCCATGCGATCGATCGAGCGCTGCCCGTTGTGCGAGGAGCCGTTGTCGACGACGAAGAAGACGCGCCGGGCGCTCTTGTAGGGCTCTTGCGACATCACCTTGTGCACGAGGGCCATGAACGGTGCGATGCCGGTCTTGTCGGCCACCTCGCCAAAGAGCATGGCGCGATGCACGTCGTAGGCGCCGAGGTAGCAGAGCGTGCCGCCCCGGCGATACTCGAACTCGACGCGGCGCAGGCGTCCCGGGGCGGTCTCGAGATCGCGGTGGCGGCGCGAGAGCGCCTGCAGCTGGGACTTCTCATCGGCGGAGATGACGTACTCGTCCTCCTCGAGCGGGCGCCCGTCGAAGAGGCGCTCGTAGAGGTCGAGAACCTGAGCGGCCTTCTCGGAGAAGAGCGGATCGCGGGGGAAGATCCAAGAGCGGTAGCGCCAGGGTTTGATCGCCGCCGCGTGCAGCCAGCGGCGAATGGTCGAAGAGGAGATCGCCTCGACCAGTCCCTCGGTGACCACCTGAGCGGCGAGCTCGTGGGAGCTCCAGCGCACAAGGGGCACCTCGCGTCGCTCGGGCGGCTCGCAGGCCATTGCCTTCACGTGGGCGACGATCTCACCGGAGAAGCGCCGCAGGCGGCCCGAACGCTTGCGATCGCTGAGACCGGCACGTCCCTCCTCAAAGAAGCGCTTGCGCCACTTGGAGACGACGTCGACGCAGACTCTCACTCGCCGGGCGATCTCCACATTGGCAAGGCCGTCAGCGGCGAGCAGCACGATGCGCGCCCGCACGACGTCACGATGAGCGGCGACACCAGAGGAGGCTCGCTGTTCGAGAACTGCCCGATCACCGTCGGACAGCACCACGATGAACGGCGACGAGCGAGGCACCGGCACACCTCCTGGCTCTCTACGATCGCTGCCAGAAAGTTACACCGATGTATTTATCGGCAGGGCCACTAGCGCCCCCGTCACGCGCCACTGGGGGAGATCCGAGCCGGGCACCGGTTCCCGGCGCCCGGCTGACACTCGGAGCCGTGCACAGTCTCCGGTCGCAGCGCCAAGAGCGCGCCCGCAGCCCATCGCCGGCGCCGAGGCGGGCGGCGCCAACCTCCCGGCCTCGCCTGCGCCCGGGCCGCCGAGCAAGCGCCGGAGCCTAAGTGGTCTAGACCGTTGACGCGTCAAGATCGGCGGGACTACTGTGCCCATGTGGTCCATACCACTTGGGCGACCACAGCGGCGCCAGCTCGGATCGCGTCCTTGCCGGTCTCCGACGTCAGGTGCCCGCCGGCGTCCAACCCGTCGTCGTGAACGGGCCGCTGGCACGGCGCGATGTGCGCGCGGCCGACGCCGGTCGCGTGGGCGCCCGTTGGAGGAGAGGGCGGTCGGAGCCGTGCCGCGGCCCGCTGACGCCGGATCGCCCCGCCTCCCGGGCCGGCGCGGACCGCAAGCATCGCGACGCCCGGGGAACGGGGCGCGCGGTGACGCAAAGGGCGGCGCGCCTTTGCGCCCGACGGCCGGCGTGCACCGTCGCGCCCCGGACGGCGCCGTCGCGTTGCCGGGCGTGCCGGCGATGATCTCGACGCACTCCGGCCTCGTCGGAGATGGCCCGGCCGAGGGCACGCGCGGCGCGGTCGCGCCGCGCTTCGCCATCCTCGGCACGAACGAGCCGGGAGTGCCGCCGGACGCCGAGCGCGGGACCGGCGCCCGGACGGGGCTCTCGTTCCCCCGGGCCGGGAACCGGTACCTTTGCGCCCACGTGTTCACCGCGCAGCACAGCCACCGCACCCGCGACGTCGGACGCCGAGCCGTCTCGCCCGGTCGCGGCGCAGCCACCGCTCGCCCGGTCGCGGACTGGGCCGCCTCTCCGGCGCGCGCCCTCCCCTTGCCCGTGAGCGTTCCCCGCCCCTGCGGCGGCGCGCCCGCCGCAGGGGCGGGAAGGCGATGAGCGCGCGCCCGCCGTCGGGAGCGGCACCGGGCGCGCCGGCGACCGCCGAGGAGCGCCTGGCCGACGCTTCGCGCGTCCCGAAGTACTACCGGCTGAAGCAGGAGCTGTTGAAGCAGCTCGAGTCGCTCGCGCCGGGGGAGTCGCTCGCCTCCGAACGCCTGCTCGCGGCGAAGTTCGGGACCTCGCGTACGACGGTGCGCCAGGCCTTCCAGGAACTCGTCGTCGAGGGACGCCTGCAGCGCGTCCACGGCAGTGGCACCTATGTCGCGCCGCCGAAGCTCACCCAGGCCCTGCAGCTCACGAGCTACACCGAGGACATGCGCTCGATGGGCATCGAGCCGAGCTCGCGCGTGCTCGAGGTGGCCCAGCTGAGCGCCGACGACTTCCTCGCCAAGCGCCTGTCGATCACCGTCGGCGGGCGCGTCGTGAGGATCAGGCGCCTGCGCATCGCCGACGGTGAGCCCCGCGCGATCGAGACGACCCACCTTTCGGCGGCCCGCTTCCCTCGGCTCCGCCAGAACCTGGCTCGCCTCGGCTCGCTCTATGCGGCGCTCGCCGACGTCTACGGCGTGCACCTGGCGGCCGCCGAGGAGACGATCGAGACGGTCCTCGCCCGTCCCGAGGAGGCTGAGCTCCTCGAGACCGACGTCGGGCTGCCCATGCTGATGCTCTCGCGGCACTCCTTCGACAGCGACGGGATGCCGGTCGAGTGGGCGCGCAGCGTCTACCGCGGCGACCGCTACAAGTTCGTCGCCTGGCTGCAGCGGCCCAAGGGGGCGGAGGGCGCCGACCATCCTGGTGCCGAGATGGTCGTCTTGCCTGCCCGAGGGCGCCGCGGCGAACGGCGCTGACGCGTGCATGCCGGGGCGCCATCTCGAATCACGCCGGCTCGCCACCACGCTGCGCCTCCGCCCGGGATCACGGGACCGCGGAGCGGTCCTACCGGGTGGCTCCTTTGCTGCTACTTGATACTGCCGGCGGTGAGCCCCCCGACGAGATAGCGCTCGATCGTCGCGAACAGGACGACGACGGGAACGATGCCGATGAGCGACGCCACGAACAGGTAGTTGTACTGCGTCTGGTAGAGGCCGACGAACGCGTTGATCCCGACCGTCAGCGTCTCGCGGTTGGTCGTCGGGTTGTTGAAGACGGTCTCGGCGACGACGAACTCGTTCCACACCTGGATGAAGGTGAAGATCACCGCCGTGACGATCGCCGGCTTGGCGAGGGGGAGCACCACGCGTGTCATCGTCTGGAAAGGCGTCGCCCCGTCCACGAGCGCAGCGTCCTCGATGTCGACGGGGATGCTCGCGAGGTACCCGTTCATGATCCACACGGCGAAGGCGAGGTTGAACCCGGCGTCGATCAGGATCAGCGCCCAGTAGCTGTTCATCCCGTTGACGCTCGAGACCTCCCGGAAGATCCCGACGACGAGCGCCACCGGCGCGAACATCTGGGTGACGAGGATGGCGTAGAGGAAGGCCTGGCGACCGCGGAAACGGTGCCGCGCCGTGTAATACGCCGCCGGCAGCGCGACGCCGAGGACGAGCAACGTCGATCCGCCAGCGATGATCAGGCTGTTCACCAGGTAGGAGGCGAGGGGGATCTGGCTCCAGACGCTGGCGAAGTTGCCCCACTCCGGGTGCGTGGGCAGGTACAGCGCCGGCGAGTGGAAAAGGTCGAGGTTCGACTTGATCGAGGAGAGGAACATCACCGCGTAGGGCGCGAGGAAGAACGCTGCGACGAGCGCACCGATGACGGGCAGCCCCACCGCCCGCCCGCGCCGCCAGCCCGTAGCCAGCACCGCGGCAGGCCGTCGCAGCGGGAGCGCGACACCCGCCGCGAGGCGCGCAAGGACCGCCTCGAGCCCCGAAGCGAGGCCGGCCAGGACCGTTGCGACCCCCCGGCGGGCCGCCGCAAAGGCGGACCGGCGGGCACCCGGCGCGGATGGGACCGCTGCGGCGTCGGACTCACTGCGCCGCACGTGGCGCACGTAGACTCCGACGAGCGCCATCAGCACGGCCACGTTCAGCACACCGAGTGCCGCCGCCTCGCCGGCGTCGAGGCGGTAGGTGAAGGCGATCTTGTACATGAAGGTGATCGTCGTGTCGGTGGCGTCCCCGGGGATCTTGCCCGTGATGACCCAGATGATGGGGAAGGAGTTGAAGACGTAGATCGTGTTCAGCACGATCGCGACCGTGAGCGAGGTGCGAAGCAGCGGGAAGGTGACGAAACGGTAGGCCTGCCAGGCGCTGCACCCGTCCACCCGCGTCGCGTCGTCGAGCTCCGGCGGGATCGCCTGCAGCCCGGCCAAGAGCACGTAGGTCGTGAAGGGGATCGAGACGATGACCCCGACCACGATGAGGCACCAGAAGGCGGTCGCGGGGTTCTGGTACCAGTAGACGGGTGCCGAGATGAGGTGCAGGTCCAAAAGGACGCGGTTCAGCATCCCGTAGGAACCCTCGTAGATGTAGCGCCAAAGCGTGGCGGTCATCACGAGGGAGGCCGCCCAGGGGACGATCAGCGCCCAGCGCACGACGCGGCGTCCGGCGAAGCGCTTATTGAGGAACTGGGCGAGCGGCAGTGAGAGGAGCACGGTGCAGCCGACCACGAGGACGACCCACAGCACCGTGTTGACCACGACGTGTCCGAGCGCGGGCTCGGAGAACAGGTTGCGGAAGTTCCCAAGTCCCGTGAAGCCCTGATCGAGGCCGATCGAGCTGATCCGGTGCAGCGAGGTGATGACCATCTCGATGGCGGGATAGACGACGACGGCGGCGATCAGCGCCACGGTCGGTCCGATCCACACCAGGGGCACCAAGCGGCGGGCGTGGCGGCGCGGGCGTGGCGGACCGGTGGTGCGGGACCGCCCGCCGCTGACCGCCGGGGCGGTGGAAGAGGCGGTGGTCACCGACATGGCACTCCCGAGCGCTCGCGCACACCTCGCACCGGCCGCTGTGGTGGTGCCAGGGACATGCTCACCTCGCTCCTCGCGGGACGGCCGGAGGCCGGGCCGCTCGCACGGCCCGGCCTCCGGTGTGGGGGATCTGTGTCAGCGTCCGGAGGTCGCGACCTGCTGGAGCGAGTTGAGCACCGATGCCGGGCTCGTCCCCGGCGTCATCGCCGTTCCGATCTGGCTCTGGACCGCCGCCTGGATCTGGTTCCACTTCGGATTGGTCAGCGGGTAGAACTTCGCCGAGGGCAGCAGCGCGATGCCCGTCGCGTCGACCGGGTTGTGCGCCAGCGCCGCGCTCGCCGACGCGGTCGCCGGCAGGAAGCCTTCACGCTGCACGAAGTTCAGGTAGTTCGACTTCTGGTAGACGAAGTCGAGGAAGGCCTTGTCGAGCGGCGCGTTGCCCGTCCGCTTAAAGGCCATCAGGACATCCTGCACGCCGAGCGTGAACTTCGGAATGCTGAGGTTGGCGCGAGGCCACGGCGCCGAGGCCCAGTTGACCTTCGACTTGGCCATGAAGGAGGTCTGGAAGGTACCGAGCGGCATGATCTCGGTCATCGCCACCTTGCCGGTCGCGAAGTCCGCCCAGCATCCGCTCGTCCGGTCGGTCGATCCCGGGTTGGGCTCGGTCACCTTGTCGACGTTCGCGAGCTTCGCGAGGAAGTTGAGCGCCTGGATGTTCTTCGGGCTGTTGATGGTGAACTTCCCCGCCGAGTTCACCCAACCGCCGCCGTTTGACCAGGCCCACAGCGAGAACTCGGCCTGGGCCTCCTCCGAGCCGAGCGGCAGGCAGTAGCCGATGTAGCCGGCCTTGGTCGCCTTCTTCGCGTCGGTCACGAACTGTGCCCACGTCTGCGGCGGCTTCGCGATGCCGGCCTTGGCAAAGGCCGCCTTGTTGTAGCCGAGGCCGCGCACACTGGCGATCCACGGGATGCCGTACTGGACACCGCCGATGCTGTCGCTCTTCACGAACGACTTGATGAAGTCCGCGCGCACCGCGGGCGAGAGCACGTCCGACGCTGGGAAGAGAAGGCCCGCCTTCGCATAGGTCGCGTAGTTGTTGAAGTTCAAGATGTCCGGGTACGAGTGCGTCTGGATCATCGTCGGGACCTGCTGGAGCAGCGTGTTCCAGTCGATGACACGCAGATTGACGTGGATCTGGGGGTCCTGCTTCTCGAAACGAGAGACGAGGTCCTTCCAGTACGGGGTCGTCTTGCTGCTGTACTGCGCCATCACGACATTGATGCTGCCGCTCGGCCCCGAGGCCCGTCCGCTGGCGACCGCCGTCCCCGCCGTGGCGAGACCGACGGCGCCGAGCAGGCCGATGCCCGCGGCGATGCGAGGTGCTCTTCTCACGCTTCCCCTCCCTTGTCCCGCGGCGGATGCGGCTCCGAACGGCCGGCCTCGCGCTGCGAAGTGGTATGGACCACTGATTGCAAGGCTAAGACCGCGCGCCTACAGTGTCAAGCCGCGTGGAGTTCCCATAGCGAGGCGGCGCTTTGCGCCTTTCGCTGCCGCAAGAGCGCGAGGCCCGACGGACGTGCGGGCGGCCGTGGCATTGCGGCGCGCCGGATCGAGTGAAGGGATGCCGTCCCGTGTCCCATATCGCCGAAGAGATCGCGACCGAGCCTGCCTGTTGGCTGGCCGCTGCCGACCGCGCGCGCGCCGTCGGCGCGCAGCTGCCCCGGACCGGCGAGCGCGTCGCGGTCGTGGGCTGCGGCACGTCGTACAACGTGGCGTCCTCCTACGCCGTCCTTCGGGAGGGACGCGGCGGGGGCTTCACCGACGCCTTCCCGGCCTCGGAGGTCCGCTGGCGGCGCGCCTACGACCGCGTGCTGCTCATCTCGCGCTCGGGCACCACGAGCGAGGTGCTCGCGGTCGCCCGGAGCCTGCCTGAGGGCACCCCGGCGGTGGCGCTCACCGCTGAGCCCCGGTCGCCACTTGCCGAGGCGGTCGAGCACACCATCGTCCTCGACTTCGCGCACGAGCGCTCGGTGGTGCAGACCCGCTTCGCCACGAGCGTCCTCGCCCTGCTCCGGGCGCATCTCGGCGAGGATCTCGCCGGCGCGGTGGCCGACGGACGGGCGGCACTGGAGGCGCCCCTCGATGAGGACTGGATGCGAGCGCAGCGGTTCACCTTTCTTGGGACCGGCTGGGTCGTCGGCCTCGCCGGGGAGGCCGCGCTCAAGCTCCGGGAGAGCGCGCTCTGCTGGACGGAGTCCTACCCGGCGATGGAGCTGCGTCACGGGCCGATCAGCGTGGTCGATGCGGGGACGCTGGTCTGGTCACTTGATCGAGCTCCCGAGGGCCTGGGCGCGGAGGTGACCGCGACGGGGGCGATATTCGTGGACGCCTCGCTCGATCCGCTCGCCGAGCTGGTCCGGATCCACCGCCTCGCGCTGGCACTCGCCGAGGCGCGGGGGCTTGATCCGGATCACCCCCGGCACCTCAGCTTCTCGGTCGTCCTCGACGACTGAGGGTACGGATCGACGAGTCGGTGGTCGAATCGGCCAAGAAGCCGGGAAGCTGGTCGATCGCGCCACGCAGCGAGCGACCGCTCGCGGGGAGCGGCGCCGTGGCGGGGATCGACGTGGGCGGCACCTTCACCAAGTCGGTCCTCGTGCTGTCCTCGGGGGAAATCGCCCTGACGCGCCGGAACGAGACTGCCGGCGCAGGCGGCCCCGCCGCCCACGTCGACCGCATCGGGGCACTCGCCGGTCAGCTGGCGGCCAAGGCCGCGGGCGCCGGGGAGCGGCTCACTGCCCTCGGGGTCGCGGTCCCCGGGGTCGTCGACGAGGCCGCCGGTGTCGCCCGGTACTCCGCGAATCTCGGCTGGCGGGACCTCGACCTCGGCGGCGAGCTCTCCGAGCGGCTCGGCATTTCGGTCTCGATCGGCCACGACGTGCGCCTCGGCGCGCTCGGTGAGGGGGTGCTCGGCGCAGCTCGGGGTGTCGCCGACTTCCTCTACGTGCCGGTCGGCACCGGGGTCGCGGCGGCGGTCGTCCTCGACGGCCACGTGCGCCGCGGTCGGCACGGCACCGCCGGCGAGGTCGGCCACGTCGCGCTCGACGAGTCCGGCCCGCCCTGTGGCTGCGGAAGGCGCGGGTGCCTCGAGGCGGTCGCCTCCGCGGCGGCGATCGCCCGCCGCTACGCCGAGCGCGCCGGCGGCGACGTCGATGCCGCGGCGGTGCTCGCACGCGCGTCGGCGGGCGAGCGCGTCGCGCTCGAGGTCTGGCAGACGGCGGTCGCCGCCCTCGGCGCCACTCTCGCGCACGCGCAGGCGCTCCTCGACGTCGACCTCATCGTCGTCGGCGGTGGTCTCGCGCACGCCGGCGACGCGCTCCTCTCGCCGCTCGAGAGCGAGATCGCAGCCCGGCTCGGCTGGTTGCCCCGGCCCCGCCTCGCCGTCGCGGCCCTCGGCGATCAGGCGGCGTGCCTCGGTGCGGCGCTGCGTGCGCGCGCCGAAGGCCCACCCGAGGCACCCGGCGCCCCGCCGGAGCGCCAGACGGGTGATCCGCGATGACCCGCGTCCGGCGTCTGCTGCGCGGCGCGGTTCTTGCGCCCGGCGGCCTGCTCGACCCGGGCTGGGTGCGAATCGAGGGCGAGCTGATCGCCGGCCTCGGCGCCGGTGTGCCGGCGCCCGCGCCCGGCGAGCTGCTGGAGGAGGTGGACGGGCTCGTCCTCCCCGGCCTGGTCGATCTGCACTGCCACGGTGGCGGCGGCGGCTCCTTCTCCGATGCGCAGCCCGACAGCGCGCGCCGCGCGGCCGAGTTCCACCGCCGCGCCGGCACGACGACGCTGTGGGCGAGCCTGGTCACCGCGCCGGTGGAGGAGCTCGTCGCCTCGCTGGCGATGCTGCGCGAGCTGGTCGCCGACGGCCTGATCGCCGGCGTCCATCTCGAGGGCCCCTTCCTCTCGGCACGGCGCTGCGGGGCGCAGAATCCCGCCCACCTCCTCGCCCCGGACCGCCGCGTGCTCGCCCGCCTCCTCGAGGCGGGCGAGGGGACGGTGCGCATGGTGACGCTCGCCCCGGAGCTGCCCGGCGCGCTCGAGCTGGTCGGCGACGTCGTCGCCGCGGGCGCGCTCGCCGCCGTGGGGCACACCGACGCGACCTACGAGCAGACACGCGCCGCCATCGACGCCGGGGCCTCGGTCGCCACGCACCTCTACAACGGCATGCGCCCCCTGCACCACCGCGACCCCGGACCCGTCGTCGCGCTCGCGAACGACGCGGGAGTGCGCTGCGAGCTCATCGCCGACGGCCATCACCTCCATCCGGCGATCCTCGAGGCGACCACGCGCTGTCTCGGAAGCGACCGGACCTTCCTCGTCACCGACGCCATCTCCGCGGCCGGCATGCCCGAGGGGCGTTACCGCCTCGGTGGCCTGGACGTCGAGGTCTCCGGCGGAAGCGCCCACCTCGTCGGGGGCGGCTCCCTTGCCGGTAGCACCATCACGGCCTTCGACGGCCTCGCCTTCGCCCGCCGTCAGGCGGGGCTCCCCCTCGCGCGGGCCGTCGGGCTCGCGGCGGTGACGCCGGGACGCCTGGCCGGCGGGCCGCAATCCGGGACGCTCGTGCCCGGAGCGCGCGCCGATCTCGTCGCGTGCAGCCGCGAGCTCGAGCGGCGCGCCGTGATGATCGGCGGCGCCTGGCTCAACGACCGCGCGCGCGACTGAGGGGCGCAGGCGCCCGAGCCACCAGCCGGCGCGCCGGGCCCGCGCCGTCACCGGGCGCAGGGACCGGTCAGCGCGCCGGGAGACGGGTGAGGGCGCGGCGCACCGACCCGTCACCGTCGGCCAGAGCGGCGCGCGCCCGGCCCGCACCGACACCGGCGAGGGCCATCACCAGCGCCGTCGGCACCTCGCCGCTGGCCGCGGCGAGCAGCTCCCGGGCCTCCTCCTCGCCGAGGCCCGCCGCCTCGCGGAGGATGCGCCGCGCCCGTCCCTGCAGCTTCGCGTTCGTCGGGTCGAGCCCGACCATGAGGTTGCCGTAGGTCCGGCCGAGCCGGATCATGGCCGTCGTCGAGATGGCGTTCAAGACGAGCTTGGTCGCCGTCCCCGCCTTGAGGCGCGTCGACCCGGCGAGCACCTCCGCTCCGGTGTCCGGCGCGACGTGGACGTCGACCTCGCGTCCGAGCGGGCAGTCAGGCGAGCAGCTCACGAGAATGGTCGTGACACGGGCGCGCTGTGCCGCCACCAAAGCGCCGCGCACGTAGGGCGTCGCGCCGCTCGCGGATACGCCGAGCGCGACGTCGAGCGGGCGAAGCACGCCCGCGGCCGCGCGCCCGGCAGCCTCGTCGTCCTCCGCGGCCTCGCGGCCACGGGCGTCGGGGGCGCCGTCGCCGGCGAGGTGGACGACGACGGACCCGTCGGAAAGGCCGAAGGTCGGAGCGAGCTCCGACGCGTCGAGTGCGGCGAGGCGGCCCGAGGTGCCCGCACCGAAGCTGTGCAGGCAACCGCCGCCACGAAGGCTGGAGACGACGGCCTCGACGGCCCGGGCGATCTGGCCCGCGACCGCCGCGACCGCGTCGGGCACCCGACGCTCCTCGTCGAGCAGCGCAGCGACGATCGCCTCGGTCGGGCGGAGGTCGAGGTCGCGGGTGCGCTCGTTGACGGACTCGGTCGACCCGGCCATTGCGCGAGATTACGTGAGGTCCCTCTCTGCGCCGCGCCTCGCAAGGGCCCCAAAGCTGTGGGGCGCAGCCGAGGCCCCCGTCAGGCGTGGTACGCGCGGGCGATCTCCGCGCCGAGGCGGACGTTGCTGCGCACCGCCGCCAGGTTCGCCTCGAGGGAGGCGCCGCGGGTCGCCCGCACCATCTCTGCGAGCAAAAAGGGTGTGATCTTGGCTCCGGTGATCTTCTGGCGGTCCGCTTCGTCCAGCGCGCTGGCAAGCACCTGGTCGTGGACGACGGGGTCGAGCTGCTCGGCCTCACCGACCGGATTGGCGACGACGAGCGCGCCGCCAAGACCGAGCGCGTCCTGCTGGCGCATGATCGCGGCCACCTGGGCCGGCGTCTCGACCGTCCAGTCGATGTGCTCGCCCGAACGCGTGAGGTAGAAGCCGGGGAAGTCCCGCGTCCCGTACCCGACCACGGCGACGTTCAGTGTCTCGAGGCGCTGGAGGGTGCCCGGGACGTCCAGGATCGACTTCACCCCCGCCGAGACGACCGTGATGGTCGTGCGGCTCAGTGCGTCGAGGTCCGCCGACTCGTCGAGGTGCTCGGCGAAGCCGCGGTGCACGCCGCCGAGCCCGCCGGTGGCAAAGACCCTGATGCCCGCGAGCGCGGCGAGGCTGGCGGTCGCCGAGACCGTCGTCGCGCCGCTCGCGCCCTGGGCCACCGCGAGCGCGAGGTCGCGGCGCCCGAGCTTGCGTAGCGACAGGTCCTCTGCCACGCGCTCGAGCTCGGCGTCGCCGAGGCCGACCACGCAGGAGCCGTCGAGCACGGCGACCGTCGCGGGGACCGCGCCGTGGTCGCGCACGATCTTCTCGAGCTCGCGTGCGACCGCGAGGTTCCGTGGCCGCGGAAGGCCGTGGGCGATGATCGTCGACTCGAGCGCGACGAGGGGACGCCTTGCGGCGCGCGCCTCGGCCACCTCCTCGCCGAGGCGCAACGGGGGCCGTGCGGCGGGACTCACGACGCACTCCGGGCCGCGACCGCCGCCTCCCAGGACCGCAGGCGCGTCCGCGCCGCGCTGCGCGCGGCCAAGAGTCCGCCTGGGCCGGGTGGCGGCGTCGTCGCCTCGAAGTAGAACTTGACCTTCGCCTCGGTCCCGCTCGGCCGCAGCGTGACGCGGCCGTTCTCGCCGAGCCGCAGCACCAGGGCGTCGGTCGGCGGCAGCTCGCTCCCGCCCGCCCGCAGGTCACGCACCTCGGTCACGGCGTCACCACCCAGTGCGCTCGGCGGTGCGACGCGCCACGCGTCGAGGATGCCGGCCATCTCGTCGGCCGCGCGCCCAACCTCGCGCCGCAGCGACAGCTGACTCGTCAGATGGACCCCGAGGCGCGCCTCGAGCGCGTCGAGCCGGTCGAGCAGCGAGGCGCCGGCCGCCTTGGCCTCTGCCGCCATCTCCGCGGCGACCAGTGCCGCGCTCAGCCCGTCCTTGTCGGCCACGGCGTCACCGATGCAGAAGCCGAGCGCCTCCTCGTAGCCGAAGACGAGGCGGTGACCGGGTCGCCGCTGCGCCGCGCGCACGATCCACTTGAATCCGGTCAGCGTCTCGACGTAGGCGACCCCGGCTTCCGCCGCGAGCGCGCCCAGCAGCGAGGAGCTGACGATCGTCGTCGCGACGAGGCGATCCGGCCCGGAGGTCCGGGCGAGCACGTGCTCGGCGAGCAGGACGCCGAGCTGGTCGCCGCTCAGAACCACGAGCCCGCCGGTTCTGCCGTCGCGCACGGCGAGCGCGAGGCGGTCGGCGTCAGGGTCGTTGGCGAGCACGATGTCCGCGCCGCGCGCCTCGCCGAGCGCGAGCGCGAGGTCCAGCGCGCCGGGCTCCTCGGGGTTGGGGAACGCGACAGTCGGGAAGTCGGGATCGGGTGTCGCCTGCGCCGCGACGACCGCGGGCGCGGGGAAGCCGGCAGCGGCGAGCAGGCCGGGGAAAACGGCCCCGCCGACGCCGTGCAGCGGGGTGTAGACGACCGACAGGTCGCGCGGCCCCCCGGGCTGCACCAGCGCGAGGCAGCGGTCGGTGTACGCGCGGATGAGGGCCTGCTCGTCGACCACCTCCACCCCGCACGCCGGCCCCGCCGGGGGCGGTGCCGCGGCCTCGGCCGCACGCGAGATCGCCTCGTCCTCGGGAGGGATCACCTGCGCGCCGTCCGCCGCGTAGACCTTGTAGCCGTTGTCCTGGGCGGGGTTGTGGCTCGCGGTCACGACGACGGCGGCCTCGGCGCCGAAGTGGCGGAGCGCGAACGCGCACAGCGGGGTCGGAAGCGCCGTCGCGAGCAGGCGCACGCGCACCGAGAGCGCGGCGGCGACCTCGGCGACGTCGGCGGCGAAGGCGGCCGAGCCGTGGCGCGCGTCGTGGCCGACGACAAGCCCCCGGGTCGCGGCTCCGGGTCCTCGCGCCGCGATGACCCGACACAGACCGGCGGTCGTGCGCCTGACGACCGCGCGGTTCATGCGCGCCGGACCGGCACCGAGCCGGGCGCGCAAGCCTGCCGTGCCGAAGCGCAGCGGCCGGTCGAAGCGCTCGTGCAGCGCGGCCTCGTCGCCGGCCTCGAGGAGCGCCCCGAGCTCCGCACGGGTCGCAGGGTCGGGGTCGGCGGCGATCCAGTCCGCGGCGCGACGTCGCAGATCCTCCGCCACGCTCACCGCCGTCCTGCTCACAGCGCTGGCACGAGCCGCCGGAGCAGGCTCCCGAGCGCGGGCGCCGCCGCCGCGCCCGCGGCCAGGACCTCCGCGTGGTCGAGGGGCGCCGCCGAGACGCCGGCGGCGAGGTTGGTCACGCACGACAGGCCGAGCACCTCGGCCCCGAGGTGGTGCGCGGCGATCGCCTCGAGGGCGGTCGACATCCCGACGAGCGAGGCGCCGAACTGGCGCAGCATCGCGACCTCCGCTGGCGTCTCGTAGTGCGGGCCGGCGAGCGCGGCGTAGACGCCCTCGGTGAGCGACGGCTCGACGCCGCGCGCGAGCCCCCGCAGACGCCGCGAGTAGAGGTCGGAGAGGTCGACAAAGCGCGACGCATAGCCCTCGGGGGGCGCGTCACCCCCGAGCGGCGAGCGGCCCGTCAGATTGAGGTGATCGCGGATCAGCACCGCCTGGCCGGGCGCGTACGCCGGGTCGAGCCCGCCCGCCGCATTGGTGAGCACGACGCGCCGCGCCCCGGCGACCACGGCGGCGCGCACCGCATGCACGACCTCCTCGATACTCCGGCCCTCGTAGAGGTGGACCCGCCCGAGCGCGACGAGCGTCGGGCGGGCTCCGACCTCGACCAGGAGGAGGCGGTTGCCGTGGCCGGCGACGCTCGGTGCCGCGAAGCCGGGGAGCGTGGCCGCCTCGACGCTTGCGACCGGCGTCCCGAGCGCGGCGGCCGCTTCGTGCCAGCCCGAGCCCAGGACGACGGCGACCTCGGGCGCGCGGCCGAGTTGCGCCACGAGCGCGTCGGCGGCGACCTCAGCGAGGCGGAACGCACCGCCACCTTGCGTCGGGGGCATCGGCCTCACCCTACCCGTCGGCCGCCGCCGTCCCCCGAGGGGCCGGCAGGTGCCGCGACACGCGGAAGGCCGACTCGGCCTCGAGGGCCTCGTATCCGGGCTTGATGACGCCGTTGATGAGCGCCAGGCGGTCGTCGAAGGGGTAGAACGCGCTCTTCATCGCATTGATCGACAGCCAGCGCAGATCGCTCCAGCCCCACCCGAACGCCTCGGCGCAGCGCGCCATCTCCGAAGAGAGCGTCACCCCGCTCATGAGGCGGTTGTCGGTGTTGATGGTCGTGCGGAAGTTCAGGCGGCGGAAGAGCGCGATCGGATGCTGGTCGAGACTCGCCGCGACGCCGGTGTGGACGTTCGAGGTCGGGCAGAGCTCGAGGGGGATACGCCGGTCGCGCACGTAGGCGGCGAGGCGGCCAAGGCTCACCGTGCCGTCCTCGTGCACCGTCACGTCGTCGATCAGGCGAACACCGTGACCGAGGCGCTCCGCGTTGCACCACTGCAGCGCCTGCCAGATCGAGGGCAGGCCGAACGCCTCACCGGCGTGCAGGGTGGCGTGGAAGTTCTCGCGCTGGACGTGCTGGAAGGCGTCGAGATGGCGGGTCGGAGGGTAGCCGGCCTCCGGACCGGCGACGTCGAATCCCGCGACCCCGACGTCGCGGTGGCGCACGGCGAGCTCGGCGATCTCGAGCGAGCGCGCGGCGGTCCGCATCGCCGTGAGCAGCGCCCTGACGACGATAAGTCGGCCCTTGGTCGCCGCCGTGGCCATCCCGTCCGCGAAGCCCGCGAGAACCGCCTCGACGATCTCGTCGAGATCGAGCCCGCGCTCGGTGTGCAGCTCGGGCGCGAAGCGCACCTCCGCGTAGACGACGCCGTCGGTCGCGAGGTCCTCGACGCACTCGGCGGCCACGCGCCGGAGCGCCGTGGTGTGCTGCATCAGCGCGACGGTGTGCGTGAAGCCCTCGAGGTAGCGCACGAGGTCCCGTCGGGGCGTGTCGGCGACGAACCACGCGGCGAGCTCGGCGGCGTCGAGGCTCGGCAGCCCCCGATAGCCCTGCTCCACGGCGAGCTCCACGACCGTCTCGGGGCGCAGGCCCCCGTCGAGATGGTCGTGGAGCAGGACCTTCGGTGCCCGGCGGATCTGATCGAGGCTCGGCGACGCGTCCTGCATCACCCTCTCCTACGCGACAAAGACGCGAGGCGCAAGCAGGTTCAGTCGATGCGCTCGAGCACCAGGGGCGCGGCCTGCGGTGGCGCGTCGGTGATCTCGATCGCCCCCTCGAGCGCCGCGAGGGCACGGGGAAGGCGGGTCACGTCCTCGGTGTGCAGCTCGAGGACGACGTCGCCGGCGGCCACGGCCTCACCGGGCTTGCGCAGGCAGACCACGCCCGCTGGGGCCGAGACCGGATCCTCCTTGCGGGCCCGGCCCGCCCCGAGGCGCCACGCCGCGACGCCGACGCCGCGAGCATCGAGGCGCGCGAGCACCCCCGAGCGTCCGGCCCGCACGGGTGCGACGTGCGGGGCCCGCGCGAGCGGTGCGTCCGGGTCACCACCCTGTGCGGCGATCATCTCCCGCCACCGGGCGAGGGCCGAGCCGTCCTCGAGCGCCCGTGCGGGGTCGGCCGACAGCCCGGCGAGGGCGCACATCTCGCGGGAGAGCGCGAGCGTCACCTCGACGAGGTCGGCGGGTCCCCGTCCCGACAGCGTCTCGACGGCCTCCGCGACCTCGAGTGCGTTGCCCACCGCGCGCCCGAGCGGGGCGTCCATGGCGGTGACGAGCGCGGAGACCGACAGCCCGTGCGCGCGGCCGAGTCCCACCATCGTGCGGGCGAGCGCGACGGCGTCGTCGCGGGCCGCCATGAACGCGCCCGTTCCCGTCTTCACGTCGAGGACCAGCGCGTCGGTCCCCTCGGCGATCTTCTTCGCCATGATCGAGCCCGCGATGAGCGGGATCGACTCGACCGTGCCGGTCACGTCGCGCAGCGCGTAGAGCTTGCGGTCGGCCGGCGCGAGCCCCGCGCCGGCGGCACAGATCACGGCGCCGACCGAGGCGAGCTGGGCGCGGATCTCGTCGTTGGTGAGGTTCGCCCGCCACCCCGGAATCGACTCGAGCTTGTCGAGCGTCCCGCCGGTGTGGCCGAGCCCGCGCCCGCTCAACTGGGGAACGGCCGCGCCGCACGCGGCGAGGAGGGGGACGAGGACGAGAGAGACCTTGTCCCCGACGCCGCCCGTCGAGTGCTTGTCCACGGTCGGGCGTCCCAGCCCACCGAGATCGAGACGCTCCCCTGAGGCGACGATCGCGCGCGTCCAGGCTTCGAGCTCCCGGTGGCACAGGCCCCGCCACACGATCGCCATCAGCAGCGCCGCGACCTGCTCGTCGGCAACGGCGCCGGCGAGGTAGCCCTCGATGAGCCAGGAGATCGCCTGGTCGGAGAGCTCACCCCCGTCGCGCTTTCGGCAGATGAGCTCGACGGCGTCGAAGGGCGCCGCCGGGCTCACGACGGTGAGCGCCGTGCGAAGTCCTCGGCGCCGAAGGCGAGCGGCAGGAGCTCCCCGAGTCGACGGGGCGGCAGCTGCGGCCCGGCGTCGACGAGCAGGTCGGGACCCCCGTGCTCGGCGAGCAGCTGGCGGCAGCGCCCGCAGGGTGACAGCGGTCGGCCGTCGCCGGCGGTCACGGCGACGGCGACGAGCCGGCCACCGCCCGAGGACACCAGTGCGGAGACGAGCCCGCACTCCGCGCAGAGGCTGAGGCCGAAGGACGCGTTCTCGACGTTGCAGGCGCTCAGCAACTCGCCGCGCTCGGTGAGACCGGCGGCCCCGACCCGCAGGCCCGAATAGGGCGCGTACGCGCGCGCCGCGATCGCGTCGGCCGCCGCGCGCAGCACGTCCCAGTCGACACCGGCCGCCTCGCTCGGGATGCCGCCACGCACGGGCGCACACTACACTTTCTGGTCCGTGCTTCCCCCCGGCGCCCTCGCCGCGCGCACGCCCAACGCCGCGCGAATCGTGGCCGTCGGGGACGTGATGGCCGACGTCGTCGTCCGCCTCGCGGCCCCGGTCGCGCCGGCGAGCGACACGCCGGCCGCGATCTCGCTCTTTCCGGGGGGTTCGGCGGCGAACACGGCGGTCTGGCTGGCGGCCGCCGGCGCCGAGGTCACCCTCGTGGCCGCCGTCGGTAACGACCTCCTCGGCGACGCCGCAACGCGGGCCCTGAGCGGCGGCGGCGTCACCCCCCACCTCAGCCGGGTGCCCGGCGTGTCCACCGGTGTGGTCGTCGCCATCGTGACGCGCTCGGGCGAGCGCTCGATGCTCACCGACCGCGGCGCGAACCGCCTGCTCAGCCCCGACCATCTCCCCGTGGCGCTCTTCGCGCCGGGCGCGCACCTGCATCTGTCCGCGTACGTGATCTATGACGAGAGGACCCGCCCGACCGCCGAACGCGCGCTCGCACTCGCCGCAGCAGCGGAGATGACCGTCTCCCTCGACCCCTGTTCGGCTTCCCCTCTCGCCGCCTTCGGCGCCGCCGCCTTTTGCGCCGCGACCCGCACGGCGACCTGGTGCTGCGCGAACAGCGACGAGGCCGCCGTGCTCACGGCCCAAAGTGACCCGGCCGCGGCCGCCGCAGCGCTCAGCGAGGTCTACCCCGAGGTGACGGTCAGCGCGGGCGCCGACGGCGTCTATGTCGCAACCACCGGGCGCGTGCGGCACGTCCCGGCCGCAACGACCGAGGTCGCCGACACCACCGGGGCCGGCGACGCGTTCACGGGCACGTACCTCGCGCGCCGGCTCGCGGGCGAGGGGCCGGAGGACGCAGCGGCCGCCGCAGTCGCCGTCGCCGCCCGGGTCGTCGCGGCGCCCGGGGCCCGCCCGCCGGGCGCGCTCGCCTACTCCAGACTGTAGGGGACTCCGTCGGCGGCCGGCGGCCTGACCCGGCCGACGAGTCCGGAGACGACCGCGATCGTGATCACGTACGGCGCCATCGACAGGAACGGCGAGGGGATGCCGACGCTCAACACCGCGAGGAAGCTCTGGAGCGAGACCGCGAAGCCGAAGAGCAGCGCGGCACCAAGCGCCCCGAAGGGCCGCCAGCGCCCGAAGATCATCGCGGCGAGCGCCACGTAGCCGAGGCCGGCGGTCATCTGGGCGGAGAACTCGCCGATCGAGCCGATCGTGAACGACGCCCCGCCGATGCCGGCGACCACGCCGCCCAGGATGACGTTGCGGTAGCGCACCGAAAGCACGTGGATCCCGACGCTCTGCGCGGCGCGGGGGTGCTCACCCACCGCGCGCACACGCAGCCCCCAGCGCGTGTGGAACAGCGTCACGTGCACGAGTACGAGGAGCGCGAAGGCGCCGTAGAAAAAGACGTTCTGGTCGAAAAGCACCGGTCCGGCGATGGGGATCTTGTCGAGCAGGGGGACCGCGAACGGCGAGAAGGTCGAGGGGCTGTTCAGGGTCGTCTGGTCCGGGGTGAGGACCTGGGCCGTGAGGAAGTTCGTCAGTCCCGTGCAGAAAGCGACGATGACGACCCCGACGATGATCTGGTCCGCCCCGTAGCGGAGCGCCAAGAAGGCGAGGAGCGCCCCGAAGAGCGCGCCGGCGACCGCCCCGGAGACGACGCCCAACCAGAGGTTCCCCGTGGCGCTGCCGATCATGGCGCCGAGGAACGCACCGGCGAGGAACTGGCCCTCGATCGCGATGTTCACGACGCCCGAGCGCTCACAGAGGATCCCCGACAGCGAGCCGTAGACGAGCGGCGTCGCGGCGACCATGGTCTCCGCGAGCATCTGGACGAAGTTGAGCGTGTTGCCCCGCGCCGCCCAGGCGAGGAACGCCCAGAGGAACGCGCAGAACCCGGCGCTGAAGATGAGGTAGCTCCCCTGTGTCCGGAGCCGTACGAGAAGCACGATGCCGAGGCCGCCACAGACGAGCGCGCAGGCGATCGCGACCGGGCGGACCGACATCACCAGTGGCGAGAGGTCGATCGAGGGGGGCGTCGAGAGCAAGAAGGTCGCCCGTGCGCCGCCCGTGACGCCGAGAGCGAAGGCCATAAGGGTGACGACCCCGAGGAGGACGAGGAACACCCCCATCCCGCGGACCCGCCCGAGCGAGACCAGGCGCGCGTCCACCGCGGCTGCCTCAGCTGCGTCGCTCAGCGCGCGCTCGCCCGCGCTCATCCACCCCATCCCTTGGTGAACAGCAGGATCTTCCCCGCCCCCGCCTCCCGCAGACGGAAGATCTCGCGCACGAGGGCGGGGGTGGCGACCATGAAGACGATGACGGCCTGGATCACCGTCGTCAGGTCGATCGGGATCGAGGCGACCGCCTGCATGTACCGTCCCCCGGTCGACAGGGCCGCGAAGAGCAGCGACCCGAGGACGACCCCGAGGGGGCGGTTGCGCCCGAGCAGCGCGACGGTGATCGCATTGAAGCCGACCGCGCCGCCGTATCCGCTCGAGAGGAAGAAGTCGGTCCCCGAGACGGTCGACATGCCGGCCAGGCCGACGAGCGCCCCGGAGATCGTGAGCACCGCGATCGTCGCCCGCCGGGCGTCCATGCCCGCCGTCCGGCCGGCGGAGGGGTTGGCGCCGATCACGGTGAACTCGAAGCCGAGGGTGGACTTGCGCATGAACCACGAGGCCGCCGCCGCGACCGCGAGCGCGATGAGCAGTCCGAGGTTCACTCGCAGCGTCGAGCCGAACAGGTGCGGCAGGCGGGCGGTCATCGGGATCGTCTGCGAGATCGAGTTCGACTGGCCCGGCTGCTGGAGCGGATGGGTCGTGAGCAGGTACGCGAGCAGGTCGAGGAAGATGTAGTTGAGCATGATCGTGACGATCACCTCGTGCGCCCCCGTGCGCGCCTTGAGGATCCCCGGGATGAAGCCGGCAAGGGCGCCGCCGGCCGCCCCGGCGAGCACGACGAGCACGAGGTGGGGGACGAGCGGGAGGCTGACCCCGAAGCCGACGTAGGTGGCCGCCAGCGCGCCCGCGATGAGCTGGCCCTGTCCCCCGATGTTGAAGACGCCGGTCGAAAAGCCGATCGCGACGCCGGTTCCGGCAAGGATCAGCGGGGTCGCGGAGACGAGCGTCTCCGAGATCGGCGTAAAGACCCCCGTCCATCCGCGGCCTGTCGTGAGCGCGTGGCCGAGTGCGGAGGGGCTGATCACCGAACCGGCGAAGAGCGCGCCGTAGGCGTTGCCGACGGTCGAGAAGCTGGTCGCGAAGGCGGCGCCCGGCGCGCGGCCGACAGCACCCCAGGCATGCAGGGTCGCCGGCGTCGTCACGATGATGAGCAGGGCACCGACCACGAGGCCGCCGACCACCGCGAGCAGCGTGACCACCGCGACGTTCGCCTCGGTGACGAAGGCGAGCACGCGGCGCCACCACGGCGTGCCCGGCGGCGACGGGGAGGCGAGGGCGCTCTCGGCCGCGCTCACGGCGACTCGCCCTTCGCCCCCCCGGGCGGCGGTGCAACCGCGTCGATGCCGGCCATGAGAAGGCCGATCCGGTCGCGCCCGACGCTCGGGTCGACGACGCCGGCGATCCTCCCGCGGTACATCACCGCGACGCGGTCGCCGAGGGCGAGGACCTCATCGAGCTCGGAGGAGACCAGCAAAACGGCCGCGCCCCGGTCGCGCTCGGCGACGATGCGGCGGTGGACGTACTCGATCGAACCGACGTCGAGGCCGCGGGTCGGCTGGGAGCAGACGAGGAGCTTGACGGGCCGGGAGAGCTCGCGCGCGACGACGACCTTCTGTTGGTTGCCACCCGAGAGCGTGCCGACGGCGACGGCGGCCGAGGGCGCGCGGATGTCGAACTCGGCGAGCTTGCGCTCGCCGTCGGCCCGCACCCTCGCCAGGCGGCGCGCGCCGTGGCGCGCGTAGGGCGCCCGGTCGTACTGGTTGAGGACGAGGTTGTCAGCGATCGAGAGGCTGAGCACGAGCCCGTCGCTCTGGCGGTCCTCGGGGACGTTGGCGACGCCCGCCTCGATCGCGCGGCGCGGTGTCGCGTGCGAAAGGTCGCGCCCGCCGACGCGGATCGTCCCCGCCGCGACGGCGCGCATGCCCGTCACCGCCTCGGCAAGCTCCGTCTGGCCGTTGCCCTGAACGCCCGCGACGGCCACGATCTCGCCGGCGCGCACGTCGAGGCTCACGTCGTCGACGACCGTGACCCCGCGGTCGTCGACGACGCGTAGGCCGGCAATTTCGAGCACCGCCTCTCCGGGTCGCGCCGGCTCCTTGTGCACGACCAGCTCGACCGAGCGGCCGACCATCATCGCGGCGAGCTGGTCCTCGTCGGTCTCGGCGGGCGTGGTGTGGCCGACGACCCGGCCCAGGCGGACCACCGTGATCCGGTCGGCGACCGCGAGCACCTCTTTCAGCTTGTGGGTGATGAACAAGATGGATCGGCCCGCGGCCACGAGCGAGCGCATGATGGTGAAGAGCGCCTCGGTCTCCTGCGGCGTGAGGACCGCGGTCGGCTCATCGAGGATCAGCACCTTGGCGTCACGGATGAGGGCCTTCAGGATCTCGACTCGTTGCTGCGCGCCGACGGGGAGATGCTCAACCAGTGCGTCGGGATCGACGGCGAGGCCGAACTCGGCCGAGAGCCGACGGATTTCGGCCCGCGCGCGGCGCCGGTCGAGGAAGCCGAGACGGCGCACGGGCTCAAAGCCGAGCACGACGTTCTCCGCGACGCTGAAGACCGGGACGAGCATGAAGTGCTGGTGCACCATGCCGATGCCGCGGCGCACGGCGTCCCCCGGGTCCGAGAAGCGCACCGGCTCACCGTCGATGCGGATCTCGCCTCCGTCGGCATGCAACAGACCGAACAGGACGTTCATGAGCGTCGTCTTGCCGGCGCCGTTCTCGCCGAGCAGGCAGTGGATCTCGCCCTCCTCGACGCTGAGGTCGATCCCGTCGTTGGCCACCAGGTCGCCGAAGCGCTTGGTGATGCCGGCGAGCTCGAGTCTCATCGGGCGCAATCGTCGCGTACCCGCGTGGCGCGTGCGCGCCATGCGCGCGGCGCCCCGCCCCCGGCTCCCCCGCGGGGTCCGGAGCGGGGCGCCGGAGCGCGTCAGCTCGCGGGGTAGGAGTTCGGGTCGATCGAGATCTTGCCCGCCTCGATCTCCGCCTTGAGCTTGTTGAGCATCGCCTTCACCTTGGCGGGAACCTTGTTCGCGAACTGGTGGAAGGGCGCGAGCGCTACGCCGCCGTTGGCGAGGGTGCCGTTGTAGTTCCCGCCGTGGAAGGTCCCCCGCGCCGCGGCCTCCACCGCGGCGGACACCGACGCGGCGATGCCCTTGGTGACGCTCGAGATGAACAGCGAGCAGTACTGCGGCGCGGAGACGCAGCCGTCGGTGTCGACCCACAGCATGTAGTGACCCGGCCCGGCCTGCTTCACCGCCGCGGCGGCACCGAGGCCGACCGCCCCGGCGACGGGAAAGATGATGTCCGCACCCTGGGCGATGAGGGTCTGGGTTGTCGTCTTGCCGAGTGCCTGGTTGGTGAAGTCGTTGGTGAAGGTGCCGTTGCCGGCGAAGGCACCCGAGGCGAAGTTCCGCTTCTTCGCGGGTGTCCAGCCCAGAGCCACGACGTGCGCGTGGTTGACCTTGTCGTAGTAGCGCACCCCGGCGACGAAACCGTCCATGTAGATCGTGACCGGCGGGATGTCCTGACCGCCGAAGGTCCCGACCTTGCCGGTCTTGGACATCGCGGCGGCGAGGTAGCCGCCGAGGAAGGCGTCCTGGTTCGTGTGGTACACGAGGCCGAGCACGTTCTTCATCGCCGGCGTGTAGGAGAAGTCCACGATCGCGAACTTCTGATTGGGGTTCTTCTTCGCCGCGCTCTGGGTCGCCTGGGCCATGTCGAAGCCGACCGTGATGATGATCCCGCACTTCTCACCGATGAAGGTGCTGATGTTCGGGGCGTAGTCGCTCGTCGAGTTCGACTGGAGGTACTTGTAGCTCAGCCCGGGAATCGCCTTGGCCGCGATCTTGAGGCCAAGGTACGCCGAAGCGTTGAACGAGCGGTCGTTGATGCCCCCGGTGTCGGTCACCTCGCAGGCAAGGAAGTGCTTGGCCGCGTGCGGCACGGCGACGGCGGGCGCGCGGTGCGCGGCGACACGGGGGGCCGTGCTCGCGCCGGCCCCCGCCGCGAGACCACCGACGGCTGCCACCGTCGTCACGGCCGCGGCAGACGCCGCCGACAGACGTGTGGCGACAAAGCGGCGGTGTGGGTTCACGACCTGGCTTTTTCTGCGCATGGATTCCCCTCTCGTGACTTTGGCGGGCCCTCGCCCGCGGCCCTCGTCGACCTTGCGGTCGCCCCCCGGGGCGCGTTCGCACCGGACGGCCAACCCTACGTTCTTGTTGCAGACCCGTCACGCCCGGATTCCCTTCGGGCGCGCGACCGATCGACGGCGCACGCCACGTTCGGTAGCGTTCCGCGCATGACCGAGCCGATCGAGCGTCCCACGGCGGGCGGGGACGACAGCGAGCACCGCCTGCCGAAGAATGTCTCCCCGGCCCGCTACGACCTGCACCTCGTGCCCGATCTCGAGGCGGCGACCTTCACCGGCACCGTGACCATCGAGGTCGAGGTGCGCGAGCGCACCGATCGCATTGTGTGCAACGCCGCTGAGCTCGAGGTCGCAGACGCGCGCGTTGCGCCGGGCTGGCGTTCGGGAGGCGACCCTTCGTCCCGGGGGTCCGCGTGCGCCGTCGAGATCGACGCGACGCGCGAGCGCGTCTGGTTCCACGCGGAGGGCCCGCTTCAGCCGGGTCGCTACAGCCTTTCGTGCGCGTTCAGCGGGGTCCTCAACGACAAGCTGCGCGGCTTCTACCGCAGCACCTTCACCGCAGACGACGGCACGACCCAGGTCATCGCGACGACCCAGTTCGAGGAGACCTCCGCCCGGCGCGCGTTCCCCTGCTTCGACGAACCGGACGCCAAGGCGGTCTTCGCCGTCACCCTCGATGCCCCCGCTGGCTGCCTCGCTCTGTCCAACGGCCCCGAGGTCGGCCGCGAGAGGCTCTCGGACGGTTCGACACGCTTCCGTTTCGGGGCCACGATCCCGATGTCGACCTACCTCGTCGCCTTCGTCGTCGGCCCGCTCGAGGTCACGTCCCCCCGGGACGTCGGCGGGGTACCGGTCCGTGTCGCCCACGTTCCGGGCCGAGGCGGCCTCACCGGCGCAGCGCTCGACGCGGCAGAGCACGCGCTCGGCTTCTTCGCCTCCTACTTCGGTCTCGCCTACCCCGCGGACAAGCTCGACCTGGTCGCGATCCCGGACTTCGCCGCGGGTGCGATGGAGAACCTCGGCTGCGTGACCTTCCGCGAGGCGATCGTGCTCTCCGACCCGAACGACACGACCCATGCCGAGCGCGAACGCCTCGTGGAGGTTGTCGACCACGAGCTCGCCCACATGTGGTTCGGCGATCTCGTCACGATGCGGTGGTGGAACGGCATCTGGTTGAACGAGGCGTTCGCCACGTTCATGGCACTCCTCTGCCAGAACGACTACCAACCCGAGCAGCGCGTGTTCACGAGCTTCGCGCGCAGCCGCGCCGCGGCCTTCGGGACCGACTCGCTCCACTCGACACGCCCGATCGAGTACCCCGTGCACGCACCCGACGACGCCGCGGCGATGTTCGACGTGCTGACCTACGAGAAGGGCGCGAGCGTGCTGTGGATGCTCGAGAGCTTCCTCGGGCCCGAACGCTTCCGCGCGGGGGTGCGCGCCTATCTCGCGGCACACCGCTTCGGCAACACCGAGACGACCGACCTCTTCGACGCCCTCGGCGAGGAGGCCCCCGACATCCCGGTGCGCGAGACCATGGACTCCTGGATCTTCCAGGGCGGCTACCCGCTCGTGCGCGCCGCGCGCGTCGAGGGGGCGGGCGGCCCGGCGGTCGAGCTCACCCAGACCCCCTTCTCCTATTTGCCGGAGAAGGAGGCCGCCGAGCTCGGCGTGCTCCCCGAGGACGGCTCGGCGATCGGGCGGTCCTGGCTCATCCCCATGCTCGTCGCACCGGTCGGTGCCGGAGACAAGCAGGTGAGCCGCGTCCTGCTCGGCCACGAGCCGCAGCGCCTCGAGCTCAGCGGCCCGGTGGTGCTCAACGCGGGCGGTACCGGCTTCTACCGTCTCTCCTACGAAAGCGAGCTCCTCCAGGACCTCCTCGGGCACCTCTACGAGCTGAGCCCGCTCGAGCGCTTCAGCCTCCTTGGCGACACCTGGGCGGCCGCGCTGGCCAGCCAGGCGCCGCTGCGCGACACGCTCGGGATCCTCGATCGTCTCCGGGACGAGCGTGACCCCCACGTCTGGTCGCTCGCGTCGAGGATCCTGTGGCTCCTTGATCTCGTTGCCCCCGAGGAGCAGCGCCCGGCGCTGCACCGCTACGGGCGCGACATCGCCCAGGAGGCGTTCGCACGGATCGGCTGGCAGCCGCGCGCCGACGAGGGCGCGCTGGACGCCCTGCTGCGCCCGACCCTGGTCTCCCTGCTCGGCCGCGTGCTTCGCGACCCGGAGGTGATCGCGCGCGCCCACGAGCTGTTCGCACACGACCACGGAGGTGGGGCGGTCGTCGACCCGAACGTCGCGAGCGCGGTCGTCGGCGTGGTCGTCTCCGACGCGAGCCGCGCGGAGCTCGACGCGGTCATCGCCCGCTGCCGCCACCCCCGCGACCCGATGGACCAGGTCCGCCACATCTACGCGCTGGCATCGCTGCGCGACCCGGCCTTCATCGAAGAGATTCTCGGTCTGTGCATGAGCGAGATCCGCTCGCAGAACGCCCCGGTGCTGCTCGGCGCGATGCTGACCGAGCGGGAGAGCGGACCGCTCGCCTTCGATCACGTCCGGTCGCACTTCACCGAGATGGGCACGCGCTTCCCCGACAACCTCGTCGAGCGCATGCTCGGGGGCATCTCCGGCCTCGCGCAGGTGAACGCGGCCGGTGAGCCCGTCCACCTCGCGGAGGTCCTGGCCTTCGTCCGCAACGCGGTGCACGGTGCGCGACGCCGCCACGTCAACCAGGCGCTCGAGCGGCTCGCCGTGAACCTGCGGCTCGCCCGCTCGCTGCGCGCCGAGGCGCTGCCCCTGCCGGAGCGGTAGAGCGTCGGTGAATTTCGCGCTCGCGGCGACGACCTTCGCGGTCATCATCCCCGCGGAGCTGCCCGACAAGACCTTCATCGCCGCGGTGGTGATGAGCGCGCGCAACCGCCCGCTGCCGGTGTGGATCGGCGCCGCGGCGGGCCTCATCGTCCAGGCCCTCGTCGGCGTCGTGGCCGGGCGCCTGCTCGCGCTGCTCCCCCACCGGTCGGTCGAGGGCATCGTCGCGGCGCTCTTCCTCCTCGGTGGCGGCTACCTGCTCCTCACCCGTGAGCGCGCCGTGGTGCGCGCCGGCGAGGGCCTCGCCGAGGCCGTGGGGGCCGCCGCCTCGGCGCGAGTCGCTCTGCGCGCCTTCGGGCTCATCGCGTTCGCCGAGTTCGGTGACCTGACCCAGGTCGTCATCGCCAACCTGACGGCGCGCAGCGGGGACCCCCTCAGCGTCTTGGTCGGGGCGGCGCTCGCGTTCGTCCTCCTCAGCGCCGTCGCCGTTCTTGCCGGGCGGACGCTCGTGCGCCACGTCTCCCTCGCCCTCGTCCGCAGGATCTCGGGCGTCGTGCTGGTCGGCCTGGGGGTCTGGAGTCTCGTCGGGGCGCTGGGATGAGCGTGGTCCCGGCGCCGGGAGCGCGCGCGGCCGGCCTCCTCGCCCGGGCGCGGGCGACCGCCGGCTTCCTCGATACCGGGGAGGGCGAGCGCCTCTATGCGCTCGCCGCAGAGGTCGGCACCGCGCAGCAGGGTGCGCTCGTCGAGATCGGCAGCTACCGCGGCCGCTCGACACTGTTCCTCGCAGCCGGCGTCGCACAGGCCCGCGACGCCGGCGCGGGGTCGGCCGTGCTGCTGAGCGTCGACCACCACCGGGGGTCCGAAGAGATGCAGGCGGGCTGGGAGCACCACGACCCGAGCCTTGTCGACCCGGTGACGGGGAAGATGGACTCGCTGCCGGCTCTCCGGGCGAACCTCGCGGCCGCCGGGGCCGAGGATCTCGTCGTCGTCGTGGTCGGCGACTCACCCGTCGTCGCGAGACACCTCGTCGGGACCGCCGGGCTCGTCTTCGTGGACGGGGGGCACGCTGCGGAGGTCGCCGAGGTCGACTACCACGCCTGGGCGCCCAAGGTCGCAGCGGGAGGGCTCCTGTGCTTCCACGACGTCTTCGCCGACCCCGCGGACGGCGGGCAGGCGCCCTACGCGTGCTACCGCGACGCTCTGGCGTCAGGGCGCTTTGTCGAGCGGGGCGCCGATCGCATCGGGAGCCTGCGGGTCCTCGAGCGCCGCGTCCGATAAGGGCTCAGCGTCTCCCCGGGGCAAAGACCGCGGCAGCCGGCCCGCCCGCGAGGGCGTCCGCGGCGAGCAGGACCGCGGCCGCCGTGTAGGTCGTGCGCTCGCCCGTCGGGAACGACGAGAGCTCGGGATAGACGAGACCGGTGAGGTAGGAGCCGTCGTCCTGGCGCGCGGCGCGCGTGGCGACGAGCAGGGCGTCGGCCTTCCTCCTCAGGCCGGCGCGCAGGCACGCGAGCGCGCACTCGGCCGTCTCGGCGGCGGTCACCCAGCGACGGTCGTCCCGGCAGAGGACGCCCTGCCCCGGCCGGACGAAGCGCTCCCAGCCCGCCGCGAGGCGGTGGCGCGCGGCGGCACCCCCGAGGACGCCGGCGAGGACGGGGTAGTACCAGTCCATCGCATAGTGGTCCTTCGCCGAGAATGCCGCGCGCCGCCAGGTGAGCGCGAGCGCGAGGCGCGAGGCGGCGTCGGTGACAAACGCGGGCAGCCAGAGGTCGAGCGCCATGGCCAGATCCTCGGCCGCGCGCAGGCTCGCGTGGATCGACGAGCAGGCGGCGATGAGCGCGAGGTCACCCCGCGAACCGCTTGGGGCGTCCGACCAGCAGATCGCGCCGCTCGGTCGCTGCTGGGCGCAGACAAATCCGAGGGCCCGCACCGCAGCGGGCCAGTAGCGGCGCACGAGCGCCGCGTCGCCGGACACGTGCCACAGCTGCGCGAGCGCGAAGGACAGGTAGGCGCTGCCGTTGGTGTCGCGGCGCCTATCGACGACGCTGCCGTCGGGGCCGTAGCCGGCCGCGAAGGCGCCGCCGGGCTCCTGGTGCGCGACGAGCGCGGCGACGGCGCGCTCGGCGGCGTCGGGCGCGCCCGAGACCGCGAGCGCCATCGCGGCCTCGAGGTGGTTCCAGGGGTCGGCGTGCTGCCCGTCGGCGTGGGGGATCAAGCCCGAGGCCGTCTGGGCGGCGAGGATCGTCGCCGCGGTCTGCGCTCGCTCGGCGGCCGAGAGCGGCGCGCCGAACGACGCTGCGGGCGCGCCGGTCACGGCGCCGCCAGGCGCCGGCAGTAGAGGACGAGGCTCTTGCCGAGGATCGGATCGAGGCCGCGCTCGACGCGGCGCAGCCAGCGGGGACGGTGCACGATGTCGTGGACGAGGAGACGGTGGTAGGCCGCGACCGCACGCTGGTCGTCGCGGGCGACGCCGACCAGGCAGCGCAGCCACCAGTAGGGGGTGTGCAGCGCATGCGCGTGGTGGGCGGCGCTGATGCAAAACCCCGCGCGCTCGAGGCGCGCGCGAAGCTGGCCGCGGCGGTAGATGCGGACATGGCCGCCCGGAGCGCCGTGGTACTGCGCCGAGAGCAGCCAGTTGACCGCCTCGGGCCAGGCGCGCGGCACGCTCAGAGCGAGGACCCCGCCGGGCCGAAGGACGCGTGCGAGCTCGGCCAGCGCGCGGCCGTCCTCGGGGACGTGCTCGAGGACCTCTGATGCGACGACGTGGGTGAAGCTCCCGCTCGTGAAGGGCAGGGTGCACGCGTCGGCGCCCAGCGCCCCCCAGCGGACGGCGCCATCGATCTCCCCGGCCGCCGCCATCGCAGCGAGCATCGTCCGCACCTCCCCGAGCTCGCCCGGACTCGTGTCGAGAGCCACGACCTCGGCGCCAGCGCGCGCGCAGGCGAAGGCGTGCCGCCCACCGCCGCAGCCCACGTCGAGGACGCGGGCACCCGGTCCGATTCCGGCGCGGGTGAGATCGACCGTCAGCACCGCGCGACCCGTCCGGGGTGCTCGGCGAGCACCTCCCTGTAGACCTCGAGCGTCCCGGTCGCCGTCGCCGTCCAGCTGAAGCGCTCGCAGACCCGGCGCCGACCAGCTGCACCGAGACGCGCCCCGAATGCGGGGTCATCGAGGACCCGCCCGATCGCGTGCGCGAGCGCGCCGGGGTCGCCCGGGGGCACGAGGAGCGCGTGCTCGCCGTCGTTGCCCGCGACCTCGGGAAGCGCGCCCCCCGTCGTCGCGACGAGCGGTGTCCCGCACGCGAGCGCCTCGGCGGCGGGAAGGGAGAACCCCTCGTACAGCGAGGGCACGACCGCGCAGGCGGCCTCGGCGTAGCGGCGCGCGATCTGCTCGTCGCTCTCGCCGCCGACGAAGGTGACGACACCTTGGAGGCCGAAGCGCTCCAGCGCGACGCGCACCGGCGAGTCGGCCCGCAGGCGCCCGACGACGACGAGGTGGGCCTCGGGCCTCTCCGTCCTCAGCTTCGCGAGCGCCTCCAGGAGGACGGCGAGACCCTTCAGCGGGACGTCGGCGCTCGCAGTGGTCATCAGGCGACCCGGCACGCGCGCAACCCCGGGGTCGGGACGGTAGAGCGAGGCGTCGACGCCCGCGGGGACGACGCGCACCCGCTCCTCGGGGACGCCGAGCCCCCGGACGAGGTCGTCGCGCGAGGAGTCCGAGACGGTGATGAGCCGGGCGAGACGGCGCGCGACACGGTCCTGCATCGCGGCAAAGCCGTACCAGCGCCGAAGCGACAGGCGGCGCGCGCCGCTGTGGGCGTGGGCGAGGTCGACCGCGCGGTCGACGCTCACCGGGTGGTGGATCGAGGCGACGAGCGGCCAGCCGTCCGCGAGCATCCCGAGCAGGCCGGTGCCAAGACACTGGTCGTCATGGACGATGTCGAAGTCGCCGCGCCGGCCCTGCAGAGCCCCCCGCGCGCGCAGCGAGAAGGTCCGCGGCTCGGGGAAGCCGCCGGTCCACATCGTCGCGAGCTCGAGCAGATCGACCGCCGAGGTGAGCTCGCGCGGGTGGGGTGTGCGGAACGGGGTCGGCTCGCGGTAAAGGTCGAGGCTCGGCAGGCGCACGAGCTCGGCGCCACCGTCGAGGACCGGGTAGGGCTGGCCCGAGAAGACGGTGACGCGCTGACCGAGCCCGGTGAGCTCACGGGCGAGATGCCGGACGTAGACCCCCTGGCCACCGCAGTGCGGGTTGCCCCGGTAGCAGAGCAGAGCGATCCGCAGGCCATCTCCCCCACGCGACGCGCGCCCGGATGCGAAGGGGCCGCCCGCCATGGCGCTACAGCCTCGCCGCTCGTGCACCGGCGCCGCAACCGGTGGGCAGGCCCCGTCGCTCAGTACTCGGTCATCCCCCGAACCTCCTGCTGCCAGCGCTCGAACTCGGGCGACATCGTGATCGGGAGCAGCGACATGAGCTTCACGGCATCCCCCTCGACCCGGATGCGGCCCTGCAGGAACGCCGCGTTGGTGTCGAGCTCACCTTGCTGGATCGCGACGGCGTCCTCGTAGGACTGGGTGAGGGTGACCTCGGCATCGGCAAGGATGCCGAGGCGGTTCTCCTTCAGGTGCCCGTCCTCGACGATCCAGTAGTAGTGGACGTCGCCGTCTGGACCGCCCTCGACGACGTACTGCAGCCGCGCGCTCGCGCCGGGCCGTTCGGGCTGATCCGCCGACAGCCGGGTGCTCTCGTCCAGCCACTCCTGGGTCAAGAACCTTGTCATCGCTCTCCTCCCCTCGCGCGCACGCGCGCCTCTTCCCGCGCCCTCATGGCACCTCGGAGCCCCGCCTCAGGCCGCCGAGCCGCCGAGCGCGCTTTCCCCGACCCCCGCGAAAAGGTCATCCTCGGGCGGCATCACCGCGACGCGGCTGCGCGCGAGAAGGTAGGGGTCGAACACGTGCAGCTCGCGCTCGACCTCGGGGGGCAGCCCGAACCAGTGCGGCGAGTGC
Source organism: Actinomycetes bacterium (assembly GCA_021796545.1). Lineage (GTDB taxonomy): Bacteria > Actinomycetota > Acidimicrobiia > Acidimicrobiales > Bog-793 > JAKABX01. The sequence goes on from JAKABX010000001.1 coordinate 66,276, forward strand.
GGGTCAATCTGTGTGGCGTGCGCGAGCAGGCCGGCACGGCGCGCGTCGGAGAAGCCGCTCACGTCGACCCGGGTCGTGACCTCGGGAACCGGAGCGCGCTCCAGCCACCCCTCCTCGATGCGCTTGGTGTAGGGCGACTCGAGGCCGAGCTCGAGAAACTTCTCGTGGCGGGCGATCATGTGCTCGACCGGCCAGAGGCTGTAGTAGAGCTTGTCCGGCGCGAAGGGTGCCCCGACCTCGGGGAACGCGGACGGGTCGCCGGCGGCCTCGAAGGCCGCGACCGAGATCGCGTGCGTCTTTAGGTGATCGGGGTGCGGATATCCGCTCTGGTCCTCGGGGTAGGTGACGACGACCTGCGGCCGTTCGCGGCGGATCACCCCGACGAGGCGTGCGACCGCCTCCTCGGGGGGCGCCGCGTTGAACGAGCGCGGATCGCTGTTGGCGGGGCTCTCGGGCATGCCCGAGTCCCGGTAGCCGAGAAGGACGACCGCGTCGTAACCGATCGCCCTGGCCGCCGCCATCAGCTCGCGGCGGCGGACCGCCGCGAGGTCCCGGCGCACCTCGGGCAGGTCCATCGCGGGATTGAGAATGTCCCCCTCCTCACCGCCGGTGCAGGTGACGAGGACGGTCCGCACACCGGCCGCGTGGTAGCGCGCGACGGTCGCGGCGCCCTTGGAGGCCTCGTCATCGGGGTGCGCGTGCACGCAGAGCAGGCAGAGTCCGTCAGCCATGCCCGCGAAGCTACCGGAGCGCGCCGCCCGAGCGGCACGGGCGGCGCGCTCCGGTGGCCCACAGCCGGCTACCAGCCTGAGCTGGGACGCTCGCGGGTACGACGGCCAACGGCCGCGGGCGGGACGGAGCGACCGGGGCATATGCTCCATGGCAGGGCGTTCGCTCCCGCAACGCCGGAGACCCCGGCGCCCGGGTGGGACGCGAGCAGTTGCACAACATCGCCGAGGAGCGCAGATGAGCGTGATGAAGCGCCTGTCGGGCATCGTCCAGGCCAAGGCGAACAAGGTCCTCGATCGCGTCGAGGACCCCCGCGAGACGCTGGACCTGTCCTACGAGAAGCAGCTCGAGCAGCTCCAGCAGGTCCGCAAGGGCGTCGCCGACATCGCGACGGCGCGCAAGCGGATCGAGCTCCAGGCGCGTCAGCTTCAGCAGAGCGCCGACAAGCTGCAGGGCCAGGCGACGATGGCCCTCCAGCAGAACCGCGAGGACCTCGCCCGCGAGGCCCTCTCGCGCCGCGCGGGCATCGCGACCCAGCTCGAGCAGCTGAAGGTCCAGCACGACCAGCTCGTCTCCCAGGAGGAGCGGATGGTCGCGACGACCCAGCAGCTCGAGGCGCGCGTCACCTCCTTCCGCACCCAGAAGGAGACGCTCAAGGCCTCCTACACCGCGGCCGCGGCCCAGACCCGCATCGGCGAGGCGGTGTCGGGCATCTCGGAGTCGATGAGCGACACCGGCCTCGCCCTCGAGCGAGCCCAGGACAAGGTCGCCCAGATGCAGGCGCGCGCGAGCGCGATGGACGAGCTGCTCTCCTCCGGTGCGCTGACCGACCTCACCGGATCGACCGACCCGCTCCAAGCCGAGCTCGAGCGCGGCAGCCAGCAGGGCCAGGTGGAACTCGAGCTCGCCCGCCTGAAGGGCCAGCTCGGCACCGCACCGGCGCCGGGCGCACTGGGTGCCGGGGCGCCGGCCCCCGCGCCCGACGCGGGAGCGACCGCCCCGGCCGAGGCCGACACGGCCGTCGCCGACGGCGTCGTCGAGCCCGAGCCGGTGGCCGAGACCGCGGCGGGTGGGGACGACCCCTTCCGTCTTCCCGATGGGAGCGGCGCATGATCGTCCGTATTCT
>JAKABX010000106.1 GCA_021796545.1 Actinomycetes bacterium
AGACCCGGCGCCGCGCGAAGCGCGCGACCCGCTTTGGCCCGGGTCCGTCGTCGGCGCGTCGATCCGATCCTGGGTCCCCGCAACGGCGGGCCACGGCGCCGAGCCCGCAAAGCCGCGAGACCGGGACGGCCGCGTCCCTACCCGGGCGGGCGAAGGGCACGACGGCCCCTCGACGTGCCCGGTCGCCGCGCGGGCAGCGCCGACGGTTCGGGGAGCGGGGTGAGAAGCCCGCGCGCCGGACCGTGGGCTGACCAGGGAATCGAGGAGCGCGGTGGTGTTGTGGCACCGCAGCGGTGAACGGGAGCAGCGGTGCGCGCCCCGCAGCTGACCGGCACGCCGCCCCGGGTGCGGCTGGGCCGGCAGCCTCGTCGTCGGGCGATCAGCGCCAGTGCCAGGTGCGCTCGACCAGTGCGGCGATGGCGCGGTCCTGGGGTCGGCTCCCTGCGCTGCAGGTGATGACGTAGAGCCGTCCCGCGTGCACCGTGTAGAGCTGGGTGCCGTCGACCACGTGGGGCGTCGGGCTCTTCAGATCGAAGGTGTAGCTCGCCTCCACGGCACGGCCGAAGGGCATGACGACGGGGACCACGTGGAGCTGGGTCGCCCCCGAGGACGCGAGCACGACCTTCAGCTGGGCGGCAGCCTGCGCGTAGAAGGTGGGACCCGGTGTGGTCGTCGGGACGGGCTGGACCCCGACGTTGAAGTTCGGGATGAAGCTGTGGCTCGCGGGTCCAACCGCGAAGAGCTTGAGGCCGTGCTTGGCCGCCTGGGTGACCTGGGCGTTGAGCACGCTCGCGAGGCCCGGGTACTGCTTGCTCACCGCCTGGAGCAGCGCGGTGAGGTCGGTCCCGGTGAGCGGGACCCGGTGCCAGTTCGTCGGCAGGGACACCGAGAACCCCAACTGCGGGTCCACCACCGCCGTCGCCGCCGCCGCGGCCGACGGCGCGCCGAGCACCAGGCCCGCGGCAAGCGCCAGGGGGACCAGATGGTGCCGCGGACCGAACCTGCGCATCTGCCTCACCTCTTCGCCCTCGCCGCTTGCCCGAGTCTCGCGGACGGCCGAGCGAACCTCAATGGGCCGCGCGCCCTACCGGCAGTGCCTGCGTTCACCCGGGGCGCCGCGACGGGTGGGCAGCGCTCGGCCGACCGCAACAGCGCCACGGGGCCGCCGCGCGCGTGCGCGTCTAGCGCGTGCTGGCGGAGGGCTCGGCTTCGACGGCCGGCTCTGGGAGACGCCGCGGCGCCGCGGCCTGCTGGCGTCGGCGCTCGCGCAGCCGCAGCGCGACGGCGGCCGCCACCACGACGACGAGCAGCACGCTCGAGCCGATCGTCGAGTAGTGCTCGAGACGCTGGTACGCGGTGCCGATGCCATAGCCGAGCACCGCGTAGCCGGCTCCCCAGATCACCCCGCCACTCGCGTTGGCGAGAAGGAAGCGCCGGTAGGAGAGATTCGACATCCCCGCAAGTCCCGGGACGACCGCGCGCAAGAACGCAGTGAAGCGGCCAACAAAGACCGCGCGCGCGCCGTAGCGCTCGAGGAAGCTGCGGGCCGCGTCGAAGGGGGCGCGCCGCCTGTGAATCGCGCGCAGGTCCAGCAGCCGGGCGCCGAGCACCCGACCGACCTCGTAGCCGACGCTGTCGCCGACAACCGCCGCGAGCACCGCGACCACGACGACGACAGCCAGGTGCGCGTGGCCGACCCGGCTCGCGACGCCACCGAGGATGACGGCGGTCTCGCCGGGCACGACGAAGCCGAGGAGGACGGCCGCCTCGCCGAACGCGAGCCCACCGACGATCAGGTAGACCTGCCATGCCGCTAGGTGCAGCAGGGGGGCCAGGAGGTGGCTCAGCACGAAAGTTCTCGCCGGGCCACCAAGCCACACTACGTGCCGAAAAGCGCGAGCATGTCGCGCCCCGGTGCGTGGACCCGGCGCTCAGGACGCCGGCGCCGCGCGCGTCGCGGGCCGCGCCGGCTCAGGGACCGTCTCGCCGAGCCTCGCTCGCGCGCCCGCAGCGGCTACACCAGGCGACGGGGGTCTCCTCGTGCGCCGGGTGGACGAGCGCGCCGCATCGGGAGCAACGCCAGATCGTCGGCGACTGGGGTGTCGCGGTCATGTCCGAACCGTACCGCGTGGACGCGCTCGTCGGCGCCGGCCGCCGCTCACCGGGCGCACTGCTCGGCGACCACCTGTTCGACGAGACGGCACGTGTCAGCGAGCGCCGCCTGGCGGCCGGCGCGCTCCACGAGGCTGATCGCGCGCACGCCCGCGGGCAAAAGCGCGCGTGCCTCGGGAACGACATCCCCCGCGACGACGAGCGCCCGCACCCGCCCGGCCGCCCGCGCGAGGACGCCGCCGACGACCTTTCCCTCGAAGGAGGTGGGGTCGAGGCGCCCCTCACCGGTGACGACGAGGTCCGCCCTGGCGAGCTGGTCGTCGAGGCCGAGGAGACCGGCGACGACGTCGAAGCCTCCGACCAGGCGGCCACCGCGCGCCGCCAGCCCACCCGCGAGCCCGCCGGCGGCGCCGCCGCGCTCGAGACGCGCGACATCGACGCCGAAGTCCCTCTGGTAGTCCGCCGCGAGCGCCGCCAGGCGGGCCGTGAGACGCGCGACGGCGGCCGCGTCGGCTCCCTTCTGGGGCGAGAAGACCTTCGCTGCGTCAAGGAAGCCCGTCGTGACGTCGCAGGCGACGACGAGGTCGACACCCCTCAGGTCCACCCCGCGGAGCGCCTCGAGCGCCCCGGAGCCGCCGTCGGTCGTCGCCGAGCCGCCGCAGCCGACGATGATCCGGCGCAACCCGGCGGCAACGGCCGCGGCGACGAGCTCCCCGGTCCCCGCGGTCGTCGCGGCCTCGGGATCGTTTGCCGCCGCGCCCCCGGCAAGCTCGAGGCCGCTCGCACGCGCCATCTCGATGACCGCGACCGGTTCCCCCCGGTCGGCGGGATCGGCGAGCACCGCCCAGCGGGCGCGCACGGGCTCGCCGAGCGGACCGGTGACCACGCTCTCGCGGACCTCGCCGCCGAGCACGTCGAGGAGTCCCTCGCCGCCATCGGCGAGCGGCAGCTCGACGGCCGGGCGCCCGGCGCGCCGTGCGCCGGCCGCCATCGCGTGCGCGACCTCGCGCGCCGACGCGCTGGAGCGGAACTTGTCGGGCGCTGCGAGCACCACGCTCTCCCCAGGCATGGCGCAACGCTAGCGACGGAACGGCGCGCCCCCCCGTGACGGCGCCGGTCGCTGGGGCCCCGGGGCCGGCGAGGGCGGGCTCCTAGACTCCGCCGAGGGAGGTCCATGGTGCGGTTCTCGAGGGAGGGTCGACGCGCGCTTCTGGCCCCGGGTC
>JAKABX010000107.1 GCA_021796545.1 Actinomycetes bacterium
CGGCGCGGCCAACCGCCTCGTCGCGCCCTTCGCCGCCGCCAGTGCCGTCGCGCTCGCGGGCACGCCGCTTCCCCGGGCGGTCGTCACGGGCGCGCCCGTGCGCGAGGAGGTCCTCGCGGTCGACCGCGCCCCGGCGGGGCGCTTCGCCGCGCGCGCCGCGCTCGGCCTGCCACAGGACGCGCCCGTGCTCGCGGTGACGGGCGGCTCGCTCGGGGCGGGCCGGCTGAACGAGGCGGTGCTCGGCCTCCTCGCGGCGTGGCGCGGGCCGGCCGATCTCGTCGTCTACCACGTCGCCGGCGAGCGCAACCGCGCCGCGGTCGCGGCCGCGGCGCCTGCGACGGCGCTCGACTACCGCGTCGTCGGCTACGAGGAACGCCTTCCCGAGCTGCTCGCGGCTGCCGACGTCGTGGTCTGCCGCGCCGGGGCGTCGACGGTCGCGGAGCTCGGGGTGATCGGCACGCCGGCGATCCTCGTGCCGCTGCCCGGGGCACCCGGCGACCATCAGCATCGCAACGCCGAGCGGCTCGCGGCCGCCGGTGCGGCGGTGCTGCTCGCGGACGCAGCGGCGAGCGGCACGCGCCTCGCCGAGGAGGTGGCCGCGCTGCTCGCCGACCCGGTGAGGCGGGCCGAGATGGAGCAAAACGCGCGCCGCCTCGGCCGGCGCGACGCCGCCTCGGCCGTCGCGCGCCTGGTCGAGGAGGTGGCGCGACGCGGCCAGCTCCGCGACCGCACCGCCGACGCGCCCGGCGCGACCCCGGCGGTCCCCCGATGAGCGCTGACCGGCCGGGCGCGGGGCCGCTCGATCTCGGCCGGCACCGGCGGATCCACGTCGTCGGGGTCGGCGGCGCGGGGATGAGCGCGATCGCGACGGTCCTCACGCGCATGGGCCACGAGGTCTCCGGCAGCGACCTGCGCGAGGGCCCGGTTCTCGAGCGGCTGCGCGCGAGCGGGGTGCGCGCGGTGGCCGGGCACGACGCGGCGAACCTCGGGGACGCGGACGTCGTCACCGTCTCGAGCGCGGTCTCCGAGCGCAACGTCGAGGTCGTCGCGGCCCGGGCGCGTGGCCTCGCGGTCCACAGCCGCGCGGAGACCCTCGCGGCGCTCGCCGCCCAGCGCCGTTGTGTCGCCGTCTCGGGCACCCACGGCAAGACGACGACCTCGTCCATGCTCGCCCTGGCGCTCGTGGAGGCCGGCTTTTCGCCCTCGTTCCTCGTCGGCGGCGACCTCCCCCAGGTCGGCACCAACGCGGTGTGGGGCGAGGGCGAGTGGATCGTGGTCGAGGCCGACGAGAGTGACGGGACCTTCCTCGAGCTCGAGGCCGAGGTTGCGCTCGTGACCAACGTCGAGCCCGACCACCTCGACCACTACGGCTCGCTCGGCGCCTTGGAGGCGGCCTTCGGACGGTTTCTCGCCGGCGCGTCGGGTCGTGCGGTCGTCTGCGCGGACAGCCCCGCCGCGCGGCGCGTCGCGCCCGCGGGGGCGCTCAGCTACGGCTTCGCCGAGGACGCGGACTACCGCGTCACCCAGCTGCGCGGCGGACGCAGCGAGGTGAGCTTCACGCTGGACTTCGCGGGCGAGGCGCTCGGCGAGGTCGAGCTTCCGGTGCCCGGCGCGCACAACGCGCTCAACGCCGCGGGCGCGCTCGCCCTGTGCGGGGTTCTCGGCGTCCCCTTTGCCGACGCGCGTCGCGCGCTCGCACGCTTCGGCGGCGTGGCCCGGCGCTTCGAGTTCCGCGGGGAGCGCAACGGCGTCGTCTTCGTCGACGACTACGCGCACCTGCCCGGCGAGGTCGCCGTCGCCCTCGCGGCGGCGCGGCGCGGGGGCTTCGGACGCATCGTCTGCGTCTTCCAGCCGCACCGCTACTCGCGCACCGCCGCGCTCGGTGCGGCCTTCGCCGACGCGTTCGTCGGGGCGGACCTGGTCGTCGTGACCGGCGTCTATGCCGCCGGCGAGGAGCCGCTGCCGGGCGTGAGCGGCGCGCTCGTCGCCGAGGCGGTGCGCGGCGCGCACCCCGATCAGGACGTCACCTACGTCCCCGCGCGCGGGGAGGTCGCGGCGCACCTGCGCCGGGTGCTGCGCCCGGGCGACTGCTGCCTCACCCTCGGCGCAGGCGACCTGACGGGCCTGCCCGACGAGCTGCTCGGGGAGTCGCCGTGGTGAGTACGACCGACGCGCTCGCGCACGCGGCCGCTCTCCTCGGCCCGCTCGCGCGCCGGGGCGTGCCGATCGGGCCGCGCACCACCTACCGCGTCGGCGGCGCCGCCGCGCTCTTCGTCGAGATCGGCGACGAGGCGACCCTCGCGCGCGTCGCGACGGCCGTCGCCGCGAGCGGCGTTGCGGTCCTCGCGCTCGGGCGCGGCTCGAACCTGCTCGTCGCCGACCGCGGCTTCCCCGGCCTCTGCGTGCAGCTGACCGGCGCCTTCGCCGGCCTGAGCATCGACGCTCCGGCGGCGCGCGTGCATGCCGGCGGCGGGCTCGAGCTCCCCGTGCTCGCCCGGCGCGCCGCGGCCGCGGGCGTCGGCGGCCTGGAGTTCCTCGTCGGCATCCCCGGCTCGGTTGGCGGCGCGGTCCGCATGAACGCCGGCGGCCACGGAAGCGAGACCGCCGAGCGCCTCGTCTCCGCCCGCGTCGTCGACCTTGCCCGCGGCGAGGACCGCGTCCTGCCCGCGGCCGCGCTCGCCCTCGCGTACCGCCGCTCGGGGCTGGGCCCCGCCGACCTGGTCTGTGCGGCGACCTTCGCAGGCGAGGCGAGCGACGCCAAGGGCTCGGCCGCGCTGATCGCGGAGATCGTCGCCTGGCGGCGCGCACACCAGCCGGGCGGGCGCAACGCCGGCTCAGTCTTCTCCAATCCCCCGGGTGACGCCGCGGGGCGCCTGATCGAGGCCGCGGGGCTGAAGGGCTGGCGTCTCGGCTCCGCGGCGGTCTCGGACAAGCACGCGAACTTCATCCAGGCCGACGCGGACGGCTCGGCCGACGACGTCTTGCGCCTCGCCGCCGAGGTGCGCCGCCTGGTCGCCGAGCGCTGCGGGGTGACCCTCGAGCTCGAGATGCGCACGGTGGGGGAGTTCCCCTGAGCCGGCGCGCCGATGTCCACCGACGCGCCGGTGCGCCGGCGGCCGGGACGGGCACGCCGGGCCCTGGGACGAAGCGCCCGGCGCGTCAGGGGCGTCCCGGGGCCGGGCTGCGGGCGCCGGCGGCCACCACCGCCGAGCGTCCCCGCGCCGGCGACGAGCGCCGGGGCGTGCGACGACGGTCTTGATCATGCCCTTGTCACCCTTCA
>JAKABX010000038.1 GCA_021796545.1 Actinomycetes bacterium
GGTGAAGCGCGCCCCGGGCCCGAGCGACGGTCGTGCCCGCGAGGGCCGGCACCGCGACACGCCGGTGCGTCCACAGGTAGCCGCCCGCCCCCCCGGCCGCAGCGAGGACGACGAGGAGGAGGAGGACCGCGACGCCGACGTGCCGGCGGCGCCGGCGGCGCCGGGGACGGGGCGGCGCCGCGCCGATTTCGTCGGGCTCAGCACCGCCCGCGCCGGCGACGACCCAGGGCTCGACCTCGAGCGGCTCGTCGGCCGCGGCCCCGACGGGGGCCGCGGGCGCCGGACGCGGAGGGGACGGGAGGGGGCCCGCGCCGCTGCGGGGCCCGGCGCCCCGGACCCGGGGCGCGAGCGGCAGCGGCTCGGGGGACGCGAGCGCGCGGCTGAGCAGCTCGAGGTCGGCGGCGAGCTCGTCGGCCTGCAGGCGCACCAGCGGCTCGGCGATCGCCGCCTGGGCGATGACCGGGGCGAGCGCGCCGAGCTCGGGAGCGGGCGGCAGTGCCGCCTTGACCCGGGCCATGAGGGTCGCGACCGTGGTGTCCGCGGAGAACGGGACGCCGCCGGTGACCGCCTCGTACAACACGAGCGCGAGGGCGTAGACGTCCGAGCGCCCCTCGAGCGGGCGACCCTCGGCCTGCTCGGGCGAGGCGTAGCGCGCGGTGCCGAGCACGGCGCCCGCGGGCTCGGTCCAGGCGGCCTCGGCGAGCGCGCGCGCGAGGCCGAAGTCCGCGATGTGGACGCCGCCCTCCTCGTCAAAGAGCAGGTTCTCCGGCTTGATGTCGCGGTGCACGAGACCCCGGCGGTGCGCGTACGCGAGGCCGCGTGCCGCGCCCGCGCCGACGAGGGCGGCCTGGGCCGGGGAGAGACGGTGACCCGCGTCGAGCAGGTCGCGCAGGCTGCCGCCCCCGAGGTACTCAAGGACGAGGAAGGGTCCGTCCTCCTCGTCGCCCCAGTCGAAGACCTGGACGATGTTGGGGTGACTGAGCGCGGCGACCGCCTGGGCCTCGGCCGAGAAGCGCCGGAGGAAGGCCCGGTCGCCCGCGAGACCCGGATGGAGGACCTTGACGGCGACGCGGCGCGAGAGCCGCAGGTCGATCGCCGCGTAGACGTGGGCGGACGCGCCGGTTCCGACGCCCGCCTCGAGGCGGTAGCGGCCGGCGAGCTCGCGGCCGATCTGCTCGGTGATCGCTCCCATGGGCCCTGGCGCGCTCCTTTGGGCCCCAGCCTACGTGGCCAGAGCGCGTCGTGGGGCTCATGTTGTCACCGTGGCGGCCGGTCGCCGGGCAGCGCCCCGGTCTCGAGCAGGGTGCGGAAGGCCGCCTCGTCGAGAAGCGGGATCTTCAGCTGCTCGGCCCGGGCGAGCTTGGACGCGCCGGGGTCCTGCCCGACCACGACGGCAAAGGTGCGCGCCGAGACCGACCCGGGCGATTTCCCGCCCGCTGCCACGATCGCCTCCTCGGCCTGCTCGCGCGTGAAACCCGCGAGCGTCCCCGTCACGACGACCGAGCGCCCCTCGAGCGGGCGGGCCTCGACCGGCGCCGCGGGGGGCCGGTAGCGGTCCGAGGCGAACGAGACGCCGGCGCGGCGCAGCTTCTCGACGACGGCGAGGTTGGCCGGCGAGGAGAAGAACGCCGCGACGCTCGCCGCGATCGTCGGGCCGACCCCCGCAATCGCCGCGAGCTGCGCGGCCGGGGCCGCGATCACGGCGTCGAGGTCGGGGTACGCGCCCGCGAGCGCCGCGGCAATGCTCGGGCCGACGTGGCGGATCGACAGCGCGACGAGAAGGCGCGTGAGACCCTGCCCCCGGCATGCGGCGATCGCCTCGACGAGGTTGCGCGCCGAGACCTCGGCGAAGCCCTCCAGCGCCGCGACCGCATCCTCCCCGAGAGCGAAGAGATCGGCGACGTCGTGGACGAGCCCGGCGCCGAGCAGCTGGGCGACGCGCTGCTCGCCAAGACCCTCGATGTCCATCGCCGCCCGCGAGGCGAAGTGGGCGACGCGCTGGAGCTGCTGGGCGGGGCAGTCGAGGTTCTGGCAGTAGGTGTCGGCCTCCCCCGGGAGGCGCACCAGGGGACCGCCGCAGCCCGGGCACGAGGTCGGGAAGACCCAGGGCACGGCGGTCGGCGGGCGGCGCGCGAGCACCGGCGCGACGACCTCGGGGATCACGTCGCCGGCCTTGCGGACGACCACGGTGTCACCCTCGCGCAGGTCCTTCAGGCGGACCTGGTCCTCGTTGTGCAGGCTCGCCAGGCTGACCGTCGATCCCGCGACGACGACGGGCGTCAGCTTGGCGAAGGGCGTCGCGCGCCCTGTCCGCCCGATCGAGACCAGGATGCGCTCGAGGGTCGTCGTGCGCTCCTCGGGCGGGAACTTGTACGCGACGGCCCAGCGCGGCGCATGCGCCGTCGCCCCGGCGCGGCGCTGGAGCTCGAGCTCGTCCAACTTGACGACGACGCCGTCGATCTCGTAGCCGAGCTCGTGCCGCCGCGCGAGCGCCTCGGCGCAGTAGGCGGCGACGTCCCCGATCGAGGCGACGCGGCGGATCTCGTTGTTCACCGGCAGCCCCGCCCGCCGCAGCAGCGCGAGCGCACCCGAGTGCGTCTCGAGCGCGGCCCCGCCCTCTCCTGCGATGCCGCCGTCGACCTCGCCGATCTGGTAGGCGAAGAACGCGAGCGGGCGCGTCGCGGTGACGGCGGGATCCTTCTGGCGCAGCGATCCCGCCGCGGAGTTGCGCGGGTTCGCGAAGGGGCGCAGGCCCGCCTCCTCTTGGCGGCGGTTGAGCTCGGCGAAGGCCGACAGCGGGAGGTAGACCTCGCCGCGGACCTCGAGCAGGGCGGGGATCTCCGCCGGCGCCAGCGCGAGCAGGTGGGGGAGCCCCCGGATCGTGAGGACGTTCGCCGTCACGTCCTCGCCGACGCTGCCGTCGCCGCGCGTCGCGGCGCGCACGAGCCGCCCGTGCTCGTAGCGCAGCGACATCGCGAGCCCGTCGATCTTCGGCTCGCAGACATAACCGGCGTCCGAGAGCGCCGCAGAGCCGAGGACGCGCTCGAGGCGCTCGGACCACGAGGTCAGCTCCTCGATACTGAAGACGTTGTCGAGGCTGAGCATGCGCCGAGCGTGGTGCACGGGCGGGAAGGCGCCCGAGGGTGGTGCGCCCACCGTCGCCGTCGGCGAGGTCGGAGACGCGAGCTCGGGATGCTCCTCCTCGAGGCGCGCCAGTTCGACCACGAGCGCGTCGTACTCGGCGTCGGCGATCTCGGGGGCGTCGTCGCGGTAGTAGCGCTCGGCGTGGTAGCGGATGAGGCGGCGCAGCTGATCGACGCGCGCCGCCGCCCCGGCGTCCCGCCCGGCGCCCTCCGGTGCGTCAACCATGGCCCGGCCACGCGCCAGCCGTCGCCGAACCGAGGACCTGGTCGCCGCGGTACAAGGCGACGAGCTGGCCCGGCGCGACGCGCCGCGCCGGCGCGTCGAGGACGACCCCGCCCTCGGCGAGGACGCCGGGGTGGCAGCGGCCGTGCGCACTGGTCTGGGCGAGCACCGCCATGCCGACACGCAACGGCTCGCCGGTGGAGCGCAGGTGCTCCAAGGCGAAGAAGTCGGTCGAAAGCGCGGCCTCGTCGCCGACGAGGACCTCTTTCCGCTCGACATCCACGGCGAGCGCGTAGCGGCGCGCGCCCGGCGCCGCGGCGACGCCGAGACCGCGGCGCTGGCCGACGGTGACGAGCTCGACGGCAGGCACCCGCCCGAGCGCGGCGCCGCTCGCGGCGTCGAGCACCCGGCCGGGGTGCAACGCGAAGCGCGCGCCGAGGAAGGCGGCGCGCCCCGCGTCCGTGCCGCGGCGCGCGATGAAGCAGACCTCCTGGCTCTCGGGCTTGTCCGCCGTCGGCAGGCCGAGCCGCTTGGCGAGCGCACGCACCTCGGCCTTGGTGTGCTCGCCGACGGGAAGAAGCGTGCGCGCCAGCTGCTCGGGGCCGAGCACCGCGAGGACATAGGACTGGTCCTTTGCGGCGTCCCGTCCCCGGTACAGGCGCGCCCGGCCGTCGCCGGCGCGCACGACGCGGGCATGGTGACCCGTCGCGACCGCGTCGAAGCCGAGGCGCAGCGCCCGACCGAGCAGCTTGTCGAACTTGAGGTGCCGGTTGCACTCGACGCACGGGTTCGGGGTCCGGCCCGCCCGGTGCTCGGCGACGTAGCGGTCGACGACTCTCTCGGTGAAGCTCTCGGTGAAGTCGAAGGTGTGGTGCGCGATCTCGAGACGGTCCGCCACCCGGCGCGCGTCGGCCACGTCGGCGACCGAGCAGCACCCCGAGTCCGACGCCCCGCCCCACAGCTTCATCGTCGCCCCGACGACCTCGTGGCCGGCGGCGCGAAGCAGCGCCGCGGCGACCGAGGAGTCGACCCCTCCGGACATGGCGACGAGCACCCGCACCCGCCCATTCTCCCCCGCGCCGCTCCGCCGTGACGCCGGGGCGCTCAGGCGGGCGTTGAGGCGGCGCGCAGACGCCCGACGAGCGGCGGAGCGACCGCGAGCGTGTGGTCGACCTCGTCGGGGCGCGTCGCCCAGCCGAGGCTGAAGCGCACCGTGCCGCGCGCGGCGGCCGGGCTCCAGCCCATCGCGAGCAGCACGTGGCTCGGCGTGCGCGCCCCGCTCGCGCACGCGGTGCCGACGGACGCGCACACGCCCGCCCCGTCGAGGAGGAACGCCAGCTCCTCGCCGTCGAGGTCCGCGAAGCCGAGGTGCGCGCTCCCCGCGACGCGCAGCGCACGCGGCGCCGCCTCCGCGCTGCCCGGCACGGCGGCGAGCAGGCCGTCGACGAGCCGGTCGCGCAACGCCCCCACGCGGGCGACCGTCGCTTCGCGCTGCTCGACCGTGAGGGCCGCGGCGACGCCGGCCGCCACGATCCCGGCGACGTTCTCGGTCCCCGGACGCAGCCCGCGCTCCTGGTGGCCGCCGCGGATGAGCGGGGCGAGGGCCCCGCTCGCCGACGCGCGCACGGCGAGGGCCCCGACGCCCTTTGGACCGCCGAACTTGTGCGCGGAGACGCTGACGAGGTCGCACCCGGCGCACAGGCCTGCGACGTCGAGCCAGGCAAAAGCCTGCACCGCGTCGCAGTGCACGAGCGCTGCGGGCGCGCGCTCGCGCACGAGCGCGACGACCTCGCGCACGGGCTGGACGACGCCGACCTCGCTGTTGGCCGCCATCACCGAGACGAGGCGGACCCCGGGACCGAGCAGGTCGGCGAGCGCGTCGAGGTCGACGACGCCGCGCGCGTCGACCGGCGCGACGCGCGCGCCGCGCGCCTCGGCGGGACGCAGCACCGCGGGGTGCTCGACCGCCGAGACGACGATCTCGCCGCCGACGCTCTCGTGGACGCCCGAGATCGCGAGGTTGTCGGCCTCGGTCCCCCCGGAGGTGAAGACGATCTCGCCCGCTAAACAGCCGAGCGCCGCGCCGAGCGCGTCGCGCGCGTCGTCGAGGGCGCGGCGCGCCCGACGTCCGGGGCCGTGCGCGGCAGAGGGATTCGCGAACTCGGGCCCGAGGAAGGGGAGCATCGCCTCGAGCGCCTCGGGGCGCAGTGGCGTCGTCGCCGCGTTGTCGAGGTACGCGCCGACGCCTCCCGCCAGGGGCGCGCTCATCGTGTGGGCCCCGAGGCCACGACGTCCGCGTAGCACGCCGGGATGCTCGCCTGCAGCGGCGCCATGGCCGGGGCGGGCCCGCCGGCGCTCAGGTGCGCGAGCGCCGGAACGGCGCCGAGCGCGCGCTGCAGCAGCGGCGTCGTCGCCCCGCCCCCGAGGAGCTCGGCACGCAGGAACGCCGTCGTCACGCGGGCGACGACGGCGAACGCAGCGGGCTCGCGCCCGTTGTAGGGGCCGATGTGGGTCCGGCTCTCCGTCTCGAGGAACCACCGGTCGCCCTGCACGATCTCGTTGTAGAGCAGCGCGGCCTGCTGGGGCGTGTTGCACGCATCGTGCGCACTCTGGACGAACAGGAGCGCCGGACCGGGGCCGTAGGCGCCGGCGGTGTCGTCGAGGGGCGCCCCCGACAGCACGGCGGCCGCCACGACGTCGAGACCCGCGCGCAGTGCGGCGTCCGCCTTTTCGTAGGCGAGCGCGGCGATCGTGTTGCCTCCGTCGCTCTGGCCGGCGAGCGCGACAGGCCCCGGGGCGACGAGCCCCCGGACGAACGCGCAGTTCGCGCTCGTGCCGTCACGCGCCGCCTCGAGGCGGCGCGTGACGAAGGCGACGTCGCCGGGCTGGTTGCGCAGGTCCTCCTCGGGGTTGCTGCCCACCGGCGCAGCCCGGACCGCCGCGGGGTTGGTGTCGGGGAAGATCGGGGCGGCGACGACGAAGCCGGCCCGCACCCACGCGTCGAGCAGGGGGCGGTACTCGCTCGGGTCGACGTCGTAGCCGGGGGCGAAGACGACGAGGGGGAAGGGTCCGCGCCGGTACGCGGGACGGGCGCGCAGGTCCTCGCGCCGGACCGGCCCACTCGTCGTCGGGTAGCGGATCTCGGTCACGAGGTGCCGCCCGGGCGTGGTTGCCCCCGTCGCGTAGTCGTAGGTGGACCGCGAGGTGTCGACGAAGAGGCAGTCCGTGATCCCGACGTGCAGCGGCGCGGGCGGGGCGGCGCTGGTGACGGCGGCCGACGCGCTCGGCGCGCCCGGCGAGCGCCGCGGTGCGAACGCGTGGCTGACGAGCGCGGCGACGACCGCGAAGACGAGGAGGAGCGCGAGCCCCGCGACGGTCCGGCGCAGCGCGTAGGGCGGCCGCCGCCCGGCGGCGCCCGGGCGGCGCGCCGGGGAGGCGGGGCGCGCGGCAGAAGGCGGCATCGGCCGGCCAGGCTACCGACGCCGGCCGCCCACGCGCCCGCACCCGCAAGGGCGCGACCGGCTCCGCCCGGCGCCCCGAGCACTGCGGGGTGCTCAGCGGGGCTGGACGACCATGAAGGCGAGCGCGACGACAAAGAGCACGGCGGCGGCACCCGCCGCGCGCTCACAGCGCCGTGCGAGCGCCCAGAGCCGGCGCTGCTCGAAGGGCGCGTCGGCCGCGAGCAGTGCGCGGATCTCGCGCTCGGCCGGCCAGCTCACCGCGGTGGCGAGGCCGGCGGCGGCGACCCAGGCGCCGATCCCGACCCAGGGGAAGGGCTGGCGCAGGGCGTGCCAGTGGCCCGTCGCGAGCAGGGCGACGCCGAAGACCGGGACGAGGAAGAGCGCGAGGCCCGCGAGGTTGCGCCCGGGCGCGAAGTAGCGCCGCACGGCCGCCGGCAGGGGGCCCGCGTCGCTGCGCCGCGCAGCGCGCGCGTAGCCGCCGGTCGCGCCGAGCGCGCCGAAACCGACGACCGCGGCGAGCACGTGGGCGACGATGAGGGCCGACTCGAGCGGCGTCGTCACGGCCGGGGGGACGGGGGGTGCCGCGGAGCGCCCGAGCGGGCGAAAGGCGGCACCGGTCCCCGCCCCCGTGCGGGTACGGTTAGGGGACGTCTCACGCCAAGGCGGAGGTCCGTGGCCGCATGAACCAGCTTCGACTCGACCCGCTCTCGGGACGTTGGGTCGCGGTGTCCTCCGAGCGGATCGAGCGGCCCGGCGAGGTCTTCGTCCCCCGGCTGAGCGTCCCCTACCCCGAGCGCCCCTGTCCGTTCTGCCCCGGAAACGAGGACGCGACCCCGCCGGCGCTCGAGACCTACGGCGCCGAGGGGCACTGGCTCGTGCGCGTGGTGCCCAACCGCTACCCGGCCTTCGAGGGCCAGGCCCCCTTCGTCGTGGAGAACCGCGGCCCGGTCTTCACCGAGGCGCCGGCGAGCGGCATCCACGAGATCCTGGTCTTCTCGCCCGACCACAACCTCTCCCTCGGCTCGCTGTCGGACCGCCAGTGCGAGCTCGTCATGGCGGCGATCCGCGACCGCGTCGAGGAGCACCAGAGCACGCCGGGGCTCCGCTACAGCCAGGCCATCGTCAACTCCGGCCGGGAGGCGGGCGCCTCCCTCGAGCACCCCCACGGCCAGCTCCTCGGCATCCCCTTCGTCCCCCGCGAGCTCGTCGACGAGCAGGGCGGTTTCGCACGCTTCGCGGGGGGCTGCCTGCTCTGCACCGCCGCCGCGTCCGAGGAGCACGCCGGCCACCGCCTCGTCGCCGCCGACGAGCACGCGGTCACCTTCGCCCCCTACTGGAGCGGCTCGCCCTACGAGCTGCTCGTCGTGCCGCGCTGCCACGAGGCACATTTGCACCGCAGCACCCCGAGCGACCTCTCGGGTGTCGGCGTCGCGGTGCGGGACGCGATCGGCTCGCTGCACGCGCTGCTCGGCGACATCGCCTACAACGTCGTCTTCCACGCCGCGCCCTACCGCTCGACCTCGATCTACCACTGGCACGTCCACATCCTGCCCAAGCTGACGACGCGTGCGGGCTTCGAGCTCGGCACCGGCGTCTACATCAACGTCATCGCGCCCGAGCGGGCGGCCGACGAGCTGCGCGGCGCGGGCGCGGTGCTCGCGTCGGCTCACCGGGCCGAGGGCGTCGCCTCGTAGCGGACGCGCCGCACCGCCACGAACGCCTCGAGCAAGAGGTCGCGCGCGCCGGGCCGCGTGGGCACGAGGTCGGCCACACCCGGGGAGGCGAAGTAGCCGGCAAGGAAGGCGCTGCGGTTGCGCCGCTCCCAGGCGCCGGCGAGCCCGGCGGCGCGTGCGCCGTGCTCGTCGGGTCGCTGCTCGAGCGCCTCGGCGGCGACGCGCTCGAGCGCGAAGCACATGTCCGCGAGATCCTCGAGCGGCGAGCCGATCCGGGGCGCGAGCGAGGGGCCCGGGTGCGTCTCGGCGTAGAGGGGATCGTCGGCGAAGCCCGCGACGAGCCAGCCGCTCTCCGCGCGCATCACGCGGCGCAGGTGGTAGTCGCCGTGCAGGCGGATCGTCTTGCCGAGCGTTCCCGGCTCGAGCGCGGCAATCCGGGCTGCCGCCTCCTCGAGCGGCGCGCCGCCGGCCTGGCGCAGGGTCTCGGCGAGCGCCGCAGGCGTCGCCGCCGTGGCGTCGAAGGCGCGTTCGAGGGCGACGTGCAGGCCCGCGGTCGTCGCGCCGAGACGGCGCGTCTCGGCCGCGAGATCCCCGCCGGCGTGCGCGGCCTCCTGTTCGAGGCGTTCCGGGTCCCCGTCGACCCCGGCGTCGTCGACCTCGTCCGCGTGCGCGAGCAGGTCCCGCAGCGAGGTGAGCGCGAGCAGGCGGCCCTCGAGCGCGCCGGGGAGGAACTCGCGCACCACCGCGAGGTCGTAGCCGTGCGCCCGCCAGCGGGCGACGGGCGCGAGCAGCGCGTTGAAGCCGGCGTCGTCGAGGCGGAACATCATCTCGGCTTCGGGGCGCGGGCCCTCCTCGAGCACGCGGTAGCACTTCATGAAGAGCCGCTCGTCGAATACGAGGGAGGCGTGCGAGACGAGCGTCTCGAGGCGCCGCACCCGCTCGGCGTGCTCCCGAGAGTCGGTCACGAGCTCGAGCAGGTCGATCAGCAGCTCGTCGTCCGCGAGCGCGTCGTAGACGAGCAGGTGCGTCCCCCCGTCCTCGGCCGAGCCCGCGAGGAACGACTCGCGCCCCGCGAGCACCGCGCCGGCGGTCGTCGCCGGGCGCCAGCCGAACAGCAGCTGGTAGCGCCGCCCCGAGCAGTGGCACACGAGGCGCGCGAGGCCGGGCGGCCCCTCGCGCAGGATGTCGCAGGCGACGAGCTCGGAGGGTCCCGGGAGCGCGCCGGCCACCGTGAGGTGGAACCACTCCTGGCGGTCGAGGAAGGAGGCAGCCAGCGCCTGCAGGGCCTCGGACGTCGGTGCCATCGCTAGGCCTCCTCGAGTTCCAGCCAGTAGAAGCCGTGCGGCCCGAGCGTGAGCGGGTAGCTGCCCGCCGCCGCCGGGAACGCCGCCCGCCCCAGCAGCTCGACCGGGCGCGCGCCGGTGAAGCGCCCGAGGCTCACCTCGGCCGCCTGCGCGAAACGGCTCAGGTTGTTCACGCAGAGGACCGGTGCCGCGTCCGGGCAGTCCGGCGACGGGGCGCGGACGTAGGCGAGGATCGACGGGTTGTCCGCCGGCAGGATCTCGAGGACACCCGTCGCAAACACCGGGTAGTGGCGCCGGATCGCAATCATCCGCTGGAGCCAGTGGAGGAAGGACGAGGGGTCGCGCAGGCCCGCCTCGACGTTGACCGACTGGAAGCCGTAGACGGGGTCCATCGAGGGGGGGAGGTAGAGCTGGGCGAAGTCCGCCGCGGAGAAGCCCCCGTTGCGGTCCGGCGTCCACTGCATCGGCGTGCGCACCCCGTCGCGGTCGCCGAGGTAGATGTTGTCGCCCATGAGCAGCTCGTCGCCGTAGTAGAGGACGGGGCTGCCCGGCAGCGAGAGCAGCAGCACGTGCAGGAGCTCCGCGAGGCGTCGGTCGTTGTCGACCAGTGGCGCGAGCCGGCGGCGGATGCCGAGGTTGCGGCGCATGCGAGGGTCGGACGCGTACTCGGCCCACATGTAGTCGCGCTCGTCCTCGGTCACCATCTCGAGGGTCAGCTCGTCGTGGTTGCGCAGGAAGATCCCCCACTGGGTACCTTGGGGGATCGACGGCGTCTGCATGAGGATCTCGGTGATCGGGAAGCGCTGCTCACGGCGGACGGCCATGAACATGCGCGGCATGAGCGGGAAGTGGAAGCACATGTGGCACTCGTCGCCCTGGCCGAAGTAGTCGACGACGTCGACCGGCCACTGGTTGACCTCGGCGAGCAGGAGACGGTTGGGGAAATCCTTGTCGACCTCCTTGCGCAACCGCTGCAAGAATGCGTGGGTCTCGGGCAGGTTCTCGCCCGTCGTTCCCGGACGCTCGTAGAGGTACGGCGCGGCATCGAGGCGGAAGCCGTCGAGGCCGAGCCTGAGCCAGAACCGGACGATGTCGAGCATCGCCTCTTGGACCTCGGGGTTGTCGTAGTTGAGGTCGGGCTGGTGGTGGTAGAAGCGGTGCCAGTAGTACTGCTGGCGCCCGGGGTCAAAGGTCCAATTCGACGGCTCGGAGTCGAGGAAGATCACCCGGATGTCGGACATCTGCTGGTCGTCGTCGCTCCAGACGTACCAGTCGGCCTTGGGGTTGTCCCGTGACGCGCGCGACTCGGCGAACCAGGGGTGCTGGTCGCTCGTGTGGTTGAGCACGAGGTCCGCGATGATCCTGATCCCGCGGCGGTGGGCCTCCAACAAGAGCGCCGCGAGGTCATCGACCGAGCCGCACTCGGGCGCGATCGAGCAGAAGTCGCTCACGTCATAGCCGCCGTCGCGCATCGGCGAGGGGTAGTAGGGCAGCAGCCAGACGCAGTCGACCCCGAGCCAGGCGAGGTAGTCGAGGCGCTCGACGAGCCCGCGCAGATCGCCCACCCCGTCCGCGTTGGAGTCGAGAAAGCCCCGTGCAGAGACCTCGTAGAAGATCGCCTTCTGGTACCAGCGCGGGTCGTCCTCGAGGACGCGGGCGAAGGGCGCACCCGGTACACCGAGGCGTGGCGGCGTCGGGGCGAAGAGCCCCGCTGCGGGGGGAGCGGGCGGGCGCGGGCCGCCGGGCACGTCCGCTAGAGCACCCGCGGCCCGTCGCCGAGCCGCTCGATGTCCGCCCCCAGCCCCGCGAGCCGGCCCGCAAAGTCCTCGTAGCCGCGGTCCACGTGCTCGGCGCCGTGGACGACGGTCTCCCCCTCGGCCGCGAGCCCCGCGAGAACGAGGGCGGCGCCGGCGCGGATGTCGGGTGCCCGGACCGGAGCGCCCGACAGCCGTGCGACGCCCCGGATCACGGCGTGGTGCCCGTCGGTCGCCACGTCGGCCCCCATGCGGCGCAGCTCGTCGATGTAGCGGAACCGCCCCGCGTAGAGATTCTCGGTGACGATCGACACGCCGTCGGCGACAGAGAGCAGGGTCACGAGCAGCGGCTTGTAGTCGGTCGCGACCCCGGGATAGGGGAGCGTCGAGATGTCGACCGGGCGCGGGCGGCTCGCCGCGCGCACCCGGATGCCGGCGGGGCCGTCCTCGATCTCGAGGCCCGCCGCCGCGAGCTTGACGAGCAGCATGTCCATGTGTTCGGCGCGGGCGCCGGCCACCAGCACCTCGCCACCGGCGATCCCCGCCGCCACGAGCCAGGTTGCGGCGACGACGCGGTCGGCGAGGGTCACATGGCGGGCCGGGCGCAGCTCGTCGACCCCCTCGATCTCGATGCGCGAGGTCCCCGCGCCCTCGATGCGCGCCCCCATCGCACTGAGCAGCGCCGCGAGGTCGGCGACCTCGGGCTCGCGCGCGGCGTTCTCGATCACCGTCGTCCCCTTGGCGAGCACGGCGGCCATGAGCACGTTGTCGGTCGTCGTGTGGCTCGGGTACTCGAGCACGATCCTCTTGCCGACAAGGCGCGTGCAGCGCCCGGTCACCTCGCCGTGCTCGAGGCTGAAGGTCGCGCCGAGCTCCTCGAAGGCGCGCACGTGGAAGTCGATCGGCCGTCCGCCGAAGTCGTCGCCACCCGGCAGCGAGATGCGCGCCCAGCCGCGGCGCGCGAGCAGCGGGCCGAGGACGACGATCGACGCCCGCATCTGCTCGACGAGGTCGTAGGGCGCGACGGGGGTGATCTCGGCTGGGCAGTCGACGAGAAGGTCGCCCGCCGGGTCCCGACGCACCCCGGCACCGAAGGAAGCGAGCAGGTCGGCCATGATCCGGACGTCCGCGAGCCGGGGGACGTTCGCGAGCTGCGTCGTGCCCTCGACGAGCAGGCTCGCCGCCATCAGCTTGAGCGCCGAGTTCTTCGCCCCCTGCACGCGCACCGTGCCCGAAAGCGGCCGGCTGCGCCGGACGACGAAGCGCTCCACGGCCCGACCCTACCCCGGGGCCCCCTCCACCCGCGGGAACGGCGCGCCGCAGGGTCAGTCGGGCAGATCGGGCCCGACGTCGATCAGGTGGTACTGCCGCATCTTCTCCAGGCGGTGGTAGGCGGAGATGAAGCGGACCGTGCCCGACTGGGAGCGCACCACGAGCGAGTGCGTGATCGCACCGACGTTGGTGTAGCGCACGCCGGTGAGGAAGTCCCCCGTCGTGATGCCCGTCGCGGCAAAAAAGCAGTTGTCGCTCGCGACGAGGTCGTCGTGGGACAGCACGCGGTCGGGGTCGAGGCCCGCGTCGACGATGCGCGCCCGCTCGGCCTCGTCGTGGGGGGCGAGGCGTCCCTGCAGCTCGCCGCCCATCCCCTTCAAGGCCGCGGCGGCGATCACGCCCTCGGGCGTCCCTCCGGTACCGAGCAGCACGTCGGCGCCCGACTCGGGCCAGGCGGTCGCGATCGCGCCCGCGACGTCCCCGTCGGGGATGAGGCGGATGCGCGCGCCGGCGGAGCGGATCTCCTCGATCAGCGCGTCGTGCCGGGGGCGGTCCAGCACGATGACGGTGAGCTCGCCGACCGAGCTGCGCTTGGCGCGGGCGACCTCGCGCAGGTTCTCCCGCACGCTCGCGTCGAGCGAGACGCGTCCGACCGCCTCGGGGCCGACCGCGATCTTGTTCATGTAGAAGCTCGGGCCGGGGTCGAACATCGTGCCCCGCTCGGCGAGCGCGATGACCGACAGCGCGCCCCCGCGCCCGTACGCGGTCGGGCGCGTCCCGTCGATGGGGTCGACGGCGACGTCCACCTGGGGGTGCGAGCCGTCACCGACCTTCTCCCCGTTGTAGAGCATCGGCGCCTCGTCCTTCTCGCCCTCGCCGATGACGACGACGCCGTCCATCGCCACGGTCTCGAGGGTGAAGCGCATCGCGTCGACGGCCGCGCCGTCCGCGGCGTTCTTGTCGCCACGACCCATCCAGCGGCTCGCGGCGATCGCCGCGGACTCGGTCACGCGCACGATCTCGAGCGCGAGGTTGCGGTCTGGCTTCCTGCGGGCGCCGGACGCGTCT
This sequence comes from Actinomycetes bacterium, assembly GCA_021796545.1. Taxonomy (GTDB): domain Bacteria; phylum Actinomycetota; class Acidimicrobiia; order Acidimicrobiales; family Bog-793; genus JAKABX01. Next base: position 13,899 of record JAKABX010000038.1, read on the forward strand.
TGGACCCTGGCCTCGTCGTCCATGGTCGCGAACCCTATCCAGCCGGAGCGGCGCGCGTCTCCGCGACCGCGAAGAGCCGCCGCGGCGTCTCGTACGCGAAGGCGCGCGCGCCGGCTTCGGCCTCGTCGGTCTCGAGGCGGTGCTCGGCGACCAGGCGGGCGAGGTGGGCGCAGAAGACCCGACGCGCGACGTCGTGACGCGCCCCGAGCGAGACCAGGGACCGGCTGTCGTCGACGAAGCCCGAGAGCTTGGTGAGTCCCGCCGTCTCCCCGAGGGCCGAGAGCGCCCGGCCCATCGCATCGGGGGCGTCGAGGAACCACCAAGGCGCACCCGCGAAGACGCCGGGGAAGTAGCTCGCGAGCGGACCGATCTCCCGCGAGAAGGTCGTCTCGTCGACCGTGTGCAGCACGAGGCGAAAACGCGGGCTGTTGCCGTAGCGCTCGAGCAGGGGGCGCAGGGTGCGCGTGTACTCGGTCGCGACAGGGAAGTCCTGGCCGACGTCGGGGCCGTAGCGGGCCCGGACCGCCGCGACGTAGTCCCGCTCGACGCCGAGGTGCAGCTGCATCACCCAGCCGTCGTCGGCCGCCATGGCCGCGCACTCGTTCAGCAGGTGACCCGCGAGCGCACCGGCGTCGCTGGCGTCGCCGCGTCCCTCCCGGCAACGCAGGAAGAGGGTCTCGGCTGCGGTTTCGCCGAGACGCTCGGTCGTGCGCACCTCGACGGCGTGGTCGCTCGCGCACGCGCCCGTCGCGGCGAAGGCCTGACGGCGCACCCTCAGGGCGTCGAGGAAGCCCGCGAGGCTGCCCGTGTCGCGCCCGGCGAGCTCCCCCAGGCGGACGCAGGCCGCGGGAAAGCCCGCAGCGGCGGGGTCGCAGACGTCGTCGGGGCGGAAGTTCGGCACGAGGCGCGCCGGGAAGTCCGCATCGGCCACCAGGCGCGCGTGGTCCTCGAGAGGCGCGAGCGCGCCGTCGGTCGTGGAGAGCATCTCGACGCCGAAACGCCGTAGCAGTCCCCGCGGCGTGAGGGGCCGCGCCGCAAGGTGGGCCCGGATCTCGTCGTAGAGGGCGTCCGCGCTCTCCGGCGAGGGGCGCGTGCCGGCACCGAAGACCTCGACGAGCACCTGCTCGAGCCACAACCGCGACGGCGTGCCGCCGAGAGCTGCCCAGTGGGCCCCGAGGTGCGCAAAGAGCGCGCGCCCCGACAGCGGCGGGTCCTCCCTGCCGGCGAGGAGCTGCTCGAGGGGCACCCCGCGCCCGTGCAGCAGGCGCACCACGTAGTGGTCCTCGCCGACGAGGACGATGCCGGGGTCCTCGATCGCCTCGTCGGCGACGAAGAGCGCGGGCGCCAGGTGCCCGTGCGGCGAGACGATCGGCAGGCCAGCGACCGCGTCGTAGAGGCGGCGCGCGATGCCCCGGACCGCCGGATCCGCCGGGAGGAGGCGGTCGGGGTGGAGCACGAGCGTCCGACTCCCCCCGGGGCGGGGAGCACCCGGTCGCTGTGCGCCCGCAGCCGCGTCCATCGCCCCTCCCCTTCCCGCTCGCGCCCTGTCTACTCGGCGTCGAGCACTGCGGCGAGCCCATGGGTCGTGATCGCCTCCAGCGCGTCGCCGACGAGCCCGACGAAGACGGCGTCATGGCCCAAGTCCTCCGCGAAGACCTCGCGCACCGAGAGCGCTCGCCGGGCCGCCGCAGCGCTCGACGGTGCGCCCGCCGCCGCAACCGAGAGGCGCTCGCGCGCACCGTCGGGGAAGTCGACGGGGTCTCCGGCGTCACTGCGGCCCGAGAGGGCGACGCGCAGGTAGCACGCCAGCGCCAGCGCGCAGCGACGCGGCGCGATCCCCGCAGCCCGGCACGCGCGCACGGTCGACAGGATCCGGCCCGGCAGCTTCTGGCCGCTGTCGCTCGCCACCTGGGTGTTGGCGTAGGGCAGCTCGGGGTTGGCGAGTCGCTCGGTCACCGACGCGGCGTAGGACGCGAAGTCGACGCCGGGCGGGACGGCGAGGCTCGGGCCGATCTCCTCGGAAAGAAGGGCCGCCACGAAGCGGGCGACCGGCGGACGCGCGAGGGTCTCGTGTACCCACCCGTCGCCGAGGAGAAGACCGCACCAGGCGATCGCGGAGTGCGTGCCGTTCAGCGCCCGGAGCTTGAGCTCGGCGTAGGGGACGACATCGTCGACGAGGCGGGCCCCGGCGCGCTCGAGCGCGGGCCGGCGCCCCGCGAAACGGTCCTCGATGACCCAGTCGGCGAACGGCTCGGTCACCACAGCCGCCGCGTCGGCGACGGTGAGTGCGCGGGCGGCCGCCGCCCGGTCGGCGTCGCCCGGCGCCGGCGAGATGCGGTCCACGACGGTGCTCGGAAAGCCGACCGCACTCTCCAGATAGGCCGCGAGGCCCCCGTCGACGCGCGCCCCGGGAAGCGTCGCGAAGTCGGCGACGAGGCCCGCGAGCAGGCGGCCGTTCTCTGCGAGGTTGTCGCAGCAGACGACCGAGAGCGGCGCGCCGAGCCGCGCGCGGGCCTCGAGGCCACGCACCAGCTGGCCGACGACGGTGACCGGCGGACGGCCGGCGGCGTCCGCGAGGAGCTCGGGGTCGTCGCGCGCGAGCGCGCGCTGGCTGGGATCGAGGCGGTAGCCCTTCTCCGAGACGGTCAGGGTGACGAGCGCGACGGCCGGGTCGCAGAGGCGCTCGATGAGCACGGGATCACCCGGGGCAAAGCGCGCCTCGCGCAGGGAGGAGAGGACCGTCAGCGCGGTGGCGCCCGGGGCGGCGATGCGCAGGGAGTACAGGCCGTCCTGGGCAGCCAGCAGCTCAGCCGCGGCGGGGCTGCGCTCGCTGTAGGCCGACACGCCCCAGCACGTCTCGCCGCTCTCGAGCGCGGCGCGTTCGAGAAAGGAGATCTGGTGGGTGCGGTGGAAGACCCCGAGGCCGAGGTGGACGACCCCGATGCTCAGCGCCCGGGGATCGAGCGCGCTGCGGTGGGTCGCGGGGACGCGCGCGAGGGTCTCGAGGTTCAGGGCCCCGGCGCCGACAGACCCGCTCATTGGACGCCTTCGACCCTGGGCGCGAGCCGGTGGACGAGCGCGACG
>JAKABX010000108.1 GCA_021796545.1 Actinomycetes bacterium
GAGGAAGCGGCAGAACACGAGATCCATGGGCTCGGGCAGGCGGAGCTCCTCCGCGCTCTGGGTGATCGCGACGACCTGGGCGGCGCCGCGGCCCGCGGCCGCGTGCGCGACCGCGTCGCGGGCGCGGGGGTCGCTGTCCACCGCGTAGACGCGCCCGCGCTCGCCGAGCAGCGCCGCGAGCGCGACGGACACGTCCCCGGCCCCGGCTCCGATGTCCGCGCAGCGCCACCCGGTGACGCTGCCGAGGCGCTCGAGCGCCGTCGCGAGCGGGCGACGGTAGACGTCGTTGCGCAGCCCGAGCTCGGCCATCGGCACAGGCTAACGGTGCGCGTCCACGGCGTGGGCCAGCGGCGCAGTGCGGTCGGACCCACTAGGGTTCGGCCAATGCGAGTGACGATGCTCCTCTGTGACGCGGCGCAGGTCGCCGACGGCAAGCTGTACGTCCTCGGGGGCGGCTGGAGCCTCATCGGGCCCGACCCGATGCCCTCGGCGATCGCGCTCAAGATCGACGTCGACTGGAACGAGATCGAGAGTCCCCACCACTGGGAGCTGTTCCTCGTGGACGAGGACGGCAACGCGGTGATCGCCGAGGGACTCGAGGGTCCCCAGGCGATCGAGGTGCGCGGCGACTTCGAGGTGGGCCGTCCCGTCGCGGTCCCACCCGGCAGCCCCGTCGACGTCGCGCTCGCGCTCAACTTCGGCCCCCTGCCGCTCGCCGCCGGCCACCGCTACCGCTGGCAGCTCGTGATCGACGGCGTGCAGAACGACGAGTGGGTGCTCGCATTCTCGACGCGTCCGGCCCGCGAGGCCTGAGCGGAGACCTCCGCGACCACCCCTTTGATGTCGAGGCGCGCGCGCTGCGCCGCGCCGTGTTCGCCTGGACCGACTCGGGGGTGACCGCGGGGCGCGACGCCCTTTCGTGGCGGGCGACGCGGGAACCCTGGGCGGTTCTTGTCTCCGAGACGATGCTCGCCCAGACCACCGTCGCCCGCGTCGCACAGCGCCACCCCGCTTTCCTCGAGCGCTTCCCCACGCCGGCCGCCCTGGCCCAGGCGTCGCGCGGCGAGGTCCTGCAGGCCTGGTCGGGTCTCGGCTACAACCGTCGTGCCACGCAGCTGCACGCGCTCGCGACGCGGGTGGTCGCCGAGCACGGCGGCGCCCTGCCCCGCTCGCTCCCTGCCCTGCTCGAACTCCCCGGCGTCGGCCCCTACACCGCGCGGGCCCTCCTGTGCTTCGCCCACGACGAGCCCGTCGGTGTCGTCGACACCAACGTCGGCCGGGTGCTCGCACGTGCGGTCGCCGGCCGACGCCTCAGCGCGCGCGAGGCCCAAGGCCTCGCCGACGCGCTCGTGCCCCGCCGCGACCCGCGGCGCTGGGGCCTCGCGCTGATGGACCTCGGAAGCCTCTGCTGCCGGGCGCGCCGGCCGAAGTGCGGGTCGTGCCCGCTCGAGGTGGCGGGCCGGTGCCGCTTCGTGGCCGCGCGCGCCCGCGACGCGCACAGCGAGGATCCCGCGGTCGGCTCGGCGGGGACCTCGGCGCGCCAGAGCGCCTTCAAGGGCTCCGACCGGGAACTGCGCGGACGCCTGTTGCGTGCCGCGTGCGCCGGTCCCCTGCGGCCCCCGTTGCTCGCCGATCTCGCCTCGGGCGAGGGGGGCGCGCCACGCGTGGCGCGGCTCGCCGAACGTCTGGCGGCCGAGGGCCTCCTCGTCGCCGACGGCCAGGGCGGCTATCGGCTCCCCTGAGCGCGGACCGGCGGCGAGCGCCGCCGGCCCGTATTCTCAGGGGCGCGCGACGGCGAAGGAGGCGGCGTGGCAGAGATCGTCGAGTCCGCGGTGATCCGCGACGTCTTGACGGTGCACCCGAGCGTGCACGGCGACGCGCGTGGCCGCTTCGTCGAGACGTACCGGCGCTCGTGGTTCCCGCTCGGGCGCGAGATGCTTCAGGCGAACCGGTCCGACAAGCAGTCCGGCGCGGTGGTCGGGCTGCACTACCACCTCCACCAGGCCGACTACTGGTACGTGATCTCGGGCCGCGCACGCGTCGTGCTCCACGACCTGCGTGTCGGGTCGCCGACGGAGGGGGCGACGCTGCACCTCGACCTCGACGAGGCGAACGAGGACGGGGTCTTCATCCCGCCTGGCGTCGCGCACGGCTTCTCTTGCCTGAGCGACCTGACGCTCACCTACCTCGTCGACGCGTACTACAACCCCGCCGACGAACTGGGCGTCGCCTGGGACGACCCCGACATCGGCGCGGACTGGGGGGTCGCCTCGCCCGTGCTGTCCCCCCGCGATCAGGAGAACCCGCGCCGGCGTGCCATCCCCCCCGAGCTGCGCCCGGTTCACGGCCTGCGCACTTGAGTGACGGTGCCACGCGCGCGGGGGGGTTCGTCCGCGCGGTTGAATGAGTCCGTGACGATGGGGCAGTCGAAGGTCCGCCGGTGATCGCGCTCGTCGCCGCGGCGGCGCTCGTCGTGGTGGTGCTCGTCGCGGCGTGGTCACGTCGGGCCGCCGCCCGGGCCGACCGGCGCTCTGTGCGCACCTACGGTCGGGCGCTCGGCGTCCTCGGTGACGTTTCGAGCCGGTCGGACTCCCACGTCGCCGTCCAGCGTCCCGCTGTCGAGGAGGTCGCACGCCCCCACGTGCGACCGAGCCAGGACAAAGACGGCCGAATGCCGCGCCGCCGCGGCGCAGCGCCGGCTGCCCGGGTCCGCCTCGAGCCCCCGGTGCCGCCCGGCAGGGAGGCGGAGCCACCGACGACCGTGGTCCCCTCCCTCGAGCAGACCCCGGGGGTCGGCACCTTGAGCGAGCAGGCCAAGCTCGTCGCGCGCCAGCGGGCGATCAACGCGACCGCCCCTCAGGACGCGGCGCCCGCCCCGGTCGTGCGGGTGCCCCGCGTCCCGCCCGGCGGCGCCCCGCCAGCGCGTCGTACGGCCGCCTCGTCGGCGCCGCGGGGGGCGAGCCGGCCGGTGCCCGCGTCCGACGAGGCCGTCGCGGGGCACGAGGGCGCTCAGCAGGCCGCCGAGGCGCAGACCGAGGTCCATGCGGCCGTCACCTCCGCGCCGCCCGGCGACACGCGTCCGATCCTGTTCGACGACGCGCTCGAGCCCACCGAGACACCCGGTCGGCCGCGGCGCGACATGCGCCACCTCGCCCCGGGGCGCGCCGAGACGATGCGCCGG
>JAKABX010000039.1 GCA_021796545.1 Actinomycetes bacterium
TGCGCTGTGCGGACGGTCGGGCGCGATCGTCGGGTTCGCGGCCGCCTCGAGGTAGACGCGAAACGGCCCGGGCGCGTCGAGCCGCAGGTGGGCGTTGCGCGGCGTGACCGCCTTGAGCGGCACGCCCGACGCATCGAACGCGAGCGCCTCGGCCTGGAAGCCGGGCGCGGCCGCGTCGAAGCCGAGATCCACGCGCAACTCGATACGCCCGCCGGCGAAGGACGAAGGGACGTCGCCGTCGACCGCCATCCACCAGGTGGAGAACGCTGCGCCCCACCACTCGCCCGCCGGAAGCGGCCTGAAGGGTCCCCCCGTGGCCGCCGCGAACGCGAGGTTGCGTCCCGGCGCGGGATAGGCGCAGGTCGTGCACGCGGCGCGCGCCTTTGCCGTCGCCGGGCGCAAGCGGGTCTCGACGAGCCGGCGCAAGCGTCGCTCGACCGCCGACGCGCCGTCGTGCATCGCTCGCCTCCGCGTTCAGGCGCTGCGCGCCGCCCGTCCGCCACCAGGCTCGCACCCCGAAGAACCGAGCGCCAGGGCGCGGGCGACGTCGTCGCCGCCAGCACCGTCGGGGTGCTGGGTCCGGTGCCAGGCGAACACCGAGCCGCCGACCGCGGCGCCCAGGCACGCGAGCGCGCCGATGAGCAGGCCGACACGAGCGTCGCTCTCGTCGATGACCCAACCGATCAGCGGGCCACCGAGCGGCGTCGTGCCCTGCATGCCGAGAAACCACAGCGCGAGCACGCGGCCGCGCATGCTCGGTGCGGCAGCGAGCTGCAGGGTCGCATTGGCGATCGTGATGAAGCTCACGCTCGCCCAGCCGGTGAAGAACAGCGTGACGTATACGGCGTCCAAGCTGGGCGCGAGCGCGGTCGCGGCGATCGCAACGCCGAACACGCCCGCGGCGAGCACGCTCGGTCGCACGCCCGTGCGGCCGCGGGCCGCGGTGACAAGCCCGCCAACGACCGCGCCGACGCCCATCAGGCCGGTCATGAAACCGTAGGCGACCGAGCCGCCGTGGAAGGTCGTCTTGGCGAGCACGGGAAGGCTGACCTGAAACTCGTACGCGAGCATCCCGATCAGACCCACCATGACGAGCGGAACCGCGATCTCGGTCGTGCGCAGGGCGTAGGCGACCCCGGCGCGCAGTTGACCGGGGGTGCGCGTCGCCGGGGGTGCGGGACGCAGTGCCGCACGGTCCATCACGACCAGCGACGTCACGACCGCGGCGAAGCTCGCGGCGTTCACGAGGAAGCAGATCCCGTCCCCCACGGTCGCGATCAGGACGCCCGCGACGGCGGGTCCGACCGCGCGCGCCGCGTTGACGGTGACCGCGTTGAGCGTGACGGCATTGCGGAGCTGTGAGGTGCCGACCATCTCGCGCACGAAGGCCTGGCGCGCCGGGTTCTCGAACGCGTTGTTCAGCCCGAGCAGGACGGCGAGCACGCCCACCTCCGCGAAGGTGACGACGCCCGTCACCGTCAAGAGCCCGAGGGCGAGCGCCTGGAGCCCCATCAGGCACTGGAGAGCGATCGTGAGCCGGCGCTTGTCGACGCGATCGGCGACGACCCCGCCGTAGGGACCGAGCAGGAGAACGGGCAGCGTCTGGAGGGCAACGATCAGGCCGAGATCGGTGCTCGAGTGCGTGAGGGTGAGCACGAGCCACGCCTGGGCGGTCGTCTGCATCCAGGTACCCACGAGCGAGAGGCCCTGGCCGAAGAAGTAGAGCCGGTAGTTGCGCACGCTGAGCGAGGAGAAGGTCGCCCGGCCGAGCCTGCGCAGCCGCCGGCGCATCAGCGCCGGCCCTTCAAGATGTCTGCGAGCCGCTCGAGCGCCGGGAGCGCCTGGAGGACCGTGGTGCGCTCGTCGGCGCAGAGCTCCGCGAGCGCGGCGTCGAGTGCGGCGCTGCGCGCGCTGCGGATGATCTCGTGGCGGCGCGTCCCCGCGCGTGTCGGAACGACGCGCACGGCCCGGCGGTCGTCGGGGTCGGTCTCGCGTGCGATGAGGCCGGCCTCCTCGAGGCGACGCAGGACCCGCGAGAGCATCGTCGGGTTCAGGGCCTCGGCACGCGCGAGCTCCGAGGCGCCGAGCGGACCGTTGTGCACGATTGTCGCAAGGACCATCGCCTGGGTCGTGGTGAGGTCGTCGCCGCCGCTCGTGCGCGCGGCCCAGCGCGTCAGACGTGCGATCACGGCTCGGAGGCGGGCGGTCTGCTCTGTTTGGACAACGGTGGGCGAGGGGGCGGGCAGAAATCCTCCGATCAGTTGCTTGCCAATCAGCAACTATATCGGTACGCCGCACGCCGCGCGCCGTGCGGCGGCGCAGGGCCTCGTCTCGGGGAGCGGGGCTCAGCCGGCGGCCGGGCCGACGCGCGCGGGGGAGATGCGCAGCAGGACGCGCTCCTCGGCGGCCATGGCGATCCGGAACTCCTCCCAGTCGGGATGCTCGCCGGCGACCTGGCGGTAGAGCGCGACCAGGCCCTCCATCGCCGCGGGCAGGGGAACGATCTCGACGGGTCCCTCGATCTGGACGAAGGGCCCGAAGAACGCGTCGGTGAACAGGACGCAACTGGCAAAGGGCTGCGCGCGCAGGTTGGCGACCTTCTTCGAAGGCGCCCGCGTGCTGATGAGGAGCTGACCCGCCTCGTCGACGCCCGCCACGACGGGGACGAGCTGGGGTCGGCCGTCGCGCCGGGTGGTGGCGAGGACCCCCCGGTGATTGGCCCGGGCAAAGGCGAGTGCAGCGTCAATGTCCATCACAGAACCTCCTCGATTTGGGCGAGCTGGTCGGCGCTGAGCGCGCAGTCGGCGGCCGCCGCCGAGTCACGGGCCGAACCGGGACGGCTCGCGCCGGGGATCGGAATCACATGGTCGCCCTTCGCAAGCATCCAGGCGAGGACGGCCTGATGGGCCGAGAGGCCCCATGCGGCGGCGAGGTCGCCGAGGCCGGGGCGGTGTGCCGCGAGTGCGCCCGCGCGACTCCGGCCGCCGAAGGGACTCCAGGGGAGGAAGGCGATCCCGTGCCGTGCGCAGTGCTCGAGCTCGGGCTCGCTCGAGCGGAAGTCGGGCGAGAACTCGTTCTGGACGCTCGCGAGGGCGCCGGCGCCGAGGACGGTGCGCGCGGTCTCGATCTGCTCGATGCTCGCGTTCGAGATGCCCACCATGTGGACCTTTCCCTCCTCGCGCAGCTCGGCGAGCGCGCCGAGCGACTCGGCGTAGGGGACGGCGGGGTCGGGCCGGTGGAACTGGTAGAGGCCGATGGCCTCGACGCCGAGACGTCGCAGGGATGCCTCGCACGCGCGTCGGAGCGAGGCGGGCCGCCCGTCCAGTCCGACGGCACCGGAGGCGTCCCGGGTGTGGCCGCCCTTGGTGGCGACGACCACGTCGTCGCCGAGAGGGCCGAGGCGGGCAAGGACACGGGCAAGGAGCTCCTCGCCGTAGCCGAACTCGCTGGCGTCCAGGCAGTAGACGTCGGCGGTGTCGATGAGGGTCGTTCCGGCCTCGACGGCGGCCTGCACGGTGGCGACCGCCTGGGACTGCGGGGGCCGGCCGGCGATCGCGAGCGGCATCGCGCCGAGGCCGACCGCACCGACTCGCACCTCCCCGAGGCGGCGTCTCTGCAGCGTGATCGCCCCCCCCCGCTCCTCCCCGGTCCGCGCCCGGTCGGGCGCGCCTTGGACCCTAGCGGCCCCGCTCGCCCGCGCCGGGGATCGTGTGCCGGCTCAGGCCCTAGACTGAAACGGTGGCCGGTCGGACCGAACGCTTCGCGCGCTTCCTCCAGCGCTGGTGGGACCGCCAGCTCCAAGGCATCGAGTCGCCCGAGCAGTGGCGCCGCGGCCGGGACGAGTCCCAGATCGCCGCGGAGCTGCGCCGCACAGCCGAGTTCGAGATCGTCCAGGCGGCGTTTCTCCACCGCCGTCCGAGCATCGCGGACGCGCGCGCGGTCATCGACCGACTCGTGCCCGTTCCGGGCGAGGCCGACATCGAGCTGCTCGCGGGTGCGATCGTGCGGGCGGGGGCGACGGCGCGCAAGGTGCGCTTCACGACCGTCGCGGGCGCGGCGCTCACCGCGGGTGCGCTCGCGCTGCGCAACGTGCTGCGGGGACGCTGATCCGCACCTGGGCTCGCGGGCCCGGGCCGGCCGGGGGCGCGCCGGTAGACTGCGGCCCGTGAAGGCGGGGAACGGACGGGTGCTCACGGTCCCCAACGCCCTGACGCTCCTGCGGCTCGTCCTGCTCGTGGTCTTCGCGGTGCTCGTCCTTGGCGAGAACGCGCCCGTCGCCGGTGCCGCCCTGCTCGGCGTCGCGGGCGTCACGGACTTTCTCGACGGCTACGTCGCGCGCCACTTCGACCAGGAGTCCGAGCTCGGAAAGATCCTGGATCCGACCGTCGACCGGATCCTGCTCATCACCGCGGTCGCCGTGATCGTCGCCTCGGGCGCGCTCCCGGTCTGGATCACCGTGCTCGTGCTCGCGCGCGAGGCCGTGGTCGCCGGTGCCGCGCTGGTGCTCGCGGCACGGCGGGCCGAGCGCATCGATGTGATCTTCATCGGCAAGGCGGGCACCTTCGGACTGATGGTCTGTCTCCCGCTGCTGCTCGCCGGTTCGAGAACCGGTGCGCTCGCGCATGGGGTGCGGCTCGCGGCGGAGATCGGCGCCGTCCCCTCGCTCGCGCTCGCGTACGCCGCCGCGGCCGCCTACGTCCCGGCCGCGCGCCGGGCGCTCGCCGGCGCTAGGCGCGGACCAAGTCCGGCGACGGGCGTCGCTGGCGCGGCCTCGGGGGCCGGAGGGGCGGGGGACGAGGCCCCGGTGCCCGGCGCGCGCGGGGGTGTGCCCGGGTGAAGGCCGTGATCATGGCGGGTGGTGAGGGGACGCGTCTGCGCCCGCTGACGATGAGCCAGCCGAAGCCCATGCTTCCCGTCGCCAACCGTCCGATGGCCGAGCACGTGATCTCGTTGTTGAAACGACACGGCTTTGACGACATCGTTGTGACGGTCGCCTTCATGGCCAACGCCATTCGCGCCTACTTCGGCGACGGCTCGGACTTCGGGGTCCGGATCTCGTACGCGACAGAGGAGTCGCCCCTCGGCACCGCCGGCTCCGTCGGCAACGCCCGCGACGAGTTGCGGGAGCGCTTCCTTGTGATCTCCGGAGACGTGATCACCGACGTCGACCTCGGCGCGCTCGTCGCGTTCCATGAGCAGCAGGGCGCCGTCGCGACGCTCGCGTTGAAGGCGATGGAGAACCCGCTCGAGTTCGGCATCGTCATCACCGACGACAAGGGCCGCATCGAGCGGTTCCTGGAGAAGCCGACGTGGGGCGAGGTCTTCTCCGACACGGTGAACACCGGCATCTACATCCTCGAGCCCGAGGTCCTCGACCACATCCCCGTCGGCGTGGTCTCGGACTTCTCCTCCGACGTCTTTCCCGCGCTCCTCGAGGCGGGATTGCCGCTCTCCGGCTTCGTCACCGACCGGTACTGGGAGGACGTCGGGACCCTCGAGGCCTACCTGCGGGCGCACGAGGAGATCCTCGACGGCGCGGTCGACCTCCAGGTCGACGGCTTCCCGCTGCGGCCGGGGGTCTTCGTCGGCGAAGGTGCCGAGGTCGATCCCGCGGCCGTCGTCGAGGGACCCGCGCTGATCGGCCCGAACTGCCGCGTCGGTCCCGGGGCGCGCCTCGGCGCCTATACGGTCCTCGGCGCCAACGTGCACGTCTCCGAGGGCGTCGACCTCGAGCGCTGCGTCATCCACGACGGCACCTTCATCGGCGCGGGGTGCTTTGCGCGCGCGGCGATCGTGGGGCGCGCGTCGGAGCTGCGCCGCGGGACCCATCTCGACGACGGCGTCGTGCTCGGCGACCACTGCCGAATCGGCCACCAGGCCTATATCGCGTCGGGCGTGAAGATCTACCCCCACAAGACCGTCGAAGCGCGCGCGACCATCCGTTCCTCGATCATCTGGGAGGCGCGCGGTACGCGTGCGCTCTTCGGCCGCCTCGGGGTCACCGGCCTGCCGAACGTCGACCTCTCGCCCGAGCTCGCGGTGCGGGTCGCGATGGCCTGGGGAAGCGGACTCCCCAAGGGCACGACGGTCGCCACCTCGCGGGACTCGAGCCGGGCGGCCCGGATGCTGAAGCGCGCGGTCATGGTCGGCCTCACGAGCGCTGGGTTGAACGTCGAGGACCTCGAGGCGGCGACGATGCCCGTGACGCGACTGCACATCGCCTCGGGCCAGAGTCGGGGGGGGATCGCCGTGCAGCTCGCGCGCGACGACCCCCAGAGCGTCGTCATCCGCTTCCTCGACGAACACGGGGTCGACATCGACGCCAATACCCAGCGCAAGGTCGAACGCCTCCTCTTTCGCGAGGAGGCGCGCCGCGTCCTCGCGCCCGAGGTCGGCGACATCGATTTCCCCCCGCGCACGGCCGAGCTGTACGCCGACGCACTCGTGGTCGGCGTCGACCTCGCGGCGGTGCGGCGGCGCCGCTACAAGATCGTCCTCGACTACGCGTTCGGTGCGGCGAGCTTCGTGATGCCGATGGTCCTCACGCGCCTCGGCGCCGAGGTGCTCGCCGTCAACCCGATGGTCTCGACCGTCGGTGTCCTCGGCTATGACCGCGGTGTGCACGCCATGCGCCTCGCCGACCTCGTCCGTTCCTCGGGCGCGCACCTCGGCGCCGTCATCGGACCCGACGGTGAGCAGCTCACCCTCATCGACGACACGGGCCGGGTCTTGAGCGACCACGAGGCGATGCTCGCCCTCGCGCACCTCGTCGCCCGACGCCGCCCCGGCGCGACGATCGCCGTTCCGGTCAACGCGAGCTGGCGCCTGAACGAGATCTGCGCGGAGCTCGGCGCCGAGGTCGCCTGGGCGAAGCTCGGGGGCGCGAACCTCATGGACCTCGCGCGCTCGGGAGAGGTCGTCTTCGGTGCGAACACCGAAGCGGGCTTCCTCTTCCCGGACTTCCTGCCCGCCTACGACGCGATCGCCGCGCTGGTCCGCCTCCTTGAGATGCTTGCGCTCGAGGACCTGGCCCTCTCGCGCATCGTGGAGTGTCTCCCCCCGGTGCACGTGCAGCACGAGGAGGTCGCGACCCCCTTCGACCAGAAGGGGGCGGTGATGCGCAGCGTGCTCGAGCGGGCCCGCTCGGACGAGGTGATCCTCCTCGACGGGGTCAAGGCGCTCGACACTTCGGGCTGGACGCTCGTCGTGCCCGACCCCGAGGAACCGGTGACCCACGTCTTCGCCGAGGCCGACAGCGCGCTCGCGACCCACGAGCGCGCGCGCCGCGCCGTCGAGGAGATCGAGGAGATCCTCCAGGGCAGCTGAGCGCGCGCCGGCGCGCCGGGCGTCGCGGGCCTTTCTGCCACGCCGGTGCGAGGTCTCACGCGCCAGGCGTGTCCTCGGCAGGGCCGACGATGCGGCAACGGGGTGGGGGCGGGTCGCGCCGGGTCCGGTGTGGCGAGCCGCGCACGGCGCCGTGGGGATCCTCCGGCGGACCGAGATCCCGGCCGGTACCATCTGCGCCGTGGACATCCCCGAGGACCTGCGATACACGAACGAGCACGAGTGGGTGCGCCTGGAGGAGGGACGGGCGAGGGTGGGGATCACCGACTTCGCCCAGTCCGCGCTCGGCGACGTCGTCTTCGTCGACCTCCCCGAGGCCGGAGCGGCCCTGGGGGCGGGCGACCGTCTCGGCGAGGTCGAGTCGACCAAGTCGGTCTCAGAGATCTACGCGCCGCTCGCCGGCCGGGTCGTCGAGGTGAACGAGGCGCTGCGCGAGGCTCCGGAGCAGCTGAACAGAGACCCCTACGGCGAGGGGTGGCTCTGCGTCCTCGAACTCGCCCCGGACGCCGCCGACAGCGAGCTTCTCGACGCGGCGGCCTACCGCGAGCTGACCGCGGAGTCCTGAGCGCGAAAGGCGGACGCGCCCCCGGACGCGCCCGGCAAGCACCGGCTAGCTTTGAGCCCGTGTTCTGTCACAACTGTGGCCACCGCAACCCACCCGGGGTGAATTTCTGCTCCTCGTGCGGTGCGGCGCTCGCCACCAGCGCAGACACGACCATGTCCTTTGTCCCCGAGGAGCCCTCGGGCGACATCGGCGACGAGGAGCTCGGCATCAAGCTCGCGGAACTTGCCGAGGGTACGGGCGTTCTCGTTGTGAAGCGCGGACCCGAGAGCGGGACGAAGTTCGTCCTCGACCAGGAGACGACACGCGTCGGCCGCCACCCCGACAGCGACATCTTCCTCGACGACGTGACGGTCTCACGCCGCCACGCCGAGTTCGCCCGCGCCGGTGGCGAGTACCGACTGCGGGACGTGGGCTCACTCAACGGGACCTACGTCAATCGCGAACGGATCGAGGACATCGTCCTGAAGAGCGGCGACGAGGTCCAGATCGGCAAGTTCAAGCTCGTCTTCCTGGCGCCGCACGCAGGTTGACCACCGTGAGCCGGAGCGCGACCGACCGCAGCCACCTCTCCATCCGCGAGGTCCTCGAGCTCCTCGTCGAGGAATTCCCCGACGTCACGATCTCCAAGATCCGTTTCCTCGAGAGCCGCGGCCTCATCCATCCCGAGCGCACCCCTTCGGGGTACCGCAAGTTCCACGAGGCCGACGTCGAGCGGCTGCGCTGGATCCTGCGCCAGCAGCGCGAGCACTTCCTCCCGCTCAAGGTCATCAAAGGCCGGCTCGAGGGCGACCGCGAACCCCACCACAGCACGCCGAGCCTCTTTGACGATGCGGCACGCGAGGAGGATCCCGACGAGCCCCCGGCTGAGATTCTCGGCGGGACGGAGGTCGCCGAGGCTTCCGAGGCTGAGGGCGAGCCACAGCACCCCGGACACCGCACTCCGCTCGCCGAGACCGGCACACGCACCGCCGAGGCGGCACCGGCGCGGCGCGCACGCAACGGGAGCCGCAAGCCCGCCGAGGTCGACGACGAGGTCGTGGTGACAAACGCTTCGGAGCCGGCCCGCAAAGCGGCAAGGGTCGGTGCGCCCCGCGGCGCGCACCTGAGCGCCGACGAGCTCGCACACGCGGCCGGCATCGAGGTGGCCGTCGTCGCCGAGCTCGAGAGCTTCGGACTGCTCGAGGGCCGCGACGTCGCGGGCACGCGCTGCTACGACGAGGATGCCCTCCTCGTCGCGCGTTCGGCCGCGGGCTTCCGTCGCTTCGGCCTCGAGTCTCGCCACCTCCGCACGATCATGCACGCGGCCGAGCGTGAGGCGGGCCTGTACTCCCAGGTCGTGACGCCGCTGCTCCGCCAGCGGAACCCTGCGGCGCGGACCCGGGCCCACGAGGACCTCGCCGAGCTCACCCGGCTCGGCGCCGCGCTGCGCGAGGTGTTCGTCCGGACCGAGCTGCGCCGCCTGACGGGCGGGTGAGCACCGCCCGGCCGCTTCTCGACGCCTCGGGCATCGCGTCGACCGTCGCGCGACTCGGCGCGGCGATCTCCGCCGACCATCCCGGCGGCGTCGTGATCGTCGGCGTGCTGAAAGGCGGCCTCTGTTTCGTCGCGGATCTGCTGCGGGCCATCACGGTTCCCTGTGTGGTCGACTTCTTCGCGCTCTCCGCGTACGCCGGCGAACGAGCGCGGGTGCGCGTCCTGAAAGACGTCAACCTCGACATCGACGGCCTCGACGTCGTGCTCGCCGAGGACACCGTGGACACGGGCCTCTCGGCGCACTACCTGCTCGGGATGCTCCAGGCGCGCGGCGCGCGCCGGGTGCGGCTCTGCACGCTGCTCGACCGCCCGAAGCGGCGCATCGTGCCCGTCGCGGCGGACTACGTGGGGCTCGAGGCGCCCGAGGACTTCCTCGTCGGCTACGGGCTCGACGCCGCGGAGCGCTACCGCAACCTGCCGTTCATCGCCGCGGTGGACCCGGCCCACGTCGCCGAGGAGCGCGCGGCGCTCGACGCCACCTTCTTCGCCGACGCCTACCCGGCGCGGCTGCCGAAACGGTAGGTTGGTCCACGTGCTGGAGGTTCGGCTCAGCGCGGTGCAGGTCGACCTGCAGTCCAACAGCCCGGTCATCCTGCTCCAGGAGAAGGACGGGGAGCGCTCGTTGCCAATCTTCATCGGCGCCCCCGAGGCGACCGCGATCGCCTTCGCGCTCCAGAACGTCGCCGTCCCCCGGCCGATGACCCACGACCTGATGAAGGAGATCATCGGCGCACTCGGCGCGCGGGTCGTGCGTGTGGTCGTCACGGAGGTCCAGCACGACACGTACTACGCCGAGGTCCACCTCGAGATCGATGGCCGGACGCTCACGGTCTCCTCGCGGCCGTCGGACGCGATCGCGCTCGCGACGCGCACGGGCTCACCGCTGTACGTCGAGGACGACCTCATGGACCTCGCGGGCGTCGTCCTCGAGAGCGAGGAGGTGCCTGAGGCCTCCGAGGAGCTCGTCGACCGCTTCCGCGCGTTCCTCGACGAGATCCGACCCGAGGACTTCAGTTCCTGATCCCGCCCGAGCGTCGTTGACGGGTGCCGGCAAGGCGCCGTAACCTCTCACACTGACGTAGTTACGCGGCTGTCAGAAATCCGGCCGCAGGCGGGAGGCGAGCGCGATGGCGAGCGAGGCGATGATGCCCGCGGGCGTGGCGGAGACCGGCTTCCGCGGGCCGCAGGTCTGCAGGATCGTCGGCATCACCTACCGCCAGCTCGACTACTGGGCGCGCACCGATCTGCTGCGGCCCTCGCTCGCCGACGCGAAGGGCAGCGGCTCCCAGCGCCTCTACTCCTACCAGGACCTCCTCGAGCTGAAGGTCATCAAGCAGCTCCTCGACGCGGGGGTCAAGCTCCAGCAGGCGCGTCGCGCCATCGAGTGCCTGCGGCGCTCCGGCGAGGACCTCGCGCGCGCGAACCTCGTCCTTGGCGCGATGGGGACCGTGCTCGCCCGCAGCGGCGAGGAGATCGTAGACCTGCTGCGCGGGGGGCAGGGCGTGTTCAACATCGTCCCCCTCCAGAGCGTGGTCGAGGAGGTGGACGCCGCAATCCTGGCGATCGGCGGGCGGACGCCGTCCGCGCCGGTTGACAGCGACCCCGTCGCCCGTCTCGCCGAGGGCCGTTGACGGCGGTGGACGAGCGCGCGGCGCCCGGCGAGGCCGAGGTCCGCTTCGCGCATCCCTCCGAGCGCAAGCTCGCGGAGCTCCTCGACTTCTACGGCGTGCGCTGGGAGTACGAGCCGGTCGAATTCGTGCTCGCCTGGGACGACCACGGCCGGCCCGCCTCGGCTTTCCGTCCGGACTTCTACCTGCCCGACCAGGACTGCTACCTCGAGCTCACGACGCTGCGCCAGGAGCTCGTCACGCGCAAGAACCGCAAGCTGCGCCGCCTCGCCGAGCTCTACCCCGAGGTCCGCGTCCGCCCCCTCTACCGCCGCGACTACGCGCACCTGCTCCTGCGCGCGGATCTGGCCGGGCTGGCCCGCCGGCCCGCCGAGCGCCGGCCCGGACGGCGCAGCGCCTGAGGCGGGAGGTGGGCGCGGCCGAGGAGCACGCCGACCTCGTCGCGCGCCTCGACGGCCTGGGCGTCGCCTACCGCCTCGTCCCCTGTGACCCCGCCCTGGCGGACACCGCGCAGTTCTGCGCCGCGTACGGCTACGCACCCGAGGACGCCGCGAACACGATTCTTGTCGTCGCGAAGTCCGATCCGCCCCGCTACGTTGCCTGCGTCCTGCTCGCGACGACGCGCCTCGACGTGAACCGCGCGGTGCGCGCCCGGCTCGGTGTGCGCCGCTGCTCGTTCGCGTCGGCGCAGGACACGGCGCGTGTGACCGGGATGGCGATCGGTGGGGTGACACCCTTCGGCCTGCCCCCCGACCTGCCCGTCCTCGTCGACGCCCGGGTCCTGACCCGGACCGAGATCGTCCTCGGCGGCGGGTCGCGATCGGTGAAGGTCGTCGGACCGCCGGCGCTGCTGCTCGCGCTCGCCGGGGTCGAGGTCATAGAGGGTCTCGCGAGCCCACCGCCGACGGCCGCGCCCCAGGCGGGCGCGGCGGGTTGAGAGCCGGCCGGGCGGATCGCCCCGGCCCGCCGGAGTCGGTCGCCGCGCGCCGGAGAGCTGCTCGGAACCCCGCGGCTTCGCCGGCGCGTGTCCGCTCCGGCCGGAACGTCTCAGGTTTCGGCGAGGTGGGTCGAGAGGAAGGCGACCGAAAGGGGGTAGCGGCGCGCGAGGTGCTGGTGGGTCCCCGGGAACAGCTCGTGCACGACGAGGGGCGCGCCCGCGCCGCGCAGCGCGCGGGCGAGGCGCTCGGCACCGAGATCGAGGTGGTAGTCGTCGTCACGACCCGCGTCGATCCACACGGCACGTAGGGACGCGCACGCGTCCGCGCGCGCGGGCGCGACGTTCAGCGGATCGAGCGCGAGCCAGCGTGCAAAGACGTCCTCGCGCCGGTCCCCGGTTGCCGGGTCGAAGGGCAGCAGGGGCCGGCCGTCGGGCGCGGGGGAGTAGCAGGCACTCAGCGCGTGGATCATGAGGAGCGGGAACTCGTCCGGGCCGGGGACCGCCGGGTCGGCGGCGAGCGCCGCCTCCCAGGCGGCGAAGTCGCGGTCGTAGCGGTCGCGCAGCAGGCGGTAGGCGCGGGCGAGGTCCGCGGCCAAGCAGGTCTCAAAGGACGCGTCGCCGGCGTGGCTCGCGAACGCGCCGAAGACCTCCGGTCGGGCCATCGCGGCCATCGCCGCGCCGTAGCCGCCGCTCGAGAGGCCGAGCACGCCGCGGTGCGCGGCCGCCGGCAGGGTGCGGTAGGCGGCGTCGACGAACGCGACGACGTCCTCGCAGAGGTAGGTCTGGTACGCGCCGGTCCCCGCCGAATCGAGGAACTGGCTGCCGCCGAGACGGGTCCAGGCATCGACCCACACGACGATGCATCCCGGCGCGTCGCCGGCGCGGAAGGCCGTGTCGACGAGCTCGGGCGTCGTCGGCCGCAGCAGGGTGCGACGCGACCAGTCGGTCAGCATTCCCGCGTAGCCCTGCAGGACATAGACGCTCGGATAGCGCCGTTTCGGATCGTCGTCGTAGCCCGGGGGAAGCTGAACCAGCACGGGGCGGTCCGCCGGGTCGCCGAGATGGTTGCCGACGAGCGCCCGGCCCGCGACGACGCCGAGCTCGATCCGCCCCGCGAGGTCGTGCTCCCAGGGCGGGCCGAGCCCTGGTGGCCGATCGCCGATCACCGCGTCGATGCTTGCAGGCCGGATGCGCCCCACGCACGCCGGGGCGCAAGAAAGGAGCTCAGCCGGCGCGTGCCGCGCCGGTCACGGGCCCGGCGGGCTCGGTGAGCAGGTGGCGCAGCGCCTGCATCGCGGCCGCCTCGATCTGGCAGACGCGCGAGTTGCTCACCCCGAGCTGGTCGCCGATCTGCTGCTGGGTCATGCCCGCGAGGAAGTGCATCGTCACGACCGTGCGCTGGCGCTCGTTGAGCCGCTGCAGCGCCGCGCGGACCGCGGTGAGCTCCTCGGACGCGAGCAGGCGGCTCTCGGGGGCGACGTCCTCGTCGGAGACGAGCAGGTCGAGAAGCGAGAGCTCCTCGTCGACGCCGTCGGAGCTCACGCGGTGCTGGAGGTGGAGCAGCTGCGCGGACTGCACTTCGGCGAGCACCGACGCCTGGTCGTCGTCGGCGACGCCCATCTGCTCGAGGATCTCGCCCGACGCCGGAAGCCGACCGAGCTCGCTCGAGAGGGCGTCCGCGGTCGCGCGGTAGTCGATCACCCGTCGGCGGACCGTGCGCGGCAGCCAGTCGAGGCGGCGCAGCTCGTCGAAGACCGCACCGCGGATGCGCTTCATCGCGTAGGTGGCAAAGCGGTTCGCGGGCGTGTGGGGTTCCCAGCGGTCGATCGCCTCGACGAGGCCGAGCAGGCCGAAGCTGCGCAGGTCGTCGGTCTCCCAGTAGGCGCGCACATTGGCCGGCAGGCGGCTGACGACGGTCGCGACGAGCGACTCGTAGGCGAGGATGAGCTCGTTGCGTGCCCCCCGGTCGCGCGTGCGCCAGAAGGCTTCCCACAGTGCCCCGTGGTCCGAGGTGTCGTCCGCAGCAGGATGCGTCGCCCCCCGAGCCTCCGCCATGTCGAGCGCCATCGTTGTCATCTGCCCGCCATCCTTCGTCCATGACAACCGGCGGCGCCCCGCTCCGGCGGTGCCTTGTTGTCGCCACTGTGCGCCCCCATGTCGCTGCAGTGCGTGGTGAAGACTAGAACGCGCGCGGGGCGCGCGCAATGGCCGCGCGAAAGAAGGACGCGTTTGCACTGTTGCGCAGTCATGGCGCGCCGCTCGGGCGGAATCTTTCGGCCGCCGGGAGGCGCCCCGCTCCTGCGGGGAGGCAGTGAGCAGGGGGTTCTCCCCGACGCCCGACAGCGCGCGCGGCAGTCCCGTCTTTGTGCATTGGCGAGGCCGGGCGGCCAGCGGGATTGAGCGTTTAGACCTCGGGGCGCCTCGCGTTCTGTTGGCTTCGGTGGCCTCGCGCGCCCTGGCGCATGCACGCCGCGCGACCCGGCACGCGCGCGGCACACAGGCGGCGGGGTCGCCCCGGCTCGAGCGCGTGACCCAATCCCCGACGAAGGCTCACGAGACGACCTCGTCGGCCAGGACGTGGGCGCGCAGCTGGCGGATCGCCTGCGAGCGGATCTGGCAGACCCGGCTCTCGGTGACCCCGAGCAGGCGCCCGATCGCCGCGAGCGTCATGCCCTCGTTGAAGCTGAGGAGGGTGACCTGACGCTCGCGCTCGGAGAGGGTCCGGACCCCCTCCGCCAGCGCGCGGCTCTGCGCGCGCTCGGCGACCACCGAGCCGGGATCGGCTGCGGCGTCCGCCGGCTCGCGGCCCACTCCGTTGCCCGGGGAGATGCGCTGGTCGAGCGAGAAGATCTCCGCGCCGGCGATGCGGGCCTTGGCGGCGCGCAGCGAGGGGACATCGAGGCCCAGGGCACCGGCCTCCTCCTTCTCGGTGGGGGAGCGGTGCCGCTCGATGCTCAGGTAGCTGTAGT
The DNA here is from genome assembly GCA_021796545.1 of Actinomycetes bacterium. Lineage (GTDB taxonomy): Bacteria > Actinomycetota > Acidimicrobiia > Acidimicrobiales > Bog-793 > JAKABX01. The sequence continues at coordinate 14,977 of JAKABX010000039.1, forward strand.
TCTCCTCGATCTCGCGCGCTTGGCGTCGCACGCTGCGTGGCGCCCAGTCCGCTGCGCGAAGCCCGTCGAGGATCGCGCCGCGGATGCGGTGGGCGGCGAACGTCGTGAACTGCGCGCCGCGCCCGAGCTCGAAGCGGTCGACGGCCTCGACCAGGCCCTCGGCGCCGTAGCCCTCGAGGTCGCCGAGCTCGACGCGCTGAGGGAGCGAGCTCGCGAGCTTGCGGGCCACGTGGCGCACCAGGGGGAAGTAGGAAGCGATCAGGGCGCGGCGCGCCTCGGGGTCATGCGCGCCGCGGTGGCGCGCCCAGAGCGCATCGAGGTCACGCTCACGCTCGTCCGCCCGGGGCGCGGCCCGCTCGGGGACCGGTGGAGTCGACATACGCGCGTTCCTTCGTTCGCTGTCGCCGGGTGTGTCTCGGCGGGGCCCACGTGGTCCTCACGGGGCTGCCGCATCCTCTTAACGGTCTCTTCGGCACTGAGTTGAGTGCTGTCACCACTCTCCGTGGTTGCCTTGGCGGCAACGCGCCCGACTCAAGGTCGGTGGGCGCCCGCCGATAGCTGGCCGGCATCCCGTGCCGCGGATCGAGCCCGAGGCGCGCCCGCGTCGCGCTCGGCCGCGGGGCGAGGTGTCCCACCCGCGGCGAGGACGCGGCGGGCACCGCGCGGAGAACAGGAAGACACCATGGGGTTGAGGGACACGAGTCGCCCGGTCGGGGGTACGAGCGCGGCGCGCCTGTTGCGCGCGCAGCGCAGGGCGTCGCGGGCCCGCGGGTCTCCTCGGACGGTCCGCATGCGTCGCGGCCCCGAGCGTGCCCGGTGCGCTCGGGCGGGCGAGAGCGCGGAGACGCGATGAGGGTCCTCGTCGTCGACGACAGCCGGGCGATGCGCATGATCGTGACTCGGGCGCTACGCGCCATCCCGGCCGTGGCCGACGTCGCGCAGGCCGAGAGCGCCGAAGCCGCCATCAAGGTGCTGACCGCGTTGCCGGTCGACCTCGTGCTGTGCGACTGGAACATGGGCGGCATGACCGGCCTCGAGCTGCTCGAGGCGCTGCGCGCCGCCGGGTGGGCGACGCCCTTCGGCTTCGTCACCTCCGAGTCGAGCGCGGCGATCCTCGACACCGCGCTCGCGGCCGGCGCCCCTTTCCTCGTGGCAAAGCCGTTCTGTCCCGAGGACCTCGCCGCGACGGTCGCGACCGTCCTGTCGGGCGGGGACCCGACGGCGAACGCCGCAGCGAGCGCTTCGGCGCCCCGGGACGTGGGGCTCGGCCAACTGCTCGGCGGTCTTTTGCGCCGCGACGTGAGCGTCGCCGCCGCGGCGCACGGCCCGGAGCGCCAGGCGGCACGCTGGACGGCTGACTACCTGTCCTCCTCGGGGGAGACCGTGGCCAAGTGCGTCGTCGAGACGCCCCTCGCCACGGCGATGAGCGCGGCGTTCACGATGATCCCGCCCGCCACCGCACGCGAGTGGTCGGCTTCGGGCACCCTGCCCGACCTCTTGGCCGAGAGCTTCCACGAGGTGACGAACGTGTTGGCCGCCGTCGTACGCGCGGCCGGTGCGCGCTGCGTGCTCGGCGCGATCGCGGGGTTCGCACCCGGCGAGCGGCTGCCCGACGCGGAGAGGATTCTCGCGGCGGTGGCGCAGGAGGACTTCCAGGTGAGGATCCCCGACTACTGCGAGGGTCTGCTCTCCCTCGTCACCTTCTGAGCGTGCGCACGGCGACCGGGCGGGCCCGCGCCGGCTGGGGCGCGCCGTGCCCGCACGCCACACGCGACCTCGACAGCGGGCTGCTCACCGCCGAGGCCTTCAGGGCCGTCGGCGGTCACGTCCTGCGCCGCGCCCCGCGGCGGGAAGCCGGTTGCGGGCTCGTCTGCGTCCAGATGCCGGCCCCGCCGCCGGGCGCGCCCGCGCGCCGGGGGCGCGCCGGGCGGGTCCGGCTC
>JAKABX010000109.1 GCA_021796545.1 Actinomycetes bacterium
GAAGTCGTCGAGCGTGCCGTCGGCGTCCGAGCCGGCGTTCTACGCGCTCGGGCTCCCGTTCCTCGCCCCTGCAGACCCCCAGGAGGTCCTGGACCTCGGCCTGCACGGGTTCGCCTTGTCGCGCGCGTCGGGGCTGTGGGTGGGCATGCGGATCCCGGCATCGGTGGCCGACGCCCTCCAGACGCTGCAGCTCCAGCCTGGCCGCGTGGTCCCGGCGGTGCCCGAGGTGACCGTCGAGGGGCGCCGTTTCGTCCATACGCCCAGCGCGCACCTCCTCGGCGCGACGCTGATCGAGCTCGAACGCTCGCTCTACGGTCCCCGGCTCGAGACCGCGCGCGCCTACGCCGAGGTGAACGGCCTCAACCGCGTCACCTCGCGCGGTCCTGACGACGTGCTCGGCGTCGCAGCGGCCGGGCCCGCCTACCTCGCGGTCCGACACGCGCTCGAACGCTTGGGGCTGGACGAGCGCGCGCTCGCGCGCGCCGGCGTGCGCCTCTTGAAGATCGGCCTTCCCTACCCCCTCGACGCCGGCGTGGTCCGCCAGTTCGCAGAGGGACTTCACGAAGTCGTCGTGGTCGAGGACAAGCGGGGCTTCCTCGAGCTGCTCGTGAAAGAGGCGCTCTACGGCATGACCGGTGCGCCCGCGGTCGTGGGCAAGCGCGACGAGCTCGGCCAAGAGCTGATCCCGAGCACCGGCGAGGTCGGCGCGGACCTTCTCGTCACCGCGCTGGCAGGACGGCTCCTTCGTCACCGCGAGCTCCCCGACGTCCGGCACGCGGCCGCGATCGCCGGCGCCCGTCAGCCCGCCGGCCAACCGCTCGCCCTCGCGCGCACCGCGTACTTCTGCTCTGGCTGCCCGCACAACACCGGGGTGAAGGTGCCGGCGGACGCGCTGGTCGGCTCGGGCAGCGGATGTCACGGACTGGCCATCCAGATGGCCCCGCGCCAGGCAGGCAACGTCGTGGGACGGTTCCAGATGGGCGGCGAGGGCGCCATGTGGAACGGCATGGCCCCGTTCGTCTCGGCCGGCCACTTCTTCCAGAACTTGGGCGACGGGACCTTCGCGCACTCCGGCTCACAGGCGATCCGTGCGTCGGTGGCCTCGGGCGTCGACATCACCTACAAGCTCCTCACCAATTCGGTGGTGGCCATGACCGGTGGGCAGCCGATCCCCGGCGGCCGCCCGCTCGCCGACCTCACCCGGGTTCTCCTTGCCGAGGGCGTGAAGAAGATCATCGTCACCACCGACGACCGCCGGCGCCCGGCATATGCCGACCTCCCCAAGGGCGTCGAGGTCTGGGACCGCCGGAGGATCCTCGCCGCCGAAGCGTCCCTCGCCAAGATCCCCGGGGTCACCGTGCTCGTCCACGACCAACCGTGCGCCCTGGAACGCCGGCGGCGCACGCGACGGGCCGGCGGCGCACGCTCCCGGCGGGTCTTCATCAACCCGTACGCCTGTGACGGGTGCGGCGACTGCGGGGCGAAGTCCAACTGCGTCTCGGTCCGGCCGGTCCGCTCGGCCCTCCAGCCCCGTACCGAGATCCACCAGGAGTCCTGCAACCTCGACTACACGTGCCTCGAGGGCGACTGCCCCGCGATGCTCACCGTGGAGCCGTCCTCACACGCGCGGTCCTCGCAGGCGCCGGCCTGGACGCCGCTCGACGCCGCCCGCCTCCCTGCGCCCGAGCCGGCCGCCCACCGCGGCGCGTTCACCGTGCGGGTCGCCGGTGTCGGCGGCACGGGGATCATCACGACGGCCCGGCTCATCGCCGTCGCCGCGCAGCTGGGCGGCCGCGCGGTACGCGGCCTCGACCAGACGGGCATCGCGCAGAAGGGGGGATCGGTCTGCTCCGATCTGCGTGTCGCGCCGGATCCCGCCGTCGGGACCCACCGGCTCGGCGCGGGCGAGTGCGACCTGTACCTCGGCTGCGACCTGCTGGTGGCCGCAGATCCGCGGCACCTCGCCGTCGCGTCCCCCGAGCGCACCGTCGCCGTGATGTCCACCGAGGCGGTGCCGACCGGGCGCGAGGTGGCCGACCGCACGATCTTTCGGCCCAGCACCGCCGAGCTCCGCGCTCGGGTCGAGCGGCGGACCCGGGCCGCCGCGTCCGTCTGGATCGACGCCCAGGAGCTGTCACGCCGGCGGTTCGGCTCCGACGTGTACGCCAACGTCCTCCTCCTCGGCGCGGCCTGCCAGCGCGGCGCGCTGCCGCTCGACCCCGCACTGCTCGAAGAGGCCATCCGCCGCAACAACGTGGCCACCGAGGAGAACGTCCAAGCCTTCCGCTACGGGCGGCTGCTCGCGGCCGGCCCCGAGGCGGCCCGCCGCACGTCCGAGACAGCCGAGGCCGACATGGCCGGTCATCCCGCGCTTGGCGCCGGCGCCTCAGGGCTCGTCCCACTCGTGGGCGCCCCACCCGGCAGCGAGCTCGAGCGGATCGTCGCAACGAGGGTCTCCGACCTCGTCGCGTACCAGGACCGCGCCTACGCGCGCCTCTACGCCGAGACGGTGGGCCGGTGCCGTGCAGCCGAAGAGACACGCTGTGGCACCGGCGACGGACCCTTCGCGCGCGCGGTGGCCGTCCAGCTCCACCGCCTCATGGCCTACCGCGACGAGTACGAAGTGGCGCGCCTGCATCGTTTGCCGCGCCTGAGGGGCGAGCTCGAGTCCCGGTTCGGACCGAACGCACGCGTGCGGTACCACCTCCGCCCGCCGGTCCTGAGGAGACTGGGCCTCGAGCGCAAGCTGGCGGTCGGGCGGGGCGCCGGCGTCGCGTTCGGCATCCTCACGTCCGCGCGCCGCCTGCGCGGGACGCCGTTGGACCCCTTCGGGCACAGCGCGCTCCGCCGCCTCGAGCGGGCGTGCCGTGACGAGTACACCGCGGTCGTGACCGAGCTCTGCGAGTCCCTCGACGCCGGGTGCCACGACCGTGCCGTCGCGATCGCCGCGCTCCCCGGGACCGTCCGCGGCTACGGGCCGGCGAAGCTGGCGGCGCTTCACCGGTGGAGGGACGAGCTCGAGCACGAGCTCGAGCACCTTGGGCCGGTCAGAGCATGTTGAGCAGCCGCCGCACCCGTTCGACCATCATCGGGCTCGGATAACGGTCCTCTTCGAGGTGGTCGATCAGCGAGCCGACGTGG
>JAKABX010000110.1 GCA_021796545.1 Actinomycetes bacterium
GGGATCGCCGTCCCCTGGCGATCCCTTTTGGAGCCACTCGTCTAGTGGCGGAAGTGGCGCTCGCCGGTCATCACCATCGCGACGCCCCGCTCGTTCGCCGCCGCGACGATGTCGTCGTCGCGCAGGGACCCGCCGGGCTGGACGACCGCGGCGACGCCGGCGTCGATGCACGCGTCGAGGCCGTCGCGGAAGGGGAAGAAGGCGTCGCTCGCCGCCGCGCCCCCTGCCGCGCGCCCGGCCGCGCGCCGCGCCGCGATCCCGGCGGAGTCCACCCGGTTCTGCTGGCCGCAACCGATGCCGTAGGCGACGCCGCCCTTGGCGAGCACGATCGCGTTCGAGCTCGTGCGCGCGCAGACGCGCCACGCGAGCTCGAGGTCCCGCCACTCGTCCTCGCTCGGCACCCTGTCGGTCACCACCCGCCAGGCGCTGCGCGGTGCCAGGAAGCGGTCGGGTTCCTGGACGAGGAAGCCGTTGCCGAGCGGGCGGAGCTGGAGGGGCTCCGCGTCGGGGGGCGGGGCGGTCAGCACGCGCATGTTCTTGCGCCGGGCGGCGAACAGCTCCAGCGCGTCCTCGGCGATCTCGCCGGCGACGATCACGTCGGCCTTCGGGTTGGCCACGACCGCCTCGGCGAGCTCGCGCTCGACGCGTCCGGGCAGGGCGACGATGCCCCCGAACGCGGACATCGGGTCGACCTCGAACGCCGCGGCGTAGGCGGCGTGGAGGTCCGCGCCGAGCGCGACGCCGCAGGGGTTCGCATGCTTCACGACCACCGCGGCCGCATGCCCGGGCGCGAGCGCCACGACCTCGTGGGCGAGGCGCCAGGCCGCTTCCGCGTCGAACAGGTTCAGGTAGGAGAGCTCCATCCCCCCGTGCTGGACGACACCGTCCCACCAGGTCGCCGGTCCGCCGATGCGGCGGTAACGGGCCCCCGCCTGGTGCGGGTTCTCGCCGTAGCGCAGCTTGCCCGCGCGCTCGAGGGCGAGATGCAGCGTCGCCGGCAGCACGTCGGTCGACAGCCGCCCCCCGGGTGCGGACCCGCCGTCGAGCCACTCAACGATCGCCGCGTCGTAGGCGGCGGTGTGCGCGAAGGCCGCGCGCGCGAGCCGCTTTCGGGTCTCGAGCGAGACGGCCTCCTCGCGACGGAGTTCGTCGAGGACCGCGCCGTAGTCGGCCGGATCGACGATGACGACCACGTGCTCGTAGTTCTTTGCGGCGGCGCGCACCATCGTCGGGCCGCCGACGTCGATCATCTCGATCGACGGCGAGGACGAGAACGGGTACAGGTTGCAGACGACGAGGTCGATCAAGGTGATGCCCCGCTCGGCCAGCTGGGCAATGTGCGCGGGCTTGGAGCGGTCCGCGAGGATGCCGCCGTGGATCGCCGGGTGGAGGGTCTTCACCCGGCCGTCCAGCATCTCGGGGACGCCGGTCACCTCGGCGACCTCGCGGTGCGCGATCCCCGCGCCGGCGAGCGCGCGGGCGGTGTTGCCGCTCGCGACGAGCTCGACACCGAGTGCCGCGAGCCCGTGTGCGAAGGCTTCGAGGCCGGTCTTGTCGTAGACGGAGAGCAGCGCCCTCACGGTTCCTCCTTGGCGTCGGCCCCGCCGGCGGCAGCCATGCCGGCGAGGAAGCAGCGAACGACGAGCGGGTAGAGCCGCCGCTCGACCGCCTTGATCCGCTCGTGCAGGCTCTCCTCGCTGTCCCCGGGGAGGACCGGCACCTCCTCCTGGGCGAGGATCGGCCCGTCGTCGACCTCGGGCGTCGCGACGTGCACGGTGCACCCGGTCACCGCGACACCGGCCGCGAGCGCGTCGCGGACCGCATGCCAGCCCTTGAAGGCCGGCAGCAGCGCGGGGTGGGTGTTGAGGATCCGGCCCGGGAAGGCCTCGTGCACGCCGCTCGAGAGAACGGTGCCGTAACCGGCCATGACGAGCAGGTCGACCCGGTGGGCCCGCAGCGCGGCGACGACGGCGTCGCTGTAGGCGCCGCGATCGAAACCGGGCCCGAAGCTCCGCTCGACCACGGCGACGGGGATCCCGGCCGCCTCGGCCACCTTCTCGGCCGCGCAGCGCCGGTCCACGAGCACGACCGCGATCGGCAGATCGGCTTCGACAAGGGCCTGGAGGATGGTGCCCGAGCCCGAGGCGAGGGCGCCGATCCGCACGGCGGCAGGCTACCAGCACCCGGCAGACCGCCCGCCGGCCGCGGCCTTCGCTCCGTTGACGCCGCCCGGGCCCGGCAGGTAGCACTCGTCGCATGAGCGACGACGATCTCCCCGCGATTCGGTCCTCCTTCCGCAGCGCGCGTGACGGCTTCGTCGAGCTCGTCGACGCCCTCCCCCGCACCCGGCTGGACGAACCGGCGCTCGGGCAGTGGTGCGTCCGGGACCTGGTCGGCCACGCCAGCCGGGCGCTCTCAACGATCGAGGAGTACTGCGGGCGCGAGGGCGACGGGCCCCCCGTCGAGGGACCGGCGGCGTACTTCGCGTCCGTCGGTGCGGCACCCTCCGGCAGCGACGCGCGACGGCGGCGCGACGAGTCGATCGCGCAGCGCGGAAGGGCCGCCGGTGCGGTCCTCGGCGACGACCCCGCCGCCGCGATCCGAGCGCTCGCCGCGCGCGTCGGCGCGCTCGTCGATGCGAGCGGCGACGACACCCCGGTCGCCACGGCCGTGGGGCAGATGACCCTGCGCGGCTACCTGCCCACGCGGACCTTCGAGCTCGTCGTGCACAGCCTCGACCTCGCCGGCGCGTGCGGGCTCGCCGTCCCCGAGGTCCTCGGGCCCGCGATCATCGCGTCGACGGTGCTCGCCGGGGAGATCGCCTCCCGCCGCCGGGACGCTGCGACGGCGCTGCTCGCCCTCTGCGGGCGCGGCGCGCTCCCCGAGGGCTATAGCGTCGTCTGAAGGACAGAGACGCACCCACAACCCGCCAGAGCACCCCTGATCGCCGTCGGCAGATACCGCGCGCAGGCACGACCCCCCGGGGTGACCCGCGCCTCCGACCTCTCGGATTCCTGGGCCACGACGTGTGAGAGGCTGTCGTGGATATTCGCGCCGGTCACGACTTGCACTCGTGTAACTATCACCATGTAATATGGCGGCATGTCGCTGAGAGCCCCGAAACCAAA
>JAKABX010000040.1 GCA_021796545.1 Actinomycetes bacterium
CGGCAGCCATCTCGGCCACGTCTTCGACGACGGGCCCGGTCCGACCGGCGCCCGGTGGTGCATCAACTCCACCAGCCTCGACCTCGGCGAGCGCCCGCCCGCCCGCTGAGCACGCGGGCACCCCCGCCCGTGCGCAATGGGTGGACCGCCGCGCCGGCACCGCGGTGCGGACGCCATGGTCGATCGTCCCACACGAATGCAGGAACATATCTTCACGCGACTGCAATCCCGTCGCGGAGGCACCGTCGAAACCGGCGGGCAAGATCGTTGTTGTGAGTCGCACCGTGGATTCTGTGGGTTCGGCGGGCGCGCTTCCAGCGGACCCGGCCGTCATCGAGTTGCTCGACGCACTGCGTGCCGACGAGGGGGTTGAGCGCTTCCTCGTTCTCGAGTCCTGCCACTCGACCTGGCTGTTCGACACCGTCGAGCGGCGGTTCTGCCGGGTGCTGAAGGGCCCCCGTCTCGACTCGCCGGTCGCCACCGAGTGGCGCCACTTCGACCGGCTGGTCCTCCACCCGGAATCGGACGCCTTCGTCGTCTTTCTCGACGCGTCGGGGACGCGGCTGCTGCGCTCGTGGCGGCACACGGCGCGCTGCGAGCAGTGCGGGGGCAACGTGACGGGCGAGATGTCGCTCGCGGACCTGCGCCGGGTGGCCCGGGCCTGAGTTCCGCGACGGGCTCAGCGGCCGCGACGGACCGCGAAGCCGGTCTCGCCGAGCACGGGGATCTCGACGGCGGTGAGTTGCTCCACGCGGGCGAGCGCGGGCCCGCGCCGGCACCACTCGGTCAGGGCCTGGACCGCGTCGGGCTCCCCCTCGATCTCGACCTCGACGGAGCCGTCCGCGCGGTTGGCGACGAAGCCGACGCAGCCGAGCCGCCGGGCTTCGGACGCGCAGGCCATTCGGTAGGAGACGCCCTGGACCCGACCGGTGACGACGACGCGACGACGGACAGCCACCCCGACAGTCAAGCGCGGCGCGCCGGCGCCGTGGCGGGCGGCAGAATGGTGGGGTGAGTGAGATGCCACCGGACCAGCGCCCGCCCCTCATCGTCGTCACCGCCCCCGGTGGTGAGGAGGTGCCCTTTGTCGCCGAGGCGCCCACCGGCGAACAGGAGGGCGACGAAGCCCGCGGGGAGGCGATCGAGCAGCCCGCGAAGGTGATGCGGATCGGCTCGATGATCAAGCAGCTCCTCGACGAGGTCCGCCAGGCGCCGCTCGACCGGGCGAGCCGCCAGCGAATGAAGGAGATCTACGAGAACTCGGTGCGCGAGCTGGCCGGGGGCCTGTCGCCCGATCTCGCCGCCGAGCTCGACCGGCTCGCGCTTCCCCTCGAGACCCCCGAGCCGAGCGATGCCGAGCTGCGCATCGCCCAGGCCCAGCTCGTCGGGTGGCTCGAGGGCCTCTTCCACGGCATCCAGGCGACCCTGTTCGCCCAGCAGATGGCGGCGCGCGCCCAGCTCGAGGAGATACGCCACAAGCAGGCCCTGCCCGCGCCCCCGCGTCCACCGAACGGCGGCGGGGGAGGCGCGTACCTCTGAGCGCGTCCTCCTGCGCGCCGTCCGGCGCGCGGTAACGTCGTCGGCGGGCGAACGACAGCCCTGTAATTCTCGTCCACAGCCGGTGGACGAGGCATGGGGATGAGCTGTGGAGGCAGGAGTGGCGACGCCGGGCGCAGCCGGATCCGAGAGCGCGGCGGGACGGGGCTCATCTGAGCGGTCCTTCGTCCACCTGCACCAGCACACCGAGTACTCGATGCTCGATGGCGCGGCGCGGGTGAAAGACGTCGTCGCGGCGGCCGCGGCTGACGGCCAGCCCGCGCTCGCGATCACCGACCACGGCAACATGTACGGGGTCCTCGACTTCTACAAGGCCTGCCGGGACAAGGGCATCAACCCGATCATCGGCACCGAGGCCTACATGGCCGCGAACTCCCGCCTCGAGCGGCCCGTGCGCCGCGGACGGGTCGACGACACCGGCGGCGAGGGCGAGCGGGGCGAGAAGCTCTACTACCACCTCACGGTGCTCGCGGAGTCCCTGACGGGCTACCGCAACTTGATGAAGCTCTCCTCGGCGGCCTACCTCGAGGGGTACTACTACAAGCCCCGGGTCGACTGGGAGCTGCTTGAGCGCCACCACGAGGGCCTGATCGCGACGACCGGGTGCCTCGGTGGCGTCGTCCTCCAGGCCCTGCTCGCCGGCCAGTTCGACGAGGCCAAGGCGCTCGCCGGCCGCCTCCAGGACATCTTCGGGCGCGACTCGCTGTTCATCGAGCTGCAGGACCACGGCCTCGCCGAGCAGCGGAAGACGAACCCCCAGCTCGTCGAGATCGCCCGGGCGATCGGTGCCCCGCTCGTCGCGACCAACGACAGCCACTACTGCCGTCGCGAGGACCACATCGCCCACGACGCCCTCCTCTGCGTGCAGACCGGCGCGACGATCGACGACCCCAAGCGCTTCAAGTTCGACGGCTCCGAGCACTACCTGAAGAGCGCGGCGGAGATGCGGGCACTGTTCGCGGAGCTCCCCGAGGCCTGCGACAACACGCTTTGGATCGCGGAGCGCGCCCACGTCGAGCTCGAGCTCGGCAAGCCGACGCTCCCCGAGTTCCCCGTGCCCGACGAGTTCCGCCGCGCGAGCTACGAGGAGTCCGCGACGGCGTACCTGCGCCAGCTCACCTACCGGGGAGCCGCCGAGCGCTACGGGTCACCGCTGCCCGACGCGGTCCGCGAGCGGATCGACTACGAGCTCGGCGTCATCTCCTCGATGGGGTTCTCCGCATACTTCCTCGTCGTCTGGGACCTCATCGACCACGCGCGCTCCTCGGGGATCCGCGTCGGACCGGGGCGCGGCTCGGCCGCGGGGTGCTGCGTCGCCTACTGCCTCAGGATCGTCGACCTCGACCCGATCCGTTACGACCTGCTCTTCGAGCGCTTCCTCAACCCGGGCCGCAAGCAGATGCCCGACATCGACATGGATTTCGACGAGCGCTACCGCGGCGAGATGATCAAGTACGCCGCCGAGCGCTACGGCTACGACCGGGTCGCGCAGATCGTGACGTTCTCGACGATCAAGGCCCGTGCCGCGGTGCGCGACGCGGCCCGGGTGCTCGGCTACCCCTACGCGCTCGGCGACAAGATCGCCAAGGCCATGCCGCCGCTCGTCATGGGGCGCGACACCCCGCTGTACGCGTGCCTGGAGAAGACCGAGGGTTTCGAGGACGGCTACCTCACCGCCCAGAGCCTGCGCGAGATGTACGAGTCCGAGCCCGACGCGCGCCGGGTGATCGACGTCGCGAAGGGCCTCGAGGGTCTGCGCCGCCAGGACGGCATCCACGCCGCGGCCGTCGTCATCACCCACGAGCCCCTCACCGAGTACCTGCCGATCCAGCGCAAACCCGAGCCCGGCGGCGACCCCGCGGACGCCCCGATCGTCACCCAGTACGAGATGCACGGGGTCGAGGAGCTCGGCCTTTTGAAGATGGACTTCCTCGGCCTGCGCAACCTCTCGGTGATCGAGATGGCGCTCGATCTGATCGAGGAGCGCAGCGGGGTGCGCCCCGACATCGACGGCATCCCCCTCGATGACGAGAAGACCTTCGAGATGCTGCGGCGCGCGGACTCGATCGGGGTCTTCCAGCTCGAGGGCGCCGCGATGCGCCAGACGCTCCGGTCGCTCGCGCCGACGAGCTTCGACGACGTCGCCGCCCTCGTCGCCCTCTACCGCCCCGGTCCCATGGCGGCGAACATGCACCGGGACTACCCCGAGCTGAAGAACGGGCGCAAGCCGGTCACCTACCTCCACCCCGACCTCGAGCAGATCCTCGGCGACACCTACGGCCTCATGCTCTACCAGGAGTCGGTGATGCGCGTCGCCCAGCGCTTCGCGGGCTACAGCCTCGAGGAGGCCGACAACCTCCGCAAGGCGTGCGGAAAGAAGATCCGCTCGCTCATCGCGGCCGAGCGCGAGAAGTTCGTGAAGGGCTGTGCCACCCAGGGCTACGGCGAGGAGCTCGGCACGAAGCTCTTCGACATCATCGAACCCTTCGCCGACTACGCGTTCAACAAGTCCCACTCCTTCGGCTACGGCTACGTCGCCTACCAGACCGCGTGGCTGAAGGCCAACCACCCGGTGGAGTACCTTGCGGCGCTGCTCTCCTCGGTCAAGGACGACAAGGACAAGACCGCGGTCTACCTCGCCGAGTGCCGAAACCTCGACATCACCGTCCAGGTGCCCGACATCAACGCCTCGGCCTCGAACTTCACCTCGGGTCCCGCCGGGAACGAGGGCGGTCCCGGCACGATCGTCTTCGGGCTCTCGGCGGTGCGCAACGTGGGCGAGGGGATCGTCGGCCTGATCCTCGCCGAGCGCGAGCGCTCCGGGCCCTTTGCGGACTTCCACGATTTCTGCTGCCGGGTCGACCCCTCGGTGCTCAACAAACGCAGCGTGGAGTCCCTCATCAAGGCCGGCGCCTTCGACGCACTCGGCCACCCGCGCAAGGGTCTGTGTCTGGTCTTCGAGGAGGTCATCGACGCGGTTCTCGCGCGCCGGCGCGAGGAGGAGCTCGGGATCTCGACGCTGTTCTCCCTCCTCGAGAAGCCCGCCGAGCCCGGAGCGGCGGGCGGGTATGCCGAGGCGCGCCGCGAGGTCCCCGACGTCGAGTTCTCCAAGGACGAACGCTTGGCGTTCGAGAAGGAGATGCTCGGCCTCTATGTGAGCGACCACCCGCTCCTCGGCCTCGAGTCGGCTCTGCGTCGCCACGCCGACGCTTCGATCCGCGACGTGCTCGACGCTCCCGCGTACGCGCCGGCACCCGATGCCGGCGCCGGCGCCGGCTTCCGGGTCGTGGCCGGTGTCGTGACGGGCCTCTCCCGCCGCTACACCAAGCGCGGCGAGCTGATGGCCACCTTCACCCTCGAGGACCTCGAGGCGTCGATCGAGGTCATGGTCTTCCCGCGGACGATGACCGAGTACGGCGCGCGCCTCGAGGAGGACGCGATCGTGGCCGTGCGCGGACGGCTCGACCAGCGGGACGACCAGGCCAAGCTCGTCGCCGCGGAGATCACCCGCCTCACCCTGGAGGCTGACCAGGAGGGCGGCCCCGTCGAGGTCAGCCTGCCGCTGCACCACCTCACCGAGTCGCTCGTCGCGCGCCTCAAGACCCTCGTTGTCGAGCACCCCGGGCCCCGGCCGGTCCACCTCCACCTCGGCCACAAGGTGCTCCGCCTGCCGCCGAGCTTCAACGTCGACGCCGGTGGTGGCTTCGTCGGCGCCCTCAAGGAGATCCTCGGGCCGGACGCGCTTGTGACCAGCTAGGACGTCGTGCGATCTGGCGCGTGGCGACCCCACTCACCGGTCCCGTAAACTAGGGCGAACCCACCGCGCCGCAGCGTGCGCCGCTGTGGGCGCCCGGGGGTCGCCCGGCCCCGGGGGTGCCGTCGGCGTGACGGGAGTCGAGCCACAAGGGGTCAGCAACACGTGATCGAAGTCGAGACGAAGGACTGCACGGCGCTCAGCGACGCGGAGCTGGCCGAGATGGCCGACCTCTGCACCGACGGCGACGCGGGCTACGAGATCGGCTTCCTCTCCAAGCAGCGCGAGGAGTGGGTGCTCGTGACCCAGGCGCGCTTGAAGGGCGGCATGGAGGGCTTCGCCTTCTCGACGCTGGAGCGGATCGGCGGCACGCCGAGCCTCCTGGTGGGCGTCGCCGCCTTCCCGCGGCGCGAGACCGCCTCGGAGGCGCTGCGCGCGGTCATGCGCGACCTCTTCCGCCGGGCGGTGCTCGCGTTCCCCGACGAGGACGTGCTCGTCGGCACGCGCATGCAGGACCCTGCCGCCTACGAGGCCTACGCAGGCCTGACCGACATCGTCCCGCGCCCGGGCCACAAGGCGACCGGCGAGGAGCGGGCCTGGGGCCGGCGCCTCGCCAAGCGCTTCGGCTGCGACGGACAGCTGGACGACCGAAGCTTCATCCTCACCGGCGACAGCGGGGCGACGGGTCTGCTCGACCATGGCGAGGACGCCGCGGAGCCCCCGGCGGTCGTCGAGGAGCAGGAGGGGTTGCCCGCGCTCTTCGCGCCCTTGGACCGTGGCCGGCGCGACTGCCTCGTCGTCTTCGGCTGGGCGATGGCCGAGGACCTGCTCGCCGGCTCGTTGCCGCGCTGAGGCACCCGAGCGGCGCTCAGGTCGGAAGGAGCGAGAGCACCGCCTTGGGCACGTGCCCGCGCTCGACCGCGCCGAGCGCGACGACGGCGTAACCCGGCCGGAAACCGAGCACCGCCGCCAGCGCGGCACCGCCGAGCTCGGCCGAGGCGCTCCTCGCCGCCGTCGCGACGCGCGGGTCGCGCAGCGGCATGCGCTGGGGATGATCCCCCCAGGCGAGGACGACCTGCGGGCTGTTGTCCCGGTCGCTTCTGAGCGCGATCGCCCGCTTACCGAGCGCGACGACGAGCACCGAGGGCGCACCGCCGTCGAGGTCGACGTAGGCGACGGAGGGTCCCCAGGTCCCGAGGAGCGGCGCGCCGGCGCGTTCGGGGGCCGCGAGGGAGGAGAGGAGGCGACGCGCGCGGCGCCCCCCGAGCACGCCGCGGGGCGTGGGTGTTGTTGCGAGGTGGACCGCCTCGGGCCGCGCCGGGTCCGCCACGCTGTCGTCTTCGCCGAGCTCGAGCTCGACGACCTCGAGGGGTTGCGTACCGGCGAAGGCCCCGGCTCCGTGCGCCGGCGAGCGCACGAGCGCCCCGGTCGCGAGGTCGACGCCGACCCACTCGTCCGGCGTCGCCGCCAGGACCGCGCAGGTGAGGCGCGCACCGCTGCCCCCCGCGCGCCGGCGCCCGGGCGTGATCCGTCGCGTCACGCGCACCGGCGTACCCCGCGCCATCGCCGCTCCTCAGGCCGCCGGCGCCCGGACACCGAGCGCGGCGAGAAGGGCCGCTTCCTCCCCGACGGGCGCGAGGCAGGTGCCGTTGCGGCAGACCCAGGCGACGGGTCCCCCGCGCCCGGCGAACAGCGGTCCGCTCGGCTCGCCCCAGGCGAGCACGGCGTAGGGGAGAAAGCGCGCTGCGGCCGCGGCGACGAGGTCGCGGCGCCCGCCGGTGACGACGACCTCGACCGGACCCTCCTCGAGCAGCTCGGCGGCGAGGGCCAGGTGCGCGAACGCGAGCGGGGAGCGCCCGAGGGCCCCCCCGAGCGCGACGAGGCTCGCGCGGCCCCGGTCGAGGAGGGACGCGTCGCCGCAGAGCGCGCCGAGGCGCACGCAGGCGACCGCCGCGACCGAGCCCCCCGCGGGGAGCGCGCCGTCGTAGGGGTCGCGGGGGCGCACGACGAGCTGTTCGGCGTCGCTCCCCGTCGCGTACCACCCCCCGTCCTCAGCGGAGAACAGGTCGACCAGTCCCGCCGCGACCTCGCGCGCCTGCGCGGTCCAGCGCGCCTCGCCGGTCGCCTCCGCAAGGCGCGTGAACGCCTCCACGAGCCACGCGTAGTCGGCGAGCACGCCGAGGCCGGTCCGCCTCCCGCCCCGCCACGAGCGCCACCACCGCCCGTCGGCGTCGCGCAGGTGTTCGGTGCAGAAGGCCGCCGCGGCTTCAGCCGCGTCGACGAGCGCCGTCTCGCCGAGGGCGAGACCCGCCTCGGCGAGCACCGCGATCGCCATCGCGTTCCACTCGGTGACGATCTTGTCGTCGCGCGCGGGGCGTGCCCGCGCCGCGCGCGCGACGCGCAGCGTGACGCGCAGGCGCTCGAGCTCCGGGTCGCGCACGACGGCGCCGGGCGGGCGGTGCAACACGCTTCGACCCTCCGTGAAGTTCCCTGCCTCGCTCACCCCGAAGGCCTCCGCCGCCCGTGGCGCGTCGTGCGGGCCGAGGGCGTCGACGAGCTCGGCGGGCGTCCAGGTCGAAAAGCGCCCCTCCCCGCCCTCGCTGTCGGCGTCCTCGGACGAGCAGAAGCCGCCGTCGGCCCCGGCGAGCACGCCGGTCACGTACGCGAGCGTCTCCTCGACGACCTGGCGCCAGCGGGCGTCTGCGCTCCACTGGTGGGCGTGGAGGTAGAGGCGGGCGAGCAGCGCCTGGTCGTAGAGCATCTTCTCGAAGTGGGGGATCTGCCAGGCGGCGTCGGTGCTGTAGCGGCAGAAGCCGCCCTCGAGGTGGTCGTAGAGCCCGCCGGAGGCCATCGCGCCGAGCGTCGTCTCGAGGAAGGCCGCCGCGTCGCCGTCGCCGCCTGCCGCCGCTCTCAGCACCAGCTCGAGCGCGGGGGCCTGGGGGAACTTCGGCGCGCCGCCGAGGCCCCCGAGGCGGCGGTCGCCGATCGCGAGCGCACGAGCCGCGCCGGCGGCGCGCAGTGCGGAGCCGGCCGGCGGCGCGCCGGCGTCGGCGGCGGGCGGGTGCAGGCGCTCGGCGATCGCCGTGGTGAGCTCGTCGGCCTGCTGTGCGACCGCCTCGCGGCGTCCGGCCCAGGCTTGTGTCACAGCGTCGAGGACCGCAGCAAAGGGCGTCGTCCCCGCGAGGGGGCGGTTCGGGAAGTAGGTGCCGCCGAAGAAGGGGCGCCCCTCGGGCGTGGCGAAGACGGTGAGCGGCCATCCGCCGCGCCCGGTGAGGGCCTGGACGGCCTCCATGTAGAGCGCGTCGAGGTCGGGCCGCTCCTCCCGGTCGACCTTGACGGCGACGAACGCCGCGTTGATCCGTGCGGCGGTCGCCTCGTCTTCGAAGGACTCGTGCGCCATGACGTGGCACCAGTGGCACGCCGCGTAGCCGATGGACACAAGGAGCGGCACGTCGCGCCGGCGCGCCTCGGCGAGTGCCTCGGGACCCCAGGGGTACCAGTCGACGGGATTGTCGGCGTGCTGGCGCAGGTAGGGGCTCGTCGCCTCGGCCAGTCGGTTCGCCATGTCCTCACGCTAACCCGGGCGCCGCGCTCTGCCCGAGGCGCCCCGCTGCCCGCGCGCGGACCGAGACGCCGGGGGCGGTGGGCGCCGTGTCCTCAGCGGCGCGGCGCGCCCAGGTCGGCCGCGGGGACGTCGGTGAAGCTCTTTGCGAACTCAACGAAGCGGTACACGTCCGCGAAGGTCGTCGCGAGCCCGAGGGACGCGCGGGCGGCACCCGTCGTCTTGCCGTCGATGACGTGGAGGAACTGCTCGTAGGTCATCTCGTCCTTGCGTCGGAAGGACTCGGCCATCTCGTCCTTGCTGAAGCCGAGTGCGAGCTCACGCGCTCCGGGGTTGCAGTGGCAGCCCGCGCGCAGCGCGATGCCGACGTCGTTCGCGTGGCGCTCGGTGACCGTCGAGTCGATAAGGGTGCCGCTTGGATCGAGGAAGTTCATTGCGAGCGTCGCGCCGCGCATCTCGGTTCCCCGCGGGCCGTAGATGTGAAGGAGAGGACGGCCGTTGCTGTGGCGCAGCTCGAACAGGACCTCGAGCAGCCAGCCGGTCAGACACATGACCCGGGTGTGGATCGTCTCGATGCCGATCGACGAGATGTGCGACAGACCGATTCCGACGGCCGGGATGCCGAGATAGTCCAGCGTCCCGTCCTCGAAGCCGGCAGGCCCCGGGGTGCGGTAGAAGCCGTGGCCGGCGTCCCCGGCGGCGTTCACCGACGAGAAGGTGATGGTGCCGCCCGCGTACCAGGGTCGCTGCAGCTTCTCCCTCGCCTCGCGGCGTGCGAGCAGCGCACCGATCCCCGTCGGGTACCCGAAGATCTTGTAGAAGGAGAGCGAGACGAAGTCCGGGTGCCAGACCGACAGGTCGAGGCGGTTGGTGGGGAGGAAGGCGGCCGCGTCGAGCAGCACGTCCCACCCGGCGGACTGGGCCTCGGCGATCCACTCGAGCGGGTGCTGGACGCCGGAGAAGTTGGACTGTGCCGGGTAGGCGAACAGGTTGTTGCCGCCGTGGCGCGCCGCGTGCAGGCCGTCCACCAGGCGGGCGACGAGGTGGTGGTTGCCTCTGACGCGGTGGTGGGCGAGCTCGTCGGCGAGAGGGGTGTGCTCGACGCGCAGCTCGTCTGAGGCCACGGCGATGTAGCTGACCTGTGCGCCCTTCGCCCGGGCGAACTCCCGGATGCCGTTCACCGAGTTGTGGTTGTCGAAGGTGAGCAGGTAGGTGTCGCCGGGGCCGAAGGGGTAGGACTCCCCGACGAGGCGGAGCGCACCCGTCGCGTTCGGCGTGAAGATCACCTCGTACTCCTCCGGTGCGGCGCTGAAGTACTCGAGGATCTGTGTCCGGACGGCCTGGATTCGCTCGGTCATGGCGTGCGAGGGGAGGTTCTCCGAGTGCGGGTTGCCGAGCACGACGTCGGCGAGCAGCTCCTCGTGCGCGCGGAGCTGCGAGCGCGCATAGAGACCGCCCCCCGTGTAGTCGAGGTAGGTGAGCCCATGCGCGTCGAGCCGGCCGTACTCGCTCGCGCGCAGGTCATCGAGGACAGCAGTCGTCGCGAACTCCGGGTAGCGCCGGGAGAAGTCAGCGAAGGCCGCGGCCAGCCCGGGCGCGTGCGTGGCGAGGTCGGGTGTCCTCACGACGGAGGGGTCCTCTCTTTCTTGACGTGCCGCGGCCGTCCTTCACAGTGGGCGGCACGGCGCGGGCTCGAACGACGATGCAATCTACAAGTCGGTGTCGATGGCACGCGGGGGGTGCACCTGGATGAGGTACTCCTGTCCGAACAGCTCCTTCAGAGGTCGTCGGGGTACATCTCGGGCAGGAAGGGGAACTGGCTGCGGTACGCGCTGAGGGCGCTCAGCTTTGGCCCGACGAAGTCGGTGAGTTGAGTCGTGCCGCCGCGAGGTCGGGGGAGGTGCGCCGGGCGCTCTGCGCGTGTGTGAGGCAGGTTTGCCTCACCGCCGCCTGGACCGGTCTCGGGCCCGACGAGATGGGCCTCTTCGCCGCGCCCTGCGAACAGGGTCGGAGGGGCCGGGGAAAACACGAGGCAGGTGAGAGCGTCTGCGGCGATGACGTTCGCGCTGCGCACCGTGTTCGCGACGAGGCCGAGCTCGCCGAAGAACTCCCCGGGCCGAGGCGGCGCAGCTGCACCCTCGTCCCGTCTTCGTTCTCTTTGCAGACGTCTGCGTGCCCCGAGAGGATCAACAAGAGCTCGGTGGCGGCTTCGCCCTGCTCGACGACGAAAGACCCGGGCGCGAACCAGCGCACGGTGGAGTCGCCATTGATGAAACCCGTCGTCTCGGCCTCTTCGGCCATCAAGAGCAGAGAGTGGGAGAACTCGAGCGACCCGCTGAAACCCTCGGGGCGAGCCGCCAGCCGCGCGCGAGACGCTTCATCAACAGCACGTCGCGGGAGGGGAAGCTGCGGTGGTAGAGGCGGCAGGGCCGATGCACCTCGCGTCCCGCCTCGAGCTGGTCGCTGTGGTGAGCGATCTCTCCGACCCGCCGGCACGCCGCGGTCGCCGCCGCGCTGACGGCGATGTGGTCCGGGTGGCCGTACCCGCCGTCGGGACCGAAGGTGATGACCGTGTCCGGTCGGAGCTCGCGGATGACCGCGTCCATCCGGGCGACGAGGGCGTCGAAGTCCGCCGCGGCGAGTGCGCCGTCCGCGTAATCCCAGCAGCGCACGTTGGCCACGCCGAGCCTCTCACAGGCGAGTCACCGCTCCTTCTCGCGCACGGCGGCGATTGCGCGCCGCGTGGCGAGCTGTTCGTCGCGGATCTGGCCTGCCTCGCTGCGCGTCGTCGACGCCATCATGATCTCGGCACCGCCGGCCGCGTGCGGGCGAACGCCCCGCCCGCGCAGAAGGTCTCGTCGTCAAGGTGCGCGAAGATGCCCCGCATGCGGGTGACGCCCCCCGTCGCCGCCGACCGCGCCATCGTCGCGCAAGGGTTGTCCATCGCTCGATCCTCTGGAGGCGTGCCCTGTCAGCCGCGCGAAGAGGGGTTCGCGCGGGGGCGCTCCGTCCTCTCAAAGCGGCCCCGCGACCGGCGTCGGGCGGGCCCCACGACACAGCCGGCGATCGAGCACTGTTGATACCGGACAGCGCAGGGCAGCAGCCGGACCCGCGCGCTCGCCGGTGCTGCGGGCACGCGCCGCGCGCCCTTGGTGGTCAGGTCTCGCCGGACCTCTGCGCGCCGTCGTGCGCGTCGTCCGGGCCCTTGAGCGCCGCGAGCGCATGGCGCCGCACTTTGCCGAGAGCGGTGCGTGGCAGGTGGTCGACGAGCACGAGCTCGCGTGGCGCCGCCCAGGGCCCGATCTCTGCGCGCACCTGGTCGCGCAGCGCGGCCAGCCTCGGGAGGGCTTCGCCGGGGACGGGGACCACGTAGGCGACGACGCGCTGGCCCCACTCGGGGTCCGCGACCCCGCCCACGGCGACCTCGCTCACACCGGGCACCGTCTCGAGCACGGCCTCGACGGCGACGGGCCAGACGTTCTCGCCGCCGCTCACGATCATCTCCGTCATCCGACCGTGGACGACGAGGCGACCGTCCGCGCTCAGTGCACCCGCGTCGCCGGTGTGGAAGAACCCGTCGGCGTCGAAGGGGACCGTGCCGTCGCGATACGCGCGCAGCAGCATCGGTCCACGGACGAGGACCTCACCGTCGCGCGTGCGGACCTCGACGCCTGCGAGCGGCCAGCCGTCGTAGACGAGGCCGCTTCCGGTCTCGGTGAGGCCATAGGTGGTGACGACGTTCGGGGGAAGGTCCCCCGGCGGCGCAGCGCCGCCGAGCACGATCGCGCGGAACGCGGCTGCGCCCGCTCCGAGGCGCCGCAGCATCGTCGGGACGAGCGAGACGAGGGTCGCGCCTCGCGCCGCGGCGCCGAGTGCATCGGCGACGCGAAAGCGTGGGTGGACCTCGAGGCCGGTTCCCGCGTGCCACGCGCGCAGCACGACCGAGAGCCCCCCGACATGCGCGAGCGGAAGGCAGCACAGCCAGGCGTCGCTCCCCGGGTCGACCCCGAGCCGCTCGCTCGTCGCCGCGGCCGAGGCGGCGACGGCGTCGTGGGTGAGCACGACGCCCTTGGCTTCGCCGGTCGTGCCCGAGGTCGCGAGCACGAGCGCGTCCCCCTCCTCGACCGGCCTTCCGCCCGAGAGGGGCGTCTCGCCCGACGCGTCGCGCACGGCGCACGGCGCGAGCGCCCCGAGGAGGCGCCGGCGCGCGGCCGTTGGCAGGCGCACGTCGAGGGGGAGCGCGGCATCGCCGTCGTCGAGGATGCGGCGCAACGCGGTGGTGAATTCCGGGCCGCCGGGCAGGTCCAGGGCGACGAGCCGGCGCACGGCGGTAGCCTAACGGCCGCCATGGAGCCAGAACTCTCCCCGATCCCGGCGTGGCATGCGAGCGGCGAGTACCGCGACATCCGCTACGACACCGCAGAGGGCATCGCCAAGATCACGATCTGTCGGCCCGAGGTGCGCAACGCCTTCCGCCCCCAGACGATCCAAGAGCTGCTGCACGCCTTCGAGGTCGCCCGCGACGACCCCGCGGTCGGCGTCGTCATCCTCACCGGCGAGGGCGACCAGGCGTTCTGCTCGGGCGGCGACCAGCGCATCCGGGGCGAAGACGGCTACATGGGCGACGATGCGGTCGCGGACAAGGGCATCGGGCGCCTCAACGTGCTCGACCTGCAGGTCCAGATCCGGCGCCTGCCCAAGCCCGTCGTCGCGATGGTCGCGGGCTACGCGATCGGCGGCGGGCACGTGCTGCACGTCTGCTGTGACCTCACGATCGCGGCCGACAACGCGCGCTTCGGCCAGACCGGACCGCGCGTCGGGAGCTTCGACGGCGGGTACGGATCGAGCCTGCTCGCGCGCAACGTCGGCTTGAAGAAGGCCAAGGAGATCTGGTTCCTCTGCCGTCAGTACGGGGCCGAGGAGGCCCTCGAGATGGGGCTCGTCAACGCCGTCGTCCCTCTCGGCGCGCTCGAGGCCGAGACGGTCCGCTGGTGCCGCGAGATGCTGCGCCACTCGCCCCTCGCGTTGCGGTTGTTGAAGGCGGGCTTCAACGCCGCCGACGACGGGCTGGCCGGCATCCAGCAGCTCGCGGGTGACGCGACCCTGCTCTTCTACATGAGCGAGGAGGCCCAGGAGGGCCGCAATGCCTTCCTCGAGCGGCGCGCACCGGACTTCTCCCGGTTCCCACGCCGGCCGTGACCGGCCCCGACGGCCCTCTCGGCCGGTGAGCGCCGCGGCCGGGGACCTCGCCGGGCCGGCTCGCGGTGCCGGCGCGTGGCGTGCGTACCTCGCGGCGACGCGGCCCCGGACGCTTCCGGCCGCGGTCGTCCCCGTCGCCGTCGGCGCGGCCGTCGCGCACGCCGAGGGGCAGCTTCTCTACGGCCGGGCCGTGCTGGCACTCGTCGTCGCCTTGTCGATGCAGGTGGGGGTGAACTTCGCGAACGACTACTCCGACGGCGTCCGGGGCACCGACGCGGCCCGGGTCGGTCCGACGCGCCTGGTCGCCTCGGGGCTCGCGTCACCGGCCGCGGTGCGCGCTGCGGCGGCCGGGGTGTTCGCCCTCGGTGCGGCCGCGGGGCTGTGGCTGGCGCTGCTCGTGACCCCGTGGCTGATCGCGGTCGGGGCCGCGTGCATCGCGGCGGGGTGGCTGTACACCGGCGGTCCCCGCCCCTACGGCTACGCCGGCCTCGGCGAGGCGTTCGTCTTCGTCTTCTTCGGGCTCGTCGCCACCGTCGGCACCGCCTACGTCTCCGGCGGGCACGTCTCGGCGCTCGCCGTCCTCGCGGCGGTCCCCGTCGGCCTTCTTGCGGTCGCCCTGCTGGTCGTGAACAACCTGCGCGACATCGAGGGCGACGCGGCGGCGGGCAAGCGCACGCTCGCGGTGCGCCTCGGTGAGCGCGGGACACGCGTCCTCTACAGCGCGTGCGTGCTCGGCGCCTTCGCCTTCGCGGGTGCGGTCGCCTCCCGGCGCCTCGGCGCGCTCGTCGCGCTCGCGGCCGTCGCGCTCGCGCCTTCGCCCCTCGGGCTGGTCTGGTCGGGCGCGCAGGGGCGCGACCTCCTGCGCGGGCTCGCATTGACGGGCCGGCTCCAGCTCGTGCTCGGGCTGCTGCTCGCGTTGGGCGTCGCGTGGTGAGCGCCGCGGCGCGTCCGGGCTCAGGCCCCCGGCGCGAGGAAGTCGGTGAGCAGCGCCCCGAATGCGACCGGCTGCTCGAAGCAGGCGGCGTGACCGGCGTCGGCAAGCGTCGCGGCACGGGCGTTTTGGCCGATCGCCGCCGCGAGGCGCCGGGCGAGCGCCGCGAAGCGCACGTCGCGCTCCCCGGCACAGGCGAGGACGGGCATCTCGAGCGTGGAGAGACGGTGCCAGCTCGGCACCTGGGTCCCCGTGCCGCACGTGCGCAGCGACGCCGCGAGTCCTGCCGCGCTGTTCACGAGGCGTGCCCCGAGATCGGCTTGCTCGGCGCTCAGGTGCGCAAAGAGCGGCCCCGCGAGCCACTGCGCGAGGAACGCCGGCAGACCGGCGTCGCCGCCCGCCTCGAGCGCTGCCGCGAGGGCCTCGTCGGCACGACGGCGCTCGGCACGCGCCGCGGGGTCCTCGATCCCCGCCGTCGCGCCGATAAGCACGAGCCGTTCGACGAGGCGGGGCTGCGCGAGGGCCAGGCTGAGGCAGGTGCGCCCCCCGAGCGAGTAGCCGACGTAGGTCGCCCGCCCGCCGACCTCGCCGAGAAGCGCCGCCGCCTGCTCGAGGTCCGCGGCGCGCACGTCCGCCGAGCCCCCGTGGCCGGGGAGGTCGACGGCGACGACCTCGTGGCCGGCGGGCAGCGCTGGGCGCACCCGGTCCCAGGAGCGCGCGCTCTGGGTGAAGCCGTGGACGAGGACGATCCGCGGGCCCGCACCCTCGGCGACGGTCCACAGGCGGGGGGGCACGGCGCGTGACGCTACAGGCCGCGTTCTGCGCGACGCTCGTCGACGAGTGGGTGCGGGCGGGCGTCACCGACGCGGTGCTCGCGCCCGGCTCGCGCTCGGCCCCACTCGCGCACGCGCTCGTCACCGACGGCCGCCTGCGGATCCACGTCCGCCTCGACGAGCGCTCGGCGGCGTACCTCGCGCTCGGGATCGGCCTCGCCTCGGGCGCCCCGGCGGTGCTCGTGACGACGTCGGGAACCGCAGCGGTCGAGCTGCACCCCGCCGTCGCCGAGGCGGACCTGGCGGGGGTGCCGCTCATCTGCTGTACGGCCGACCGCCCACCCGAGCTGCATCGCGTCGGCGCGCCCCAGACGCTCGAACAGGAGGGGCTCTTCGGGTCCTCGCTGCGCTTCGCCTGCGCGCCGGGCGTCCCGGACGCGGCCTCCCGCGCCACCTGGCGGTCGCTCGCGGCGCGCCTGGTTCTCGAGGCGACCGCCCACCCGGCCGGTCCCGGGCCGGTGCACGCCAACCTCGCTTTTCGCGAGCCGCTCGTCGCCGAGCCAGACGCCCTGCCGGCCGGACGCGCCGGCGGCGCGCCGTGGCACGTCGCAACGGCCGGTGCGGCTGCGTCCGCAGAGGCGGTCTCGGCGCTCGCGGCGTTGCTCGCCGGGCGCAGGCGCGTCCTGGTCCTGGCAGGTGCCCAGGCGCCGCGCGGGCGTGCCAAGGAGCCCTGGCGGGAGCTCGCCGCCGCCGCGGGCCTCGTCCTCGCCGAGGACGGGCGGGGCTGGCCCCGGGATCCCGGCGCACCGGGGGCGACGGTGGTCGGCGCTGCGGACCACG
>JAKABX010000041.1 GCA_021796545.1 Actinomycetes bacterium
CTTGGAATCACTCGTCTAGGCGCCCACGCGCCGGCCTCCCCGGGGCCGCGCGCTCCTGGGCGTCGCCGGCTGCCGCTCCTGTTACCTGCCGGCCCGGACCGGGGCGTTCCGATGGCGCCACGCAATGCGCACGGCGGCGCGCGCCCGGCCGGGTCATCGGGGGAGGTGGGTACGCGCCGCGGGCCGGGAAAGACGCCGGTCTCGACCACCTATGCTCCTTGTCAGGCGGCCGGCAACGGCCCGTGGGACGCGCTCGCCGACGGTGGGGGCGCGCGAGGTGGTCCCTCGTATGCCGAGCGCACGGGCGTGTTCAGGCGGGGAGGGAGCCGGGGGAAGACGCGGCGACGCGGCGGCGTTGCCTCTACTCCGGTGGCGCGCGCCACGCGCCGGCGCGGGTGGGCAGCGCCCGCACTGCGGCGGGGGACCGAACATCCCCCTGAGCGGCGCCGAAAAGGTGAGGAGAGCAGAGATGCCAAGATCGACCAGCCAGTCCAGCGCTGGCCTTCTTTCGGGCGGCACGGCGCGCGCTCGTGGGCGCCGCCGTGCCGGTCTGCTCGAGGATCTCGACACGGCGTATCGGCGGGATCCCGCGCTGCGCGAGGGGAGCCGGCTCCAGGCCCTGCTCTATCCCGGTGTCCAGGCACTCGCGCTTCACCGCGTGTCCCACCGGCTCTGGCGCGGCGGGCACGCGGTGTCGGCGCGCGCCCTGTCCCAGCTCGCCCGCGCGCTCACCGGCATCGAGATCCACCCCGGGGCGCAGATCGGGCGACGCTGCTTCATCGACCACGGCGCCGGCGTCGTGATCGGCGAGACCGCCGTCATCGGCGACGACGTGACCATGTATCACGGGGTGACGCTCGGCGGGCGCGGCTGGTGGCGGGACCCCAAGGGGTCGTCACGCCACCCCTCGATCGGCGACGGGGTGACCCTTGGTGCCGGTGCGACCGTCATCGGCCCCGTCCGGATCGGGGACCGGGCGCGCATCGGGCCGCTGGCGCTCGTGCTCGCCGACGTGCCCGCCGGGGCGCACGTGCGCGCGCCCGTCGCCGAGGTCCACGCGCCCCGACCGGCCGACCCCCCGCGCGCGCTCCCCGGGGAGCACGCCCCCCTGACCAACGGAGAGGCCCGATGACGATCTACGCCGACGTGACCGCGCTGATCGGGCGCACCCCCCTCGTCGAACTCTCCCGCCTCACTCCCCCCGGCGGTGCGCGGGTGCTCGCGAAGCTGGAGCGCCAGAACCCGGGAGGCTCGGTGAAGGACCGCATCGCGCTCGCGATGCTCGACGCGGCGGTCGCCGACGGGCGCCTCCGACCGGGCGGAACCTTCGTCGAGCCGACGAGCGGGAACACCGGTGTCGGGCTGGCGATGGTCGCCGCGGTGCGCGGTTTCCAGGCGGTGTTCACCATGCCCGAGACCATGAGCATCGAGCGGCGCCAGATCCTCGCCGCCTACGGTGCGCGCCTCGTGCTCACGCCGGGCGCCGAGGGCATGCGCGGCGCGCTCGGCGCGGCGCAGCGCCTCGCGGACGAGAACGGCTGGTTCCTGCCCGCCCAGTTCGACAACCCGGCGAATCCGGCCGTGCACGAGGCGACCACGGGCGAGGAGATCTGGGCCGACACCGGCGGCAGCGTCGACACACTGGTCGCCGGTGTCGGGACCGGCGGGACGGTCACCGGCGCGGGACGCGCGCTGCGGCGGCACAACCCGGCGATCCGCCTTGTCGCGGTCGAGCCGGCCGAGTCTCCCGTGCTCTCGGGGGGCGCTCCGGGTCCGCACCGCATCCAGGGCCTGGGCGCGGGCTTCGTGCCGTCGGTGCTCGCGACCGAGCTGTACGACGAGGTGATCGGCGTGACCGCCGCGGACGCGGCGCACCACGCCCGGACGCTCGCGCGCCGAGAGGGGATCCTCGCGGGGATCTCGTCGGGCGCCGCGCTCGCCGCGGCGCTTGCGCTCGCCGCTCGCCCCGGCGCCGCCGGGACGACGGTCGTCGTCGTGCTGCCGGACACCGGCGAGCGCTATCTCAGCACCGGGCTGTTCGAGACGGGGGAGGCCTAACCGCCGGGTCCGCCGCTCCACGCCCGCGGCCCGGCTGCGGGCACCGGCCATCGGCTCAGCGCCGCGGCGGTGCCGGCCGGCGTCCTTTGAAGCGGGGTGGCGCCTCGGGCGCGAGCGCGCGGTCAAGGTGCGCGCCGAGCCGGGCGCGGCGCGCGCGTCGCCACAAGCGGTTTGTCCGGTGGTGTGCGAGTCGACCGATGCGCGCGAAGAGGGGTCGAACGTCCCTATCGCGCCCGGAGGAGGCGTCAATAGCGTGGCCTCAGGTCGGCTACGTGAGGGGACGCGACGATGCGCTCGCTGCCGCTTGGGAAGGGATGCGGACGATGAGCGGACGTCGCGCGAAGGCCGTGGCGGGGGTGCAGCGGTGAACCTGCGCGTGGCGGCGCGGCTGTCCGGGCCACCCGCGGCCGACGGACCTGCGGCGCCCGAGACGGACGCCACCGTCTCGGCGGTTCTCCAAAGCTACGACCACGAGGTCGAGGAGTCGTTGCGCCAGGCGACCGGGGCCCAAGGAGGCCTCGAGCGCGTGCGGGCACTGCACAACGGCGTCCGCCCCGCCGTCGTCATCCACGACGCGGTGGTCTTTGGGACCCTGTGCCCTCTCATCGACCGGCTCCCGGGCGGGCACGACCTGGCGGCGCAGTTGCGGCGCGGCTGCGAGGAGCGTGCGGAGCTGCTCGCCCGTTTCGACGCAGTCAGCCGAAACGTCGCGGCGCACAACGTCTACCCGGTCTCCGGCGATGAGGTCGAGGCGGTGCTCGCCGGCCTCGCGGCGAGCTTTGCCGCCCACGCCCGCGCGGAGACGAGCCGGCTCGGGGAGATCGTCGAGGCGGCCGCGAGCCGCGGCGACCGCGCCGGTCTCCTCCAGGCGCTCGGCGCCCAGGCGCGTCGCGCACCGACTCGGCGCTCGCTCGCCGGTCTGCGTTGGCGGTCGCGCGGCTTCCTCGCGCTCTACCGCTTCCTCGACCACCTCGCCGACTGGAGCGACACGCACTGGAACTGGAACGCGGTTTCGCCCACGACGGCGTCGCCACGAGCCGAGCTCGTGCGCGCGCTGCAGGACCTGGCCGGCGTCGCGGGCCTCACGGTGCGCGAGGTGATCGAGGGATGGGACCGCGCGGTAGGTGCGCTCATCGGGGAGCTGGGCGCCGCCCGCGCCGGCGCGGCGAGGGCCGCGGCCGCGGCGCGCGTCGTCGCGGGAATTGCGATCCACGACTCGGTGACCGGTGGCGTGATCTGCCCGCTGCTCGAAAGGGTCGGCGGGGGTGAGGTGGCGGTCCAGCGGATCCGCTGGGGTCTGCACGAACGCGCGGCGCTCCAGGCGCAGTGGCAGGGACTCGTCGAGGGGATTCCGCCGGACGACCTCTACCGACGCGCGGGCGAGAAGGCGGACGCGCTGCTCGCCGAGCTGATCGAGAACTTCGACCAGCACACCGAGGCCCAGGCCGCCGAGCTCGCGACGCTTCTCGCTCCGCTGCCGGCCGCAAGCTACCGGACACGCAATGCGCCGCTCGAGGACATGATGTGGCCCTGGCACGGCGAGGGGCCCGCCCTCCTCGCCCTGCACATGGCCGTGTGGGCCGAGTCGGCGGCGACACGCGCGCATCCGGCGGTGCAGCGGCACCCGACGAGCCGCGTGCTCCGCTCCTTCTACTACGCCGTCGACCAGTTCCACGACCGCTGGGCCGAGACGTGGCTCGAGAGCTGGTTCTTCCCCACGCTTCCCCAGCGGCCGCTCTCGCGCCCGGCGGCGCACGGGCACGACGCGCCCTGACCGGGCCGCGGCCGGGCCGCACGCCACCGGGGGGACGCCGTGGTCTGCCACTGACCGCCCGCGGCCACGCGTCGGCGACGGGAACGACCGGCGGGCCGCTGCGGCCGAGCGCCGGGCGCTAGGTTCTCGCCCATCGCGGGTCCATGGGCCACCGGACGAGAGCTGCGGCGCGCCACGCCGGCGCGTCCTGCAGCACGCGGCCAGGGGGAAGGTCGACGCCGGATGGATGTCCGAGGAGCCCGGTCACCGCGGCGGCCGCGTCGAAGCGCGACCTTCCGACCCGTCGTCCTGCTCCCCGACAGAGAGGGGACCCCTCCCGCCGCGGTCGCGCACCGCGAGGGGCCGGATCGGGCAGCCTTCCCGTGCGAGCGCGTTCGGTCGTGGCGCGCTCGGCGGGGTGCGCACCGCCCGGGGTGCGCCCGGCGGATCGACGCGGCCCGCGCCCGGGGCGACGAGGGCCCGCTCCTGGGGCGCGGCCGGAGTCGAGGCGACCGCGAACCGGTGGCCGCCACGTGACGGTGCTCCTCGTCGTCCTGGCCGTCGCGTTCGCGTGGAGCATGGGGCCCACTGCACGGGTGCGTGCATGGGGATGCCCCCACGCCCTCGGCGCCGTGTCGATGCGGGCCGTCCAGATGACCATGGCGCCGCTCGCCCTTTTCGGCGCGGCGTTCGCGAGCCACGGGGTGGAGCGAACCGTCGGTCGGCACCTTCTCGTCGGGCGCGGGCTCTCGGTCACCGGCCTGGTGATCGTGATCGGCGTTGCCTTTCTTCTCACCAGCGTCTTCAACCGGCTCCGGATCCCGACCTCGACGATCCAGATCCTCGTCTTCTGCGTCGTCGGCGCCGGCCTGGCCGCAGGCGTGGGCATCCACTCGGCCACGAGCGCCACACTCGGCGCGATCTGGGTCGCCGCCCCCTTTGTCGCCGCCGCCCTCGGCTACCTGCTCAGCGCGCTCCTCGATCGCACCCGCGTCGGCGCCCCACCCGGCGCGTCGGGTCCGCGGGCGGACGGAGGGGGAGCGCCCGGCCCGGGGCCGGGCGCCGGCTCGCGCCGGCCCTCGTCGGCGTCGGCGCTCTCGCCTCGTTCACCATGGGAAGCAACGACGTCGCCAACGCGACGGGTTCGCTCGTCGATACGCACACGTTCTGCGTCCTCGTCGCCGGCGCCGTCGGCGCTGTCGGGCTGGTCGCCGGGGTGCTCACCTGGGGTCGGCCGCTCCTGCAGCGGGTGGCCTTCGACATCGTCAGCGTGGACGGGCCGATGGCCACCGCCGCAGAGCTCGTGCAGGCCGCCGTCGTGCTCGCCGCCGTGGGCTTCGGCTTCTTCACCTCGATGAACCAGGCGCTCGTCGGCGCCATGGCCGGGACCGCGGCGGCACGCGGCCGGCACACGGTCCAGATGGCGACCCTCGTCGGGATCCTGCGCGGCCGGGTCGTCGGCCCCGGCGCCGCCGTCGTGCTCGGCTACGGCGTCGCCCGGCTCGTGGCCGCGGGAGTCGGACACCCGGTGCTCATCGGGCCCTGAGCAAGCATCGGGACCCACGGCGCCACGGCGAAAAGGTCTCGCCGCGTCGCCCGCGGCGAGGGCCCCACCGCCCCGACGCAACGCCGGCTCCCCTCCGCGGGCGGTGCGGGCACCCTTGGGGAACAGGCCCGGGCGCGGCGGGCGCGGCGCCGCTAGGGGCGCTTCGGGCCGCGGGAATGGAACAGGACGGCCAGCACGGCGAGGGACGCCACCTGGAGGGCGACGACGAGGATGTCGAGGGCACCGAGCGAGACGCTCGAGAGGGCGCCGATGACCGTCGAGCCCACCAGCCACGCGAGGCCGTAGATCGCGCCGAAGGTGCCGTAGCCGGCGCCGCGGCGGGCATCGGGGACGAGGTCGGCCACCGCGGCGCGCATCGTCGACTCGTGGACGCCCATCGCGGCGCCCCAAACGGCGGCGCCGGCCCAGACCAGCGCCGGCCGGTCGGAGAAGGAGAGGAAGGGGATCGCGGCCGTGAGGACCGGAACCGCCGCGAGGCCCCGCAGGCCGATGCGGTCGTAGAGGTGGCCGAACGCGAGCGCCGCGAGCGCGTCCACCCCCATCGCGACCGCGTAGACCAGCGGGATGACCGCAGCGGCGACGATGTGGCGGACCTCGAGGTGGTAGGCGAGAACGGCGAAGGTGGCGTAGCCGCCGACGGAGAGCGCGGTGAAGGCCGCGTAGAGCCAGTACGCCCTCGAGAACCCCCGCCAGTGGGCGCCCCAGCGGGCGGGCGGCGCCGCGCCTTGCGCGGCGCGCGCCCCGCCGGGCGCGGAGTAGGCGAGCGGATCGGGGGCGGCCCGACGCAAGAGCACGAGGGCGACGAGGGCCGCCGCGCCGGGAACAGCCAGCACGGCGAAGCCGAGCCGGTAGCCCGAGAGGGCGACCATGCCGGCGACGAGGAGCGGGCCGATGAGCGCACCGGCCTGGTCGAGGGCCTCGTGGTAGGCAAAGGCCCTGCCGCGCCCGACCCCGGTCGAGGCCTGGGCGAGCATCGTGTCGCGAGCCGGGGTCCGCACGGCCTTGCCGAAGCGCTCGCCGACCACGGCCAGAGCCGCCTGCCAGAACGCTCCCGCGGCGGCGAGGGCGGGCACGGCCACCACGGTGACGAGGTAGCCCGTGATCGACAGCGGCCAGTAGCGCCCCGTCCGGTCGGCGAGCGGCCCGGTGAAGACACGGGAGACGAGCGCCGCGGCCTCGCCGAGGCCGGTGATGAGCCCGACGAGCGCGGCAGAGGCACCAAAGGTGGCGAGGTAGGGTCCGATGACCGCTCGGGCGCCCTCGTAGACGACGTCGGCGAACATGCTGACGACGCCGAAGCCGAGCACGAAGCCGAGCGGGCTGAGGCGGTTCACGGCCGCCGGTGGCTCGCGCCCGGTCGTCCCGCCCGCATCGGTCATGGCCCCAGGCTAGGCACCGGGCCGCGTCGGCGGATCCTCTCCGGCGCCGGGCCGTACCCACCGGGCGGGCCGGGCCGGTCCCACGAGACGGAGCGGCGTCGCGTGCGGTGCGCGGGATTCCTGCACGCCGCCGCATGTGTCACAGAGCGCGCCGCGCCGTGGCGGGTCAAGCAGTCATGATCGGCCCGATGTGCTAAGAGATCCGGGGCGCTCCCACTCTCGCGGGGCCTGACGCTGCGATCGGGGCGCCACGGGTCCGTCGTGTCGCGCAAGGCCTCAGGGCGGGCTCGTCGGGCGCAACGGTGGCGAGGGTCGCGACGGGATCGATCGGGCGAAGGGGGTGGGGAGCGACATCAAACAGGCCGAGCTGCACCGACTCATCGACGAGCAACGACGCCGGCACAACGGACAGGGCAGTCAACGACACGGGTTGGTGGACGGTGTGTGTGAAGGCGATACGGATGAACAGGGTGCTCGGCGCGGACAACAGGGCCGTCGTCGTCGCGATGGACGGCGCGCGCGGCGGTCCGGCGCCGGGGCTCGAGGACCCGCGCGCGGCAGTTCGCCGTGTGGTCGCGGGCGGGGCGGACGCCATCATGACGACCTACGGGATGGCGCGTGCGGCGCGTGATCTCTTCGGCCGCTGCGGACTGATCCTCGCTCTCGACAGCGAGGGTCCGGTGAGCGAGTACGGGATCGAGATGGCGCTGCGCCTCGGAGCCGACGCCGTGGAACTGAAGGCGGCTCCCGGCGACGCCGCGCGTCTCGCCGACGTGCGCGCGCTCGCGGGGCACGCGGACGCGTGGGGCATGCCGCTTCTGGTCGAGATGCTCGCCGCCTCCTGGGAGGTCGCGCTGGAGGAGAGCGCGGAGAACGTCGGCCGGGTCGCCAGCGCAGCCCGTATCGGCGCCGAGGCGGGCGCCGATTTCCTGAAGATCCACTATGTCGGGCCTCCGGATGCCTACGCCCGCGTGCTCGCGCAGGCCTACGTGCCGGCCCTCGTGATGGGTGGGCCCCGCGCAAGCAGCCCGATCGACGCGTTGCGCATGGCCGAGGCCGCCGTCTCGGCGGGCGCGCGGGGCGTCGTCTTCGGGCGCAACGTCGTCGGTGCGCCCGACCCCGAGCAGATGGTCCGCGCCCTCGTCGCGATCGTCCACGGGGGCGCGCGCGCCGAGGACGTCGCCGGCGATCTGGCGACGGGGGTCGCGCGATGAGGGCGGTGCGGCTGCACGGGGTCGGGGATCTGCGCATCGAGGACCTCGGCGCCCTCACGCCCGGGCCGGGGCAGGCGCTGATCCGCGTGCAGGCGTGCGGCGTGTGCCCGAGCGAGGTGCGCAGCTACGCGGGGACGAGGACCGCCAGCGCTTACGAGCACGGCCTCCCGCGCGCTCTCGGGCACGAGTGGGCCGGGGTGATCGAGGAGATCGTCCCGGCCGAGGGTGTTGCCAGCGGCACGGCGCTGCGCCCCGGCCAGCTCGTCGCGGTCGACTGGCGCGGCGTCTGCGGCCGGTGCACCTTCTGCTCGCGGGGCCGTTCTGACCTCTGCGAGAACCTGCGCGCGGTGGCAGTCGGCGGCTTCAGCGACGTCGGGGTCGCCCCCCTCGACCAGCTCTGTGCCCTGCCGGAGTCGGTGTCGGGCGAGGCGGCCGCCTTTGTCGAGCCGCTCGCGTGCGTCGTGAACGGCCAGGAGCGGCTCAACGTGGAGCTCGGCTCGGACCTCGTCGTCGTGGGCTGCGGTCCGATGGGCCTTCTCCACGTCCAACTGGGCCGGGCACGCGGCGCCCGGGTGATCGCCTGCGACCCGATCGCGCCACGCAGCGCGGCCGCCCTCGCGCTCGGGGCCGAGGCGGTCGTGACGGCGGCGGGCGAGGAGGCGCGCGCCGAGGTGCGGCGCCTGACCGAGGGTGCGGGTGCCGACGCGGTCGTGGTCGCCGTCGGCGCGAGCGCCGCCGTCGACGACGGCATCGCGATGGCGGGGAAGACCGCGCGGGTCAACGTGTTCGCGGGAACCTTCCCGCCCCGGGAGCTCGCGCTCGATCCGAACCGCATCCACTACCCCGAGATCGCGATCACCGGGACCCACGACTACACGCCGCAGCAGTTCCGCCTGGCCGCACGGCTGATCGCGCGCGGCCTGGTCGCTGTCGAAGGACTCATCTCCCATCGCGGCGGCCTCGAGGAGACCGTCGCCGGCTTCGAGCGCGTCAGGCGCCACGAGGGGCTGAAGACGATGATCCTTCCGAACTCGTGACGAGGCGCGACGTGCCGTCGCCGCCGCCGGGCGCCGGCCGCCGCGGAGCCCGCGCTCTTGGGTAGCCGCGTGCTTGTCGCCGGCGTCGACCTCGGTACGACGAATTGCCGCTGCGTGCTCGTCGACGACGAGGGCCGACAGGTCGCGACCGCGGCGGTCGAGGTGCCGATCGACTACGGGCCGCCCGATCGTGCCGAGGTCGACCCCGAAGCGTGGTGGGAGGCGACCCTCGCTGTCCTGCGCGTTGCGCTCGCGCGTGGCCGCTGCCGCGGCGGCGAGGTCGGCGCGATCGGGCTGTCCGGTCTCATGCACGCGCCGGTGCTGGTGGACGGGGACGGACGTGCCCTCGCCGGGGCGCAGCTGTGGCTGGATCAGCGCTGCGCGCCCGAGGCCGCGGCGCTGCAGCGGGCACTCGGCGACCGCTGTCCGCCCTTGGATCTGCGGACGAGCGTGTCCGCCCCGAAGCTCGCGTGGCTGGCCGCGCACGCCCCGGACAGCCTGGCGCGGGCGCGCCGTGTCCTGCTGCCGAAGGACTTCGTCCGAATGCGCCTCACCGGCGACCTCGCGACGGACCACTCGGACGCGGCCGGGACCGGCCTGTTCGATCCCGACGCCGACAGCTGGATCCTCGACGCGGCGCGGGCCGTCGGCGTCCGAGCGGACCAGCTCCCGCCGGTTCGCCGCGCCGACGAGCCCGCCGGCGTCCTGACGGCAGGCGCGGCCGAGGCGAGCGGCCTGCGGGCGGGCATTCCGGTGGCGACCGGAGGCGCCGACACCTTGTGCACAAGGCTCGGCGCCGGACGCCTTGCGGTCGGCCGGCTGCTCATCTATCTCGGGACCGCGGCGTGGATCGCGCGCGTCGAGGGACCCGACGAGACCTCGGGAGTCGCCGCGGCCGACCTCGGTGCGACGACGGCCAGCGGCGCCGCGCTGACCTGGGTGCGCGCGCTCCTCGGACCGCCGGAGGCGGCCCGGGACTACGCCGAGATGGACGCCCTGGCGGCGCGCGCGCCCTGCGGCTGCGCGGGTGTGACGTTCCTTCCCCACCTCATGGGCGAGCGCGGGCCGCAGCGCGCGCCCGGGGCGCGCGCCACCTGGCACGGGCTGACGCTCGCGCACGGTCGCGCGCACCTCGTGCGGGCGGTCATGGAGGGCGTCGCGTTCCAGCTGCGGCGCCTGCTCGAGAGCGCCGGGCTTCCCCCCGTGCCGCCCGGCCCCCCGGGGTTCGCGGTCGGCGGGATCTGCCGGTCGGGCTTTTGGAGCCAGATGCTCGCCGACGTCACCGGGATGAGCTTGGAGGTCCCCCGCCAGCCGGAGGCCGCCGCGCGCGGCGCGGCCCTCCTCGGCGCGCGCGCCGCAGGTCTCGTCGCACCGAGGACACTGTGGAGCAATCCGCCGGAGCGGCTCGTCGCGCCCGACGTGGATGCGCGGGCCGCCTACGAGGACGCCTACGGGCGCTTCCTCGCGCTCGAGGCGGCGTGCGCGCCGCTCGCGACGCGCTGAGACCGCCGGTGCGCGCCGGCGGCATCTGGCGTCAGTCGTACAGCGTCGTGTGGACCGGAACGTCCTTGTCGAGGCCGGCCCGGTGCACGATGCCGGCGGCGCGCTCGCGCGCCTCGGCGCGCAGCTCCGCCTCCTCGAGGGTCACGACCGCGTCGTCGACGAACAGCGCCCGGCCGTCCACCCACGTCTGGGCGATACTCGCGGGGCTCGCGGACCAGACGAGGGCCTGCAACGGGTCGGCGTAGGGGGTCCACTCGTGGTGGTCGAGGTCGAACAGGACGAAATCGGCCTTCTTGCCCGGCTCGAGCGATCCGATCTCGTCGTCCCACCCGAGCGCGCGTGCGCCGTCGATCGTCGCCATCCGCAGCGCGATGCGGGCGCCGACCCGGGTCGGGTCGAGGCGCGCGTCCTTGAAAAGCCCGGCCGCCAGGTGGACCTGGCGGTGCATGTTGAGGTTTCCGGCGGCAGCGACGCCGTCGGTGCCGAGGCCGACCTTCACCCCCGCGTCGAGGAGCTCGGGGTACTTGCCGATCGCCGTCGCGCCCTTGGCGAGCTTGAGGGAGGTCGACGGGCAGAACGCGACCGCGGTGTTGGCGCCGGCGATGAGCGCCACCTCCTCGTCGGTCAGCGCAACCGCGTGTGCGAGGACGAGGTTGTCCCCGAGTCCCCCGTGGCGGGCAATGCGCGCCACCGGCCAGCAGCCGTTGTTGCGCTCACTGGCACGCGCCTCTTCGATGCTCGAGGCGATGTGGTAGGTCGTGCCGACGCCGAGGCGCTGCGCGAGCTCGCGGGCGCCGAGGTGCAGCTCGAGGCTGCAGGGCTCCTTGCCCTCGATGTTCACCCAGCAGCGGATGCGGCCCTGCGCGGAGTTGTTCCAGCGCCGCACCTCCTCGGCGAGCGCTTCGAGAGCGACCTCGTGGTTCGGGAAGAAGTGGTGCGCGACCATGTCGGCGGACCAACCCGGAGGGATCTCTTTTGGCAGGCGGTCGGCTGCGTGGCGGCCGACCACGCCCCGGATGCCGACCGCCGCCGCGGCCTTGGCGGTCACACCGGCGTCGTTCTGGGCTCCCATGTCGAGAAAGCAGGTCGTTCCGCACCGCAGCATCTCCGCGGTGCCAAGGAGCACGCTCACGCGCTCGTCCTCGGTCGAGACGTGGGCGTAGAACGGTTTGGCCCAGTGGAACACCCATGCGCGTGTGCCGAGCACGTCGGGGAAGACGGCGCGGCTGAGCGTCTCGGACAGATGCACGTGCGCGTCCACGAATCCGGGGACCGCGCCGAGCCTGCGCCCGTCGATGACACGGTCGGCCGGGGCCTCAAGCTGCTGGCGCACGGTGGCCGACGGGCCGATCGCGACGATGCGGTCATCTCTCACGAGCAGGTCGACGTCGCGCAGGACCCGGTCCTGCGCGTCGACGGTGAGCACGAAGCCCAGATGCTCGATCAGCGTCGTCGTGTGCGCCGCTGCGACCCGGTTTGCGCCGCCTTCTCCCACCGCTCCTCCCGGGACTTGACCTCGCCGTTCAATACCCTATCATCTCAGTGATAACACGTAATACCAGTTGAGGGGGAGGCCCATGCCGGTCGAAGTCGCGCGGCGCCTGCGTGGTGCTGCCCAGGACGCGGGGCTCGACGCGATCGTCTGCCTGTCGCCGGAGAACGTCGCCTACGTGCTCGGGCTGGTGGTCCCCTCCCAGCCGCTGATGCGCTGGCGCCACGCGGCCTATGTCCTCACCGCGGACGGCCGGGATGCGGTCGTCTGCGTCGACATGGAGCTGACGACGCTGCGCGGCGCGCGCCCCGACCTCGAGATCCGGCCGTGGGCCGAGTTCGGCGGGAGCGCGATGGCGGTGCTCGCGCAGCTCCTCGCCGACCTCGGCCTCGCCGAGGCGCGGGTGGGTGTCGAGCTCGGATTCCTTTCGGTCGCGGACCATGCCGAGCTCACGCGAGCGCTGCCGGCCGCGGCCTTCACGGGGATCGACACGCTGCTCGCCCGCACGCGCCAGGTCAAGACCCCGGCGGAGATCGAGGTCCTCACGCGCCTTTCGCGCATCGCGGACCGAGCGATCGCGACGGCGGTCTCCGCGGTCGGCCCCGGCTCCTCGGAGATGGATCTCGCCGCGGCGTTGACCCGCAGCGTGTACGAGCAGGGCGCCGAGCAGTTCAAGCTGATGATCGTGGCGACCGGGGAGCGCAGCGAGCTGCCGAACGTGGGGCCGACGGAGCGCACCTTGAAGCCCGGCGACGTCTGCCGCATCGAGATCTTCCCGGTCATCAACGGCTACCACGCCGGTGTGTGCCGCACCGCCGTCGTCGGCGACGCGCCGCCGATGGCCGAGCAGATCTATGCGAACCTCGTCGAGTGCAAGCACCTGCTTCTCCAGACGATGCAGCCCGGGGTGCCGGCGCGCACCGTCTATGAGCGCTTCCGGAGCAAATTCGACGAGCTCGGCATGCCCTCGATCGCCTTCGTCGGCCATGGCATCGGGGTCGACCTGCACGAGGAGCCCTACCTCGGACCCTTCAGCGACGCGACCCTCGAGCCGGGAATGGTCCTCGGGGTCGAGCCGCTCGTCTACCGCACCGGACACGGCTTCGGCATGCAGCTGAAGGACATGGTCCTCATCGATCCGGCGGGCTGCACCCTGCTCTCGGACGTGACGGTGACCGACGACCTGCTGCGCGTCGGCGCCTGAGCCGCCGTGACAGCCACGGAAAGCGACGGCACCGAGGCGCCAACCGAGGACGTCCGCGTGCCACACGCTCGGCGCTTTGACCACGTCGGACTCTCGGTCCCCGATCTCGACGAGGCGGTCGCCTTCTTCGTCGAGGGCTTCGGCGCCGAGGTCGTGTTCCGCATGGAGCGCCCCGCAACACGAGAACCGGTCGGGGCGGACCGCCTGGGAGCCGACGCCCGGGCCCAGTTCGCGCTGGCGATGCTGGCGCTCGGGGGTGGTCGCCTCGAGCTCCTGCAGTGGTGGTCGCCTCGTGCGCCTGGGGACATCCCGCCCGTGGACTGCCTCGGGGGCACGCACGTCGCCATCGAGGTCGCTGACGTGGCCGAGGCCCTCTCGCGCCTTTCTCAGGTCGAGGGCGTCTCGATCCTCAGCGACGCGCTGACCTTCACCGAGGGACCGACGCCCGGGTTGACCAACGCGTTCGCGCGCGCGCCCTTTGGCGCGCTGCTCGAGCTGGTGTCCTGGGGCTGGCCTGATGTATGACCTGTTGACTACGCTCGCCGAGGAGAGCCCCCGGCGGAGCGCCGGACAGCGAGGGGGAGTGGCCGATGTCATCGGAGACCTTTGAGCGTCCCGCGTGGAAGGTGCTGGCGGTCCCGGGGCCCGACCGGGCCTTCGTCGTTGCCTCGGGGGCGAGCTTTGAGGACCGGGACCCGACGACCCAGGAGGTCGTGGCCGAGGTGCGGGCCTCCACGCCGGAGGACGTCGACCTCGCCGTGGAGCGCGCCGACCAGGCATTTTGGCACGCACGGTGGCGAAACGACGGCGCGATCCGCGCGCGAGTGCTCTACGGGTTCGCGCAGCGCTTGCGTGACAACCGCGATGCACTCGCCGAGCTGCTCACCCGCGAGCAGGGAAAGACGATCGGCGAGGCGCGCTCGGAGATCGTCGGCTCGGCGGAGATGGTCGAGTACTACGCCGGGCTCGCCCGCTCGATCGAGGGGCGGGCGCTCGCGCTCGGGGACGACGCGCACGGGGTCGTCATCCGCGAGCCGCTCGGTGTCGTCGCGGTCATCACACCGTGGAACTGGCCGCTCACCTTGCTGATGCGCTCGCTCGCACCCGCGCTCGCGGCGGGGAACACCTGCGTCGTCAAGCCGGCGAGCCTGACGCCGGCGATCACGGTCGAGGCGCTCGCCCATCTCGCTGCAGTGAGCGAGCTGCCCGACGGGGTCGTCACCTGCGTGCTCGGACCCGGCGGGGTCGTGGGCGATGCGCTGGTCGGTCACCCGAAGGTTCACATGA
This sequence comes from Actinomycetes bacterium, assembly GCA_021796545.1. Classification (GTDB taxonomy): domain Bacteria; phylum Actinomycetota; class Acidimicrobiia; order Acidimicrobiales; family Bog-793; genus JAKABX01. The sequence goes on from JAKABX010000041.1 coordinate 14,495, forward strand.
TCGCCTTCACCGGGGAGTCGGGCACGGGGATCAACGTCATGCGCCGCGCCGCGGCGGACCTGCGCAAGGTCGCACTCGAGCTCGGCGGGAAGTCCCCGAACCTCGTCTTTGCCGACGCGAACCTCGACAAGGCGCTGGACGGCGCCATGAACGCGATCTTCACGACGACCGGGCAGATCTGCACGGCCGGCAGCCGGCTGCTCGTCGAGGCGAGCATCTACGACGAGTTCGTCGGCCGGCTCCTGCAGCGCACCGCGGCGCTGCGCCTCGGCGACCCGCTCGACCCGCGTACGACGCTCGCACCGCTCGTGTCCGCGGCCCAGCAGCGCGTCGTCGGCGAGTACGTGGAGATCGGGCGGCGCGAGGGGACCCTGCTCACCGACGACCGCGTTCTTGACGGGCCCGTGACCTCCGTGGGCTGCTTCGCGGCTCCGACGATCATCGCGGACCTTCCGCTCGCGTCGCGTGCGGTCCAGGAGGAGATCTTCGGTCCGGTGCTCACCGTCCACCCCTTCGGGGACGAGGAGGAGGCCGTGGCGATCGCGGAGAACACCGAGTTCGGCCTCGCCGCCGGCCTGTGGACCGCGGACCTCAACCGTGCATGGCGGGTCGGGCGCGCGCTGCGGTCGGGAACGGTCTGGATCAACACCTATCACCACTTCTACGCCGAGGCCGAGGTGGGCGGGTTCCGCAAGTCGGGCCTCGGTCGCCAGCAGGGCCTCGCGGGGCTGTACGAGTTCACCGAGACCAAGCACCTGAACTTCGACTCGAAGGAGACGCTGTGGTGAGCAGAGATTCCTCCTCGATGGCGGGCCAGGTCGCCGTCGTCACCGGCGCGAGCGGTGCGATCGGCTCCGCGCTCTGCCACGCGCTGGCGGCCCGGGGCGCGGCGATCGCCGCGGTGGACATCGTCCCGCCCGATGCGGTCGTCGACGCGATCGGCGCGGCCGGTGGCGAGGCGCTCGGGATCGTCGCCGACCTGCGCGACGCGCCGGCCGCGGAGTCGGCGGTCGCCCGGGTGCTCGACTGGCGGGGTCGGGTCGACGTGCTGGTGAACATGGCGGGCGTGTACTACGGGGTGCCGCGGATCCCCTTCTGGGAGATCGACCCGGACACCTGGGAGGCGGTGGTCGCCGGCAACATGCGCACCGCCTTTTTGGCAAGCCGCGCCTTCTCCGCCCCGATGCGCGCGGCGGGAGGGGGGCGGCTCGTCAACGTGAGCTCGAACGTGTCGGTGTTCGGCATGGGGAATTTCCTGCACTACGTGGGTGCGAAGGCCGCGCTCGTCGGCATGACGCGCTCCATGGCGCGCGAGCTCGGCCCGTTCAACATCGCGGTGAACGCCGTCGCGCCGGGACTGGTCCACACGGACAAGACCACCGCGGACAACTCGCCGGAGTACCTGCAGGTCGTCGTGAACGGCCAGTGCCTGAAAAAACCGATCGAGGTCGCCGACGTCGTGCACGCAGTGCTCTTCCTGACCTGTGAGGAGAGCCGGCTCATCACCGGTCAGACCCTGCTCGTGAACGGCGGCGCCTCGATGGGCGCGTTCTGAGGAGGTCGAGATGCCCTTTGTCGTGGTGCACATGTGGGAGGGGCGCAGCCTCGAGGACAAGCGCGCCCTCACGCGGGCGATCACGGACGCGATGGTGACCCACGCGCACGCGCAGCCCGATGCGCTGCACGTCGTCATCCAGGAGTACCCGCGGGAGAACTGGGCCCGCGGGGGCGTGCTCGGCATCGACCGGAGCGACGCATGAGCATCGACGGCCTCGATCCCGCGTCTGCGGCGTTGCTCGTCATCGACATGCAGAACGCGTTCTGCCACGCGGAGGGGACGCTCGGGATCTCCGGCGTCGACATCGCACCGGCGCGCGCGACGATCGCCCCGGTCCGCCGGCTGGTCGAGGCGTTCCAGGCGCACCAGGTTCCGGTCATCTGGACCCAGCAGGTCCACCTCGACCCCGACGCCTCGCGGGCGCGCAAGGTCCTGGCCTCCCACACCGCCAAGCGCAAGCAGGTCTCGGCCCTCTCGGGCTCCTG
>JAKABX010000111.1 GCA_021796545.1 Actinomycetes bacterium
CGGCGCGACAGGACCTGGATCACCCGACGGATCTCCTCGTCGCGCCCGATGACCGGGTCCAGCTTTCCCTGGCGCGAGAGCTCGGTGAGGTCGCGGCCGTAACGCTCGAGCGCGGCGAAGGTCTCCTCGGGAGTGGGCGAGGTGACCCGGTGACTGCCGCGGACCTCGCGCAACGCGTGCAAGAGCTGGTCGCGAGAGATGCCGAGCTCGTCGGCCCACGCGAGGAGCAGGTGCTCGACGGAGACGTACTCGTCACCCATGTCGCGACGGAGCGCGTCGGCCCGTTCGAGGCCGTCGCGCGTGGCGCGCGCGAGGGTGGGCTCCGAGCCGCCGACGGCGCGGGGTAGGCGCGCCAGGCGCTCGCCGACCCGGCGCGCGACGTCGGCTGCGTCCGCGCCGGCGCGGGTGAGGAGCGGCCGGGCAATGCTCTCGGGGTCCGCCAACGCGGCGGCGAGGACGTGGTCGGGGGTGATCTCGGCGTGGTGCGCCGCGGTCGCCTGCTCCGTCGCGCCCGAGAAGGCCTCCCTGGTCTTGACGGTCCAGCGTTCGGGGTCGATGGGCATGGGGACTACCTCCTGTGGCGAGGGCCGCCGGCCACCTGCGTGGACGGCGCGGCCACGCACCAACTAGCGCCCGCGTTGCCTCGCGGGGACATAGGGAACTGGGGAAGGATCGAAGGGCACGAGATCGCGCCGGTAGTGACGGTGCAGCCGCTCGACGGCCTCACGCGCCTCGGCGCGGACGCGTTCGAGCTCGTTGCGCAGCTCGTGCACCTGTGCCTCGAGCTCCAGCACTCGGCGGACCCCCTCCAGGTTCAGCCCGTCCGCGGTGAGCGCCTGGATACGGCGGAGCCGTGCCAGGTCGCGCTCGGAGAAGCGCCGCGAACCGCCGGTCGTGCGAGACGGGTCGAGGAGGCCCTTTCGCTCGTAGACACGAAGCGTCTGCGGGTGGACGCCGGCGAGCTCTGCCGCGACGGAGATGACATAGACCGGTACGGTTGTCGACCGGCCCTGCGCACCTGCACGAGCACCACGGCCCACCATGCCGGTGCTGCCGGCGCCCCGCTCGTCCGCGCGCGACGCATGGATGGGGCGCTGGCTCACGACCCACCTCGGGCGTTCGCGGGTGCCGTCGCGTTGGCCGCCGGCTCCAAGGCGGCCGCGAGCTTCTCCACCGCCTCGCGCTGCGCGTCGGTCAGGGTCTTGGGGACCACGACGTCGATGCGCACCAGCAGGTCTCCGGGCTTGGCACCGTTCTTGCCGGCGCCCGCGGCCACGCCGCGCCCCTTCACCCGCAGGTGCGTACCGGGCGCGGTGCCTGCAGGCACGCGCACCGTGACCGGACCGTCGAGGGTCGGCACCGAGACGGTCGTGCCGAGGACGGCCTCGGGGAACGTGATGGGCACCGACACCGTGAGGTTCCTGCCACGCCGACCGAAGCGAGCGTCCTGACCCACTCGCACCACGACGTAGAGGTCACCCGCAGGCGCGCTCGGCCCGCGACCGGGTGCACCACGCCCCTTCACCCGTATGCGCTGGCCATCTTCGACACCCGGGGGGATCCGGACCTTGACGGCGCGGTTCCGGCGCTCCGTGCCGGTGCCGTGGCACGCTGGACACGGCGTGTCGACGATGGTGCCGCGGCCGTTGCAGTCCGGGCAGACCGTGCTGAGCGAGAACAGGCCCTGGTTGTCGTCGAGCATGCCCTTGCCGTTGCAACGCGGGCAGGTATGCGTGGAGGTGCCGGGCGCAGCGCCGGACCCACCGCAGACGTGGCAGCGAGCGTCCTCGGGGACGTTCACCGTCACCGTGGCGCCGTGCACCGCATCGGCGAAGGACAGGTGCAGCTCGGTCTCGACGTCGGCGCCGCGCTGGGGGCCGCGGGTCCGCCGGCGGTTCTGCCGGCCGCCCCCGAACAGCCCGCCGAAGAGGTCGCCAAGATCTCCGAGGTCGCCGATGTCGCCCATGCGGAACGTGGCACCACCCGTGCCGCCGGGGCCCGGGCGCCCGAATCCGCCGGCCATGGGGCCGAGGCGACGGACCTCGTCGTACTCCTTGCGCTTGGCGGCGTCACCGAGAACGTCGTAGGCGGCGGTGATCTCCTTGAAGCGGTCCTCGCTGCCCGGGTTCGCGTCGGGGTGGTACTGCTTGGCGAGCTTGCGATATGCGCGCGAGATCTCCTTGTCGGTGGCCGTCGACGGCACACCGAGGATCTGGTAGTAGTCCTTCTCGAACCATTCGCGCTGAGGAGGCATCGAGCTCAGCCTCGCACCCTGACCATGGCGGGACGCACGACCTGGCCGCGCCAGCGGTAGCCCGCCCGCATGACCTCGTCGACGGCGTGCTCGCCGCCCGTGCTCATGGCGCCCTCGGGCTCCTCGCCATCGTGGGCTGCGGGCGCGTGCGCCACCGCGTCGTGCACCGTCGGATCGAAGGGGACGTCGACCGCGTCGACGCGCTCGAGCCCCTCCTTCGCGAGCACGTCGAGAAGCTGGCGACGCGCCTGTCCGAGCGCGCGCGCCTCTTCCCCGCCGGCCTCCTCGGCGCCGAGGTGCGCGCACGCGAGGTCCAGGTTGTCGAGCACCGGCAGCAGCTTGCCCACGAGGTCGGCGGCAGCGCGCGATGCCTGCTCCTCTTGGAGGCGCGCGACGCGCTTGCGGTAGTTGTCGAAGTCCGCCTTCAGACGCTGGAGCGCGTCCAGGTACTCGTCTCGTTGAGCCGTCAGCGCAGCGACGTCCGCGAGGATGACCTCCTCGAAGGTGCCGGCGGTCTCGGTGCCGGCGGTCTCGGTGCCGGCGGTCTCGGTGCCGGCGGTCTCGGTAGGCGCTGGGGTTGCGCCCTCGCCACCAGGCGCGCCAGTCGAGGCGGTCGGAGTGTCCGCGTCGGTGGCGCGGACGTCGCCGTCCGCGCCACCGTCTGCGGGAACGCCCTCGAGGCGCGGCCCGCGCTCGTCTGCCTCACCGGCCCACTGCGCGCGGGCGGGATCCGCTCGGCCGCTCATTGCTCGTCGACGATCTCGGCGTCGACGACCTCACCTTCCGCAGGCTCCCCTGACGAGCCGTCGGTGCTGCCTTCGGTGCCAGTGC
>JAKABX010000112.1 GCA_021796545.1 Actinomycetes bacterium
CCGGCTCTTGCCGCGCTCAGCGCAACGTCGCCTGCGCCGGTCGGCGCGCCGGCCCCCTTCACAAGCGTCATCCCGACGTCGCTCGCCCCTGCGTTCGCGGGCATCCGCCAGTGCGAGTCGGGGGACGTCTACAGCCTCGACACGAACAACGGCTACTACGGTGCGTACCAGTTCTCCCTGCAGACCTGGGTGGATCTCGGCGAGACGGGCCTGCCGAGCGCCGCGGCGCCCGCGGTCCAGGACGCCGCCGCCTACCGCCTCTACCAGTCGAGCGGCTTCGCTTCGTGGCCCGCGTGCGCGGCGATCCTCGGCCTGTAGCGGCTACTCCGCCCCGAGCAGGCGTCCGAGCGCGCGGCGCGCGTCCGCGCTCTCGGCGGCGAGACGGCGCAGCTCGGTGGCGAGAAGGCGCGTCCACTCCTCGAGCGGAACGGCGCGGTTCGAGATCGCGACGCCACGCACCTCGCGGCGCGCCCCGGCGCTCAGGCCGTGGCGCCCGGCCTCGAGGCTGAGGGAGAGCTCGCCGAGGCGGATCCGCAGCGCGCGCACGCGCCCGGGCTTTCCGCCGAGGCGCTCGGCGACGCTGCGGTCGCGCTCGATCTCGACGACGCCTTCGGGGAGGGCGTCGGCCAGGGTCGAGAAGACGACACGGGCGTAGGTCTCGAGGTCGGCCGTGTCGGCGCGCAGGACCGCGGCGAGCGTGTCGACCTCGGGGAGCTCGCCCGGCCCGCTCCCGGCTGCGGGAAGGATCCCGTCCGGCCCGCTCACCGCGGCGTGTGGCCCCGTGGGCTTCGGTGCGCGCTCACCCGTCGGTCATCGGCAGGACGAGCTGGGGCGCCGGGATCCGGTGGTCGGCGCGCAGCGGCCGCACGGCCGTGCCGATCGCGAAGAACTCCGTCGTGTGGCCGCCCCAGCGGTGCGGGAGCGCGAGCAGCTGCACGCCGACGATCCCCTCGGCCTGCAGCTGCTCGGCCTCGGCCTGCATCCGGCTCATCGCGAGCTCGCGGGCGTCGTAGAGGGCCTCGGTGAACTGGGGGATCTCGACGTTGCGCCCGACGTTGCCGAGCGCGGCAAGGCCGCGCTGGTGCGCGATGTGGTACACGCAGCTGCCCATGACCATGCCGAGCGGCGCGTACCCCGCCCGCAGGAGGGTCCAGAAGTCCTGGCCGGAGAGGTCCGAGGTGAACGGCACCCCGGCGTCGTTGCGCCAGGAGCCGCCGTCGTCGGCCTTCACCGCCGTGCCGACCGCGATGAACTCGGCGAGGTCGTTGCCGAACTCCTTGAACTCGATGTCGAGGCGCACCCCGACGATCCCGTCCGCCCCGAGCGCGTCGGCCTCGGCCTCCATGCGCGTCATCGCGAGCTCGCGGGCGTGGTACATCGCCTGGGAGAGGCGGTCGAGCTCCATGTTCTGGCTCCAGCGGCCGACCTGGAGCCCGACGTGGTAGATGCTCGAGCCGAGCACGAGGCCGAGCGGGCGGAAGCCGGCCTCGCGCACGAGGAGGAACTCGTTCACGCTGAGGTCGGAGGTGAACAGCGCGTGGGGGGAGCCCGGGCGCATCTCGGCGAGGCGCCGCAGCGCATCTTCGGGGAGCCCGAGGTCCTGTCCGGCTTCGGTGTCGGTCATCGCGTCTTTTGCCTCCGATCGAGCGGGAGAACCGCAAGGCTGGCCGCGCCGCCCTGTGGGCTGCGGGGGGTGCCGACCGCGGCGACCGCCGTGGCGACGAGCGACGCGAGCGCGGCGTGGTCCCGGTGGCCGTCGGCGACCTCGAGCTCGTGGATCTCCACGCGCATCGGGGTCGTGAGGATCGCCCCGTCCGCGCCGAGCTCGGCACAGCGGTGCGCGAGGAGCTGGCGGTCCGCCTCGCGCACGGTGCCGACGAGCTCGGTGTAGCCGGGCACCTCGATGTTGCCCGCGCTCCACATCGTCGCCTGGTAGGTACGCGCGTCGTCGTGGCGGACCCCGAGGCTGAGACAGACGAGCACGCCCGCGGGCGCCCAACCCGCATGCAGGAGCTTCGCGACGTCGGCTCCGCCGAGCGTCGTCGCGAAGGGCCGTTCGAGGTGCGTGGCCCCGAGCGAGCGCACCGCGGTCCCGAGGGCGAGGAACTCGCGGTTGGCCTGGCCGAGACCCTGCTCCTCGAGGCGCACCCCGACCACCCCGTCGCCACCGAGCGCCCGGCACTCGGCGAGCATCCGCCCGATGGCGGTGTGCCAGGCGGCGTCGAGTGCGTTGAGGTAGGGCGCGAACGCGAGGCGCGAGCCCGGCAGCGCGACCTCTGTCCGCACCGGCGCGACCCCGCCCCAGCCGACGGCCCAGCCGCAACCCGCATACCCCTGCCAGCCGAGGTGCTGGACGGTCGTCCCCATCACCTCGCCGACGGGAACCAGACCGCAGAGGTCGAGACCCGCCTGGGAGTCGACGCTGAGAAGGCTCGTGCGCACGCCCGAGCGCCGCGCCCGCTCGAGCCGGGCCGCCGCCGCGGGAGGAAGGCCCCGGCCGTCCCAGACACCGGCAGCGTCGCTCACGCGCCGGACGCTAGCACCCGGTCCCCAAAGCCCCACCGCGGCTCGGGTGCCGCGCCCGGCAGCGGCGCGTCAGAACGCCCAGCGCCAGAAGGCGAGGCGGTTCACGACGCGGCGCCACAGGCCTTCCCGGTTGGGCGGCGGCGCGGCGGGGAGGGGGGCGTAGGGCGAGACGCTGGCGGGCACGAGGTCCGTGAGCGGCAGGCTCGGACGCGCCGTCAGCTCGGCTCCGGATCCCGCGGCGGGCAGGATCGCGTAGGCGCGCTGGCCCCGCGTGACGAGTCCGTACTCGGCGTGCGCGATCGCCTGGACGGTCGCGCCCTTGTGGAGCGCGGCGATCTCCCCGGTGAGGCGCCCGTCCGCGGCGCGCGCGCTGCGCAGCGCAGCGTCGAGGTGGGCGAGGTCGCCGCGCTGGCGCAGCAGCTGGCCGAGGGGGAGCTCGAACGCGACGAGCAGCCCCGCGAGGCAGCACGCCCCCGCGAGCGCGGCGCGGGC
>JAKABX010000002.1 GCA_021796545.1 Actinomycetes bacterium
GAACGGGCCCTTCGCGCCCCGCACGTCGGTGACACATCGGGTCCGCGCGGGGCGCGGCGACGCCGGCGCGCGCCCGCCGGAGCTCGCGCCCTTCGGGGCGCGCAGCACAGCGCGCCGGTCCGGTCTCGCCCCGGGACCCCGCTACGCGGTGGGCCGGACGGGCTCCGCGGAGCGCGCGCCGGCGGGCGCAGCGTCGGCGAGCGGGCTCTGCAGGGGGAAGTGGCAGGCGGCGAGGTGTCCGGGCCCGAAGGCACGCAGTGGCGGTTCCTCGAGGGCGCATCGCTCCTGGGCCAAGGGGCAGCGGGTCCGGTAGCGGCAGCCACTCGGTGGATTGATGGCGCTCGGGAGCTCGCCGCGCACCGCTTCGCCCCTGCGGCGTCGGCTGAGAGCCGGGTCCGGGACGGGGACCGCGTCGATGAGCCCCTGGGTGTAGGGATGGGCCGCCCGAGCGTAGAGGTCGTCACCGGTCGCGAGCTCGACGAGCTTGCCGAGGTACATGACACCGATGCGGTCCGCGACGTACTTGACGACGGCAAGGTCGTGGGAGATCACGATGTAGGTGAGGCCATGGCGCTCCTGCAGGGCGCGCATGAGGTTGAGGATCTGGGCCTGGATCGAGACGTCGAGGGCCGACACGGGCTCGTCGGCGACGATGAGCCGGGGGCTGAGGGCGAGCGCACGCGCCAGGCCGATGCGCTGGCGCTGGCCGCCCGAGAACTCGTGGGGGTAGAGGTCGGCCACGCGTGCGGGGAGGCCGACCTCGTTGAGGAGCTCGGCGACGCGTGCCTCGCGCGAGCGGCGGTCGCCGACGCGCTGGATCAAGAGGGGTTCGGCGACGATGGAGCGGACGCTCATCCTCGGATCGAGGGAGGAGTAGGGGTCCTGGAACATGAGCTGGAGATCCTTGCGTTGCCTGCGCAGGGAGGCACCGGACAGCCGGCCGAGGTCCCGACCTTCGAAACACACCGAACCCGCTGTCGGCATCTCGAGGGCCACGGCGAGGCGGCCGATCGTTGTCTTGCCGCAGCCCGACTCACCGACCAGGCCGAAGGTCTCTCCCCGCCCGACGGCGAGGGTGACGTCGGACACGGCTTTGACCTGTCCGCGCGTGCGCCGGAACGGGGAGCCTGATCCGACCGGGTACTCCTTGACGAGGCGGCGCAGCTCGAGGATGGTTCCCGCGTTCTCGCCGGTCGCCGACGACCGGGTCGAGGAGCCAAGCTCCGGCTCGCGCACGGCGATGTGCGCTTTGGCCGCGTCGCGCGCGGCCTGGGCGGCGAGCCGGTCGCCGGCGCCGGTCGCGACCGGGTTGAAACAGGCGAAGACGTGTTCTCCGTGCGCGGGTCCGCCATCGCCGGGGGCGAGCGGCGGCTCTGCTGTCCGGCAGATCTCGCGCACGCTGCGGCAGCGAGGGGAGAAGCGGCAGCCCGTGATCGGCACCGCGAGGTCGGGGGGCATGCCCGGGATCGCCGACAAAGGCTCGAAGCGGTCCTTGTCGAGGCGGGGAATCGACTCGAGGAGCGCCTCGGTGTAGGGATGGCGCATCTCGGAAAAGAGCCGTTCGGTGGCGGTGCCCTCGACGATCTTGCCGGCGTACATCACCATGACCCGGTCGGTGCGCCCGGCGATCACCCCCATGTCGTGGGTGATGAGAACAACGGCCATCTTCAGGCGTTCGCGCAGGTCGTCGATGAGGTCGAGGATCTGGGCCTGGATCGTGACGTCGAGCGCGGTGGTCGGCTCGTCGGCGATGAGGAGCTTCGGCTCGCAGGCGAGGGCCACCGCGATCATCACGCGCTGGCGTAGCCCCCCGGAGAGCTGGTGCGGGTAGTAGTCCAGGCGCTCGGCGGGACGCGGCATACCGACGAGGGTGAGGACCTCGAGGGCCCTGTCAAGCGCCTCCCTTTTCGACACGGCGCGGTGCAGGCGGACCGCCTCGGCGATCTGGCGGCCAACCGTCCAGGTCGGGTTGAGCGAGGTCATCGGATCCTGGAAGATCATCGCGACCTGGTTGCCGCGGACGTGACGCATCTCCTGGTCACGCAGACCGACGAGGTCCCGCCCGAGGAGGCGGACCGCGCCGGCGGTGATGTGGCCGACATTGGGGAGCAGCTTCATCACCGACAGGCCCGTCGTGGACTTGCCGCACCCCGACTCGCCGACGAGGCCAACGCATTCGCCCTCGCCCACGCTGAAGGAGACGCCGTCGACGGCGCGCACGCGGGCATGGCGGAGACGGAACTCGGTCCGTAGGTCCTCGACCTCGAGGACGGTCCCGCGTGTTGCGCCCTCGTTGGAGGGGCGCGCCCGCTCAGTAGCGTCCACCTGGTCATCCCTCCTCTCTCCACACCACGATCTGCCCGGGCGGGCGATCGGCGCCGAGCTCGTCGCGCGTCCGGCAACCACGCGACCCGGGTCGAGGTCGAGCCTGCAGCCTTTCCTCGAGTTGGCGCCGCGTCAAGCGTCGCATCATCGCGCCCACCGAGCGCGGGCGGTCGCCGCGGGGTCGATCCACGCACGCGGAGGTGCGCGTCACCCGGCCGATGCCGCTCGGGCGGCGGAACCCGCCCGACAAGAAGGGAACCGCGCCGTCTCCGACGGGCCGGCTCCCTGCGCAACGGCCGGCGCTCCACCGGCGCCCCGCCCCGGACCCCGATGACGCCGCCGCGTCGGCGTCGGGTGCCGAAGAGTTGAGGACCCGCCCCCGCGACGCCCGGCGGTGCGGGGGGTGATCGGCTGCGCCGACGTCGCGCCGCCCGACGTCGCGGGTGACGTTCCTCGGGTCGACGCCGGCCAGCCTCGCGGCGGCGTTCGCGCTGGGGTGAGCTCCAAGGTCTCGAGGATCTCCATGATCTCCCTGCCAGAGCCGGTCACTCGGTCTCCGGATGGGTTGCTTCGGCGGAGCGCAGCGCCATCGGGCACACCCGACCGGGGGGCAGCTCTGGTGGATGGTGCGCAGACCTGCTGTCGATCGGCGTGGAGCCTGCCGTCCGCCACAGGGAGTCTGCGATGTCCGCCCTCACGCCGCGGCGGCAATGGAATCCGTCGTCGGAGTTTGAGCAGGCGATGGAATCACTTGTGCCAGGGTCGTTCCTCTGTCAGGATGGCCATGCGGCGAGGCCTTATCGGCCCCGCCCACAGCAGCGGGTCGGGGGGCGGCAAGCAGGGCTGGGGGTCAGTTTGGGGGAACGGCAACGGCGTTGGCGCCGTGGTTCGCGCGCCCCTTGGGCTGCCGGCCCCACGTTGCACCCGCACGCGCGTCGGGCGTCCTCGACCGTGGCGTCGCCGGCCGGTGCACCGACGCGCGCCGTGGCGCACCGATGTATCACGGCTTCACTGCCGGAGATCGGAGGCCGAACGCCCCGGCCGCGCCTGTTCAGGAGGGGAAAGGGGGATCTTCGAAACGGGTCGACGAATCGCCGGCCTGTGAACTAATCGGTCGCCCATTGACCTTCGGGTTGCGGAATCGTTACGGTGGCCGCTCGAGGCTCGACGACGAGCGGTCCCTTTGGCTACGTCTGGCTAGGAGCTGCGCCATGTGCCCTACTCGATCTTTTCCTGACGGCTCCGGCGGTCTCCGGCGCCGCCCGTTGTCTTTGGGGGCCTCCTCGTGCAGACACCGGCTCCGTCGCTTGGGTGCGGCCGCGTTGGCGGCGACCGTCGTCATCGGGACGGGCGCCGTCGCCAGTGCGGCGGCGACGCCGGCGGCCCGTGTGGCGCCGCGCGCCGCCCATGGCAAAAGCGGCGGGGTCGCGAGCTACGCGCTGTCGATCGGCGAGGACTTCTCCTGGATGTTCCCGATCGAGAACACTGCCAACTACGAGGACTGGAACTCCAACGTCGAGGGTGGCATGTGGCGCCCGCTGTACTTCGCCGGCAACGGGTCGAAGACGGGGATCGACGACAAGCTGTCGCTCGCCAATCCACCCGTCTACTCGCACAACAACACGACCGTCACGGTCACGATGAAGAAGAACTACCGCTGGTCCGACGGCACCAAGGTGACGAGCGCGGACGTGAAGTTCTTCTTCGAGCTCTTGAGTGCCGGAAAGAACAAGGACGGCGCCTACATTCCCGGCGAGATGCCCGACGATGTGACCAGCGTCTCGTACCCGACGCCGTACAGCTTCGTGATGCACCTGAACCACTCCTACAACCCCGCGTGGTTCACCGGGAACCAGCTCACCTGGATCTACCCGCTGCCCGCGCAGGCCTGGGACAAGACCTGCGCGACCTGCAAGGTCACCAACGCCGCGGCCACCAAGTCGGGGGCGAGCGCGGTCTTCAACTTCTTGTACAAGCAGTCCGAGGATCTACGCACCTATGCGACCAACCCACTCTGGAAGGTCGTCGACGGGCCGTGGGTCATCAAGTCCTACGACCCGACGACCTTTGCTGCGTCCTTCTCCCGCAACGACCGCTACAGCGGACCGGGCAAGCCACGGCTCAGCGGCTACCAGATCTACAGCTTTGCTTCGGACACCGCCGAGCTCGACGCGCTCCGCTCAGGGACGATCACCTTTGGCTTCCTGCCCTTCAGCGACGTGAGTCAGGCCTCGTACTTCACGAGCCACGGCTTCACGGTCAAGCCGTGGCAGGTCTTCTACAACGAGACCATCGAGCTCGGCTTCACGAACAAGACCTACGGGCCACTCGTCAAGCAGCTCTACATTCGACAGGCGCTCCAGCACCTGGTCGACGAGCAGCTCTACCTGCAGCGCGCGCTGCACGGCTACGGGCTTCCCGACTACGGCGTCGCGCCCGACTACCCGGGGTCGTCCTTCGTGAGTCCCCAGTTGCGCAGCGACCCCTATCCCTACAACCCCTCGGCGGCCGCGAAGCTGCTGAAGGCGCACGGCTGGAAGTCGGGTCCGGGCGGCGTCGACGTCTGCACGAAGCCGGGAACAAAGTCCGACGAGTGCGGTGCCGGGATCAAGAAGGGCACGCCGCTCAGCTTCTCCTTCATGTACTCGACCGGCACGCCGAGCTTCGCGGCCCAGGTCGAGGCGTTCCAGACGGTGGCGAAGTCGGTCGGCATCGGGGTCACGCTGAACGGCCAGACCCAGAACACGATGTTCTCGATCGGTGGCGTGTGCCCGTCGTCGCCCCCCTGCAACTGGGGCCTGCTCGGCTACTCGAGCTTCATGTGGGACTTCGGCCAGTACGAGCTGCTGCCCGTCGGCGGCAACCAGTTCGGCAAGGGGAACTTCTGGGCGGGCGGCTACAACTCCGCAAAGGCCCAGGCGCTCATCACCGCCGCGCACGAGAAGCCCGGCCTGAACGCCCTCTACGCGGTCGAGAACTACCTCTCCAAGGACGTGGCCTCGCTGTGGTGGCCGGTCTCGGACTACGAGATCGTCGTCGCGAAGGACAGTCTCGGGGGCTGGCAGCACCTCAACCCCTACGCCAACTACCACCCCTCGACGTGGTACTTCAAGAGCTAGGCCCTCTCGGGTTCGGGCCGGTCGGCAACTCTGCTGTCGTCCTCCATGGCTGAGCGGGCGATTGTCGCCCGCTCCGGTGGGGTCGTCGGGACGGGTCGGGCCAACCGGTCCTTCGGTGGGGCGGTGGCGGTCCGCGGGGGGCGGATCGCCACCGTCGGCAGTGCAGAGGGGCGCCGCGAGCGGCTTGCGCCGTCCCGCCAGCGACACGGGCACCACGAGAGCGCGAGGGAACGCGTCGGCCAGCTCGTCCCGGGTGCGGACGCCGACGAGCGTGTGCTGCGCGACGCGCCGTGCCGTTTGAGCGCACTCGGGGCGACCACGTGGTAGGACGCCGAGACCGACGGAGTCCCCAGGGCCTCTGCGCGGGGTTCCAAACGCGCAACGCTCTCAGCGCCCGTGTGCGGCTTGCCTCGTCCCGGGAACTCGGGCGTGGCGTAGGGCAGATCCCCGGGCTCGACGCGGCTCGGGCGCACGTGGCGCAGCAGGATCCGGACACCTCCAGCGCCAGGATCAGCCTCGACGGCGTCCTTCAGACCCGGAGGGCGCTCCCCGATCCCTCCTCGACTTGTGCGACGGCGACGACTGGCGCCACCAGCCGGGGTCCGGCGCGCTCATCCGGGCTTTCGAGCTCGCCACCGACGCCGTGCGTCTCTTCGCCGCGGAGCCGCTCCCGGTCCCTTGCCACTCGGCCGGCCGTGGCGTGGTGCGCGCCGGGCTCGAGGTGGTGGTGGCAGCTCGCGTGTGGACCGGTGAAGGCACCCTGCGCCAGCGCGTCGCGCCGGTCCGGCGCATCCGCTCCGAGGACCGCGCGCGCCGGCGCGCGCCCGGGCCCGCCGCCGGCGCTCAGGCGTTCGGGGCCTGGTTGGAGCCGCAGGTGATCGAACCCACGGTCCGGGTCCTCGGCGCCGAGCGCGCCGGCTGGCAGTGTCCCTGCGCGAGTCTCGCGGGCTGGCCGGACCGGCCGGTGTCGACAGCCGATCCACTCGAGCAGGTGTCCGCTGCCGTCGCCTGCGTTCTTCCTGGTTTCCCGCGCTCGGGCGCGCCCGGCGCGCCGAGCGCCGGATGGCTCGTCGCCGACCACGGCGCGCGCGGGACGCGAGGCGTGGAGGCCGGCAAGCCCGCCGTCCCTGGAGTTCTCGCGCCGGATCCCTCCACGAAAGGGGCCGGTCGGCGGCCCGAGGCAGGCGTCCTGCTCACCATGGTTGTCGGCCCAGTCATCTCCGGCGCCGGGACGCTCTTGGTCCCGGGCGGCGTGGCGCCCGGTCGCGGTGCGTGGCGATGACGGCGTTCATCGCCCGGCGGATCGGCCAGGCGCTCGTCGTCTTGTTCCTCGTCACGATCATCGTCTTCGGCCTGCTCCACGCGCTGCCCGGTGGTCTGGTCCGGGCCCAGCTCGGCCCGAAGGCGTCGGTGTACGCCGTCCACCAGCTCGCGGTGCAAGAGGGTTTGACCAAGCCCCTGCCCGTGCAGTACCTCGTCTGGCTCGATCACGCGGTCCGCGGCGACCTCGGCTTCTCCTACAAGCTGAACACCCCGGTCTCGACGCTGCTCGCCGAGTACTTCCCCCGCGACCTGCTCCTCACGGGTCTCGCGATCGCGCTCGCGATCGCCGTCTCCATCCCCCTCGGCGTGCTCCAGGGCTACCGGCGGAACAAGGGCGTCGACTACGTCTTCTCCGGCACGCTGCTCGCGCTCTACTCGATGCCGAGCTTTCTGCTCGGGGTGATCGCGATCATCGTCCTCAACATCGAGCTTCCACTGCTGCCCTCGACCGCCCAGGAGTTCGGCCACGGCTTCGGGACCGACGCGAAGGTCCTCGCCCTTCCGGTGCTCACCTTGATGCTCGGCAACATCGCCTACTACAGCCGCTACGTGCGCTCCTCGGTGATCGACAACCTCCTCGAGGACTACGTGCGCACGGCGCGCGCCAAGGGTGCGGGATGGTCGCGGGTGCTCGTCGGCCACGTCCTGCGCAACTCCTTGATGCCCGTGGTCTCGCTCATCGGCATCAGCTTCCCCTACGTGGTCAGCGGGTCGCTCATCGTCGAGGCGCTGTTCGACTACCCGGGCATGGGCCTGTTGTTCTGGGATGCCGAGCAGAGCCGGGACTACCCCGTCCTGCTCGGTGTCGTGCTCCTCGTCAGCGTCGCCGTCGTCATCGGCAGCCTCGTCGCGGACGTCGCGTACGCCATCCTCGATCCGAGGATCCGCTATGAGTGAGCAGGACCCCCTCCGCCCGGCCGGCGCGCCCGCCGGCACCGTGCTCGCCACCGGCGCCGTGGTCGGGGCCGCAGCAGGCGATGCGGACGGCGCGACGGTCCCGACGGCGAGGCGCCCGGCGTGGCGGGAGAACCTCACCACCTTCGCCCACAACCGTTTCGCCCTCGCGGGCCTGATCGTGCTCATCGCGTTCACGGCGTTCTGCTTCCTCGGCCCGCTCGTGTACCCGACGAACCAGAGCGCGACCAACCTCCTCAACGAGAACCTCCCGCCGTCTTCGCAGTTCCCGCTCGGCACGAGCCCGGAGGGCTTCGACATCCTCGGCCGGCTCATGCTCGGTGGCCAGAGCACACTCGAGGTCGGCTTCGCCGCCGCGATCGTCGCGACGGCCTTCGGGGCGCTGTGGGGCGCGATCGCGGGGTACGCGGGGGGCTTCGTCGACGCTGTGCTGATGCGCATCGTCGACACCATGTTGTCGATCCCGTTTTTGTTCTTCGTCGTCCTGGTCGGCACGCTGCTCCAGCCCACCCTGCCGCTCATCGTGCTCGCGATCAGCTCGGTGAGCTGGCTGTCGACCGCGCGCGTCGTGCGCGGCGAGACGCTCTCGCTGCGCACGCGCGACTACGTGGTCGCGGCGCGGGGCTTCGGCATCGGGCACCTGAGCCTCGTGGTCCGCCACATCGTGCCGAACGCGCTCGGTGCCATCGTCGTCAACGCGACGCTGAAGGTCGCCGATGCGATCCTGCTTTTCGCGTCGATCAGCTTCCTCGGGCTCGGTGAGCCGCCTCCCGCGACGAACTGGGGCCGGATGCTGACGACCGGCATCAACAACCTCTTCGACGGCTACTGGTGGCAGCTGTGGCCCGCGGCGATCGCGATCGTCGCGACCGTCGTGGCGATCAACGCTGTTGGCGACGGGTTGCACGACGTCGTGGAGAAGCGCCTCCAAGGGGGTCACGGCTGACCGGCGGCGGGGGGTGGAGGGTGATGGACATCTCCGAGAAGTGCGCAGGGATCGCGGTCCCTCGGTGACGGGCGTCGGCGCGCAGCAGCGGGGCGCTGCGGCGCTCAGCGACGCGTCGCACGTCCCGCTGTGGCTCGACACGCCGGTGCGCCCCGCGCCCCGGCCGGCCGTGTCGGGTGCCACGCGGGCGCGACTCGCGGTCGTCGGTGCGGGGTTCACCGGTTTGTGGAGCGCGTTGCGCGCGCTCGAACGCGACCCGTCGTGCGCGCTCGTCGTGCTCGAGGCCGACCGCGTCGCGTCTGCCGCGACCGGCCGCAACGGTGGCTTCGTCGACGCGAGTCTCACCCACGGCCTCGAGAACGGGATCGCGCACTTCCCCTCCGAGATCGCGGTCCTCGAGAGGCTCGGTCGGGAGAATCTCGACGGGCTCGAGGAGACGCTGAGACGCGAGGCGATCGACTGCGGCTACGAGCGGAGCGGTGCGATCGACGTTGCGACCCGGCGGTGGCATGTCGCCGCCCTCGCGCAGGGCGCGAAGACGGCGGAGGACCACGGGGAGCACGTCGAGCTGCTCGACGCGGCCGAGACGCGCGCGCGTGTTGACTCGCCGACCTACCTCGGGGGACTGCGCCGTCCCGGCTCGACCGCCATCGTGGACCCGGCGCGCCTCGCCTGGGGGCTTGCGCGCGCCGTCGAGGCGCGCGGCGGAGTGATCCACGAGACAAGCCCGGTGACCGCTCTGTCAGGCGAGGGCCGCTTTCTGCGCCTGTCGACGCCGTCGGGAACGGTGATCGCCGACAGGGCCGTGCTGGCGACGAACGCGTTCCCGCCGCTCGTCCCCAAGGTGCGCCGCTACGTGCTTCCCGTCTACGACTACGTCCTTGCGAGCGAGCCTCTCGACGCCGCACAGCTCGCCACCGTGGGCTGGAGGGGGCGCGAGGGCCTCTCGGACGTGGGCAACCAGTTCCACTACTACCGCCTCACGCCGGACAACCGGATCCTGTTCGGCGGCTACGACGCGATCTACCACTACGCCAATGGCATCGGCGGGGGCCGCGACGTCCGACCCGCCAGCTTCGCACTGCTTGCCGGTCATTTCTTCGAGACCTTCCCGCAGCTGGAGGGCCTCCGCTTCACCCACGCCTGGGGGGGCGCGATCGACACCTGCTCGCGCTTTTGCGCGTTCTTCGGCACCGCTGAGCACGGACGCGTAGCGTACGCGGCCGGATTCACCGGTCTTGGTGTCGGTGCCTCGCGTTTCGCCGCGGACGTGCTCGTCGATCTCGTCTCGGGGATCTCGTCGGAGAGAACGGCGCTGGAGATGGTCAACACCAAGCCGTTTCCGTTCCCGCCCGAGCCCCTCCGCTCGCTCGTCGTGGCGCGCACCCGTCGCTCGCTCGCGTATGCGGACGCGCACGGGGGCCGGCGCGACCGGTGGCTCCGTCTGCTCGACCGCTTCGGCATCGGCTTCGACTCCTGACCGCCGCTCGGCGGGCTCCCTCGGGCTCTCCTGGCGGGAGGTCACGCGCGGCGCGCGCCCATGGCCGGGCGGCGCGCCACGGGACCGGCGCGGCACCGGTGAGGGCGCTGCGCGACGCCAGTGTTGTTGGGACGGCAAGGCCGGACGCGGCGGTCGGTGCCCGAGCCCACCACGACCACGACCTCGTCGTCGCCGGGTCCGCGGGGGCTGGCGGGCTCGGGGACGCCCCTTCTTCGGTCCCGGATCTTGCTCCACTCGCGGCCGTGGTCACGAGCGGTTCCTGGCGCTCCGGCCGGCCGCCCGGCGCGACCGGGTCTCGGCGGTTGCCCAGGGGCTCAGATGCCGACGCGCGGGGCGCCGCGGCGCACCGGGCTCAGTAGAGTTCGTCCGTGACCGCTGGCCGCGAGCGAGCCGGCCGCTGCCGGTCGAGATGACCGCCCCCCTTGCGGCATCTCGGGAACCTCGGGGTCCCGACCGGGTGCTGGCGGCAGCGGACTGGTCGGTGATCGGCGTCTTGTGCGTGCTCGCGGTCGTGCTGCCCGCGCTCCTGGCGCTGTCCGCGGGTTCGTTCTCGCTTCCGAGCATCGATGACTGGGCGTACCGCCGGGTGGCCGAGACCTTTGCCCAGAGCGCAACGCTGCGCTTCAGCGGGTACGTGGCGATGACGCTGATCGGCCAGGTCCTTTGGTCCTGGCCGTTCCTCCGCCTGCTCGGCGGGGGTGCCTGGGGCTTTGCCGCGTCCACTGCGGTCCTCGCGGTCGTCGGGATCGCCAGCGCGTACTACATCGGCCGTTCGATCCTCAGCCGTGTGTGGGCGGCGGGCGCGGTTCTCGTGTTGATCCTCGCGCCCGGCTTCGCGGGAAACACCTCGACCTTCATGACCGACGTCCCGACGACCAGCTGCGAGCTCGTCTGCGTGGCGCTCGGCCTCGCCGCGATCCGCCGGCGTGGTCGCTCTCGCGCGGGCCTGCTCGCGGCGTCGCTTGCCGCCGGCGTCTTCGGGTTCGCGGTGCGTGAGTTCGCGGTCGTGGCGCCGCTTTCCGTGCTGTTTTGCGCGGCGATCGGCGCCGAGCGGCGGGACCGGGCGAAGTACCTGCTCGCGGGACTCGTCGAGCTGCTCGTCTGCGCCGCGATCTACCTGTGGTGGCTCCGCCAACCCGGCGGGGTCCACCAGCCGCTGCTTCTCCCCTCCACCATCACCTTGGTCCGCCTGGTCCAGGGGTACTTCACCCTCGCGTTCATGGTCTCGCCGGCCGTCGCGGCCGTCCTGTGGCGGCGCCGACGCGCGCCCGTGGCGCCGCGCGCCGCACTGTCAGCGGTGCTCGTCCTCCTGCTCGGACTCGCCGCGGACGCGAACGCTGGCAGCGTCTTTGTCGGCGACTTCCTCGCGCGCCGCGGAGCGGTGGGGACGCTCCTGCTCGACGGATCCCGCCCCGCGCTGTTCCCCCAGGCGCTCTGGGATCTCATCAGCGTCGTGGGTCTCGTCGCCGGCGCCACCCTGGCGGGACTCGCGCTCGGCGGGGACCGAGACAGAGTCCGGGAGTGGAGGACGTGGGACTGGGCCGGTCCGCTGGGGCTGGTCCGGATCTTCGTGATCTTCTTCGGCGCCGGCAGCGTGGTCTACCTGCTCGCCACGACCTTCCTGTGGGACCGCTATCTCTGGCCGCTCGCGTTCTTCGTCGTGCTCTTGCTCCTCGGCGGCGGACCACGGGGCGTCCCGGCGCGGCGCTGGGCAAAACGCGTCGGCCGGGGCGTGGCCGCGTTGTTGTGGGTCCTGCTCGGGCTCGTCGCTGCCAGCGTGACCCTCAACACCGACGCGTACGACGCGGGCCGTTGGCGGGCGGGCGAGCTGGCGGTCGCGCGCGGGGTTCCGGCGCGTGAGGTCGACGCGGGCTTCGAGTGGGTCGGTGCGCACAGCCGGACGATCGCGAATCTGGCGCTCGACCCGCGGGTCCCGGGTTTCGAAGCGTGGTACGCGCGGATTCAGCCGGGCTTCCGCGAGTGCGCCGTGGTCTCCGGCTCCCGGCTGGCGAGCCGCGCGCTGCGCCCGATCGGGGTCGCGAGATATCGCCTGTGGTCCTTCGCCGGTCCCTCGGAGCCGCTCTTTGTGTACCGCGTTGCGGGCTGCAAGGCACCGCCCGCCGTGTCCGCGCCGGCCACCGGAGCCGCCGGGCCGCGCGCGACCGGCATGCCGAGAGAACCGGAGCGCCGTTGATACCCAGCGCCGCGCTGTCGACGTGTCGGCTGCTCCCCGGCGGGTCGGGGTCGGGCGGTGGGCTCAGGCGTCCTTGCGCAGCGGGGCCCGTAGGTCGGCGGCGATCGCGTGCGTCCAGGACTGCACGTGAGTGGGGTCGCGCCAGTCCCCAGCGTTCCTCTTCGCCATGAGATGGGCCAGAAAGCCCCTCGCGTCGCTGGTGAGACGCCCGCCGAAGGTTGCGTGGCCCCGGGCTCCGACCCGGTCCATGAGCGCCCTGACGCTCCGGATCGGAGCGATGTCCCGCTCGCTCGCCGACGCATCGAGCGGCCCGCTCGAGAAGAAGTAGGTCGGAATATTGCACAGGACATGCGTATGTCGCCTGATGAAGCGCCTTGCGTCTCGGTGCCAGCGGAAGGCGTAGAGCGCGCCGCCCACGATGACGGCTTCGTAACCCTCGACGCGGCCTTGCGCGCTGGCGGGAGCCACCTCGACGGTGAAGCCTTCCCGGCGGAGGGCGTCGGCCACCATCTCCGCCAGCCCCGCAGTTCCCCCCTGTTTGGACCCGTAGGCGACGAGAATCGACATCGGACACCTCCAATGCGGTGCATCATCCGCCGGCGCGCCCGGGCCCGGTAGGGGCCGACGACCCTGCCGGTCGCGTCAGAGGGCACCGAGGTGATGGCCGGCGCGACCAGGTCGGCGCAGAGTCAACACGGGATCTCGCCATCTCGTACCCGTCGGCTGCTCCGGGCGCGCACCTCGGGGGCACGGGCGGACCACGCGTGGCCGAGGTCGTCGCCGGCGTGTCGACGCGGGCGGGTCCCTAGACTTGGGGCGTCACCGGTCGTGATCGGAGAAGGAGACGACAGCTCGGGGCTCACCTTCGCCCGCCGCCCGCCGCGTGGGTGCTGCGGCCGCGGTTTCGGGCCTTGTGCTCTACGGCTGGTTCGGGGCCGGACTCCGGCCCTTCAGCGCACCGATGGAAGCGGTGGTCGCGCTTCCGATCGCGGTCGTGGCGGGGGTCGCGTGGCACGGCGGCCGTCTGCGGGCAGGTTCACCGTTTCGATGGCGGGAGGTTCTGGCCTGGGTGACCCTCGCCGGGCTCCTGGCCGCCGTCGAAGCGGAGGCCTACCTCTCGGCACCGAGGAGCGCCCATCCGACGCTCAGTTCGATCGCCGACTCGTTGATGGCCTCGCATCCCGAGCGAGCTTTCCTCTTCGTTTCGTGGATCGCGCTCGGGGCCGTGCTCTTCGGGTCCGACAGGGCGAGGCGCGCGTCGTGAGTGCCGTGCTCACCGACGCCGCCTACGGCCTCGTGCTCATCGCGGGGATCGCGCTCCAGGTGATTCGCGCCGTGCGCGGGTCACTGACTCTCGGGAGGCTGATTCGCCGTCTTCTTGCCGCAAGGACGGCTCGCACAATCCTCTTTCTCGGCTGGGCGTGGCTGGGCTGGCACCTCTTCGTCCGGGGTTCGGCCGCGTTCCTGCACTGACGCGCACCCCCCGCGAACAGACACGGCGCGCCGCCCGCGCCCGGCGGGCGTGCCCCTTTCGTCGCGGGGCACACCGGCCGGGGAGAGTCCCGACTAGGGGCCCGAGCCGCCCTTCAAGAAGCACCACGCTGCAGTGGTCACCTGCCGGTTCACGTAGGCGAACTGGGTGTAGCGGTGGCCTGCGGGAAGGACCGCGTTCCCCACGACGACCGAGAAGCTCACTCGGTAGAGGCGCTTCAGGGTCGGCCCGCCACCGGCCGGCTCACCCGGGGGCAGGGCGATCTGCTTGGTGGCGATGTCGCGGACGCGAAACGGTGGCGGGGGGATGACGTACTGGGCCGCGATCGCCGGATTGCTCGAACAGCGCGGCCGCGTCGGGGGCGGCGCGATGTCGGAGAGCCGGGTGAGCGGCAGGGTCGTCGAGGCCGTCACCGTGTAGCGGTAGCGGATCACGCTGAACAGCAGGCCGAGCTTGGTCGACTTCGGCGCGGACAGGGTGAGGACCGCCGGGTACTTGTGGAACTTTCCCGCCGCACAAGTCGGGGCGCAGTCGTTCTGCACGAAGGTGGCGGTGCCCGTCGCCGCGGTGCGCCCCCAGCTCGTCCAGCGGATCGCGTTGAAGTAGGTGTTGGCATCCGCGCACGCGAGCACGTAGCTGGTTGGCCGCACCACGACCTTGCCGGCGCAGGTCAGGACGTGCGGTGTTGGGCTCGTCGCGCCGAGCGCGTTCGAAACGCCGGTCGTTGCGCCGCCTGCGGCGAGAGCGATGCCGGCGACGAGTCCGAGTCCGAGCAGTCGTCGCAACAAGGAGACCTCCCTTCGCAAGCCGCCCCGCACGCGCCGTGCAGGGCCGCCCCTTTGATTGAGCGCCGGGTGCCAGCGCGCCGCAAGGGCCGAAAGTCCTGGTGCGAGCGCGCTTGCGTGAGGGACGGTCGTGGCGGGGGAGCCTGGCGAGGCGTCGTTGGTGCGTCCAGGCAGAGCGCGGCGGGCCGGGGTGGCCCGTGTCGTCCGGGGCCGAGACGACGCCCGCTCGTGTGGTGCGCGGCGGGCGGCGGTTTCGCGACGGCGCGGTCCCGCCCGCGCAGCGCCGGCGTGTGGGGTCGCGCCTACGCGGCGCGTGCGGCAGTCCTGGCGGCAGAGGAGAGGAAGCGACCGATGAGGGGAAGCTCCCACAGCGACTCGGCGCGCGCGATCGCGAGTGCGGCCGAGATGACGTGTTCGGGCGCGTCGCAGTATGCGTAGCGCGAGACCCAGCGTGGGTGGTACTTCGCGTTGAAGCGCCAGAGCGACTCGGCCTGGGACGCGCCCGCGAGGCTCCGGGTGGCCCAGGCCTGGGCCCGCTGGACCGCTCCGCTGCCGGTCTCGCCTGCGAAGATGGCCCGCATCACGGCGAAGTTGAGCCCGAGCCCGCCGTGGCCCTGCGCGGCGAGGTGGCGGATGGTCTCGACCAGGGCGAAGTCGATCAGCCCGTTCGGGTGCGTGCCGCGCTCACGGCGCATGACGTCGAGCGAGTACCCGCTGATGTCGGGCGCGGGTACGTAGTGGCAGAAGGCCACCGGCCGGCCGGCGGTCCCATGCGGTTGGCCGTCAGCGACCGGCGCGTGCACGACCGCGAGCAGCAGGCCCTTGTCCTCGGGGTCGAACAGGCGTCCGAGCGTCATGGAGAACCCCCGCTCGGCCTCGCCGCGGCGGCTGTCGCTGCTGATCGCTCGCAGCTCGGCGCGCAATGCGGGTTCGATTTGCGCGGGGTCGTGGAACGAGACCGTGTAGCCGTGTCGCGCCACGCGCCCTGCCGCCTGGCGAAGGCCCTTGGCGGTGCCTCCCTGGAGGCTGAACTCCTGGAGCGCCACGACCGCCTCGTCGCCGATGTAGAGCTCGCGCATCCCTCCGGCGCGATACAGCTCGCGCCACGGCGCGCCGGCGGCGAGCACCCCGAGCGCCCAGCCCTGCGCGTCGACGAAGGCGCGAAACGCCCGCCACACCTCCGCCCGCTCGTGGGCCGGCCCGATCGGGTCCGGCGAGACGAGGCAGAACGTCCCGTAGACCGCGTAGGCGACGAGGGAGTCCCCGGCGAAGAAGAAGCGCTTGTCCTCGCGCAGCGCGAAGTAGTCGAGCGTGCCCCCGCCGTGGCGGCGCACGATCGCCCGGGCGCGCGCGAGCCGGCGGAGCGTCTCGTCGCGGCCGTGCCAGTGTGCCACCGCGGGGCGGAAGACCAGCGCGAGGGCGCCGAGCGCGATGCCCGCCGCGGCGGTGGACATCGCCGGGTCGAAGAACGCGGCGAAGCGGTGGGGCAGGGCCACGAGGTCGATCCCGACGAGGCGGCCCGCCGAGGCCGCGAACGCGCGACCGAGCGGCATGCGCCCCGCACCGTGGCCGTGGAGCGCCGCGAGCCACGTGCTCGTCTCGATGCCGACGGCGCCGCCGGCGAGCGCGGCCGCAACTGCGGCGGCGAGCGCCGGGATGCCACGGCGCAGGCTCGGCGTGTCCGACGCGGCCGGAAAGCGGTCGCGGCGCAGCCACAGGTAGCCCGCCACCGCCGCGGAGACGGTCGCCTCCCCGACGTCGAGCCCCTTCAGCAGGTGGAGCACGACCGAGGAGGTGAGCAGGACCATGCACGTCGCCCAGGCGCGTCGCTGCCCGCGGCGGACGCCGCGCGCGACCACGAGCAGACCGAGCCCGGCGACCGCTGAGAGAGCCGCGGCGGTCTCGGGCACGACGACCGGCAGGATCTCCTCGAGGGTGCGCACACGCGCGCCGAGCGGAGGCGAGAGCGCGGACGCCAGGGTGACCATGCCGATGAGGGCGACGAGGCTCGCGGCGAAACGGCGCGTCCGCCGGTGGGACCCGAAGACCGCGTGGGAGTGGTGAGCGGGCAAGGATCGTACGTTATCCCCGCCCCGACGCCGACCGGGTGACGCTGGGACTCCCAAGCGCGCTCGGCCGCGCCGGGGCTGTCCGCCCGGGCCTCGCCGTCGGCCGCGCAGGTGGCCTGCGATCTGCGCCCGGCACGGGCGTCCCACGCGGCGCGAGTCGTCACCGGGCGGCGCCGCCCCTCGGGGCTCGGCGCCACCTTGTGCGGGGCGCGGTGCTAGGTTGCAGCCGACGGTTCGGGAGCCGGACAAGCGCCGTGCTCTTGCACCTTTCAGATCCGGTGTCCTGATGCCCTTCCTGCCTCTCACCTACGGCGCAGCCCCGCACGGCGCCGTGAGCCTGCACGTCCTTGTCACCGGCGTCCAGACGGACCCGCTCTCCCTACTGGCGGACCTGCTCGAGCTGGTCGCTCTCGGCCTCTACCTTGCGGGGGTCCACCGGCTCGCGCAACGCGGACGGCGCTGGTCGCCGTGGAGCACGACGGCGTGCGTCTCGGGGATCGCGGTGCTTTGGATCGCCGTCGGCTCGGGGTTCGCCGCCTACGACTCGGTCAATGTGACGATGCACGTCATCCAGCACGTGCTGATCATGATGCTGGCGCCGCCGCTCATCGCTCTCGGCAAGCCGGTGACGCTGATCTCCCAGGCAGTCGGGCGGAACAACCAGGTCCGGGTTCTGAGAGTCGTCCACAGCGCCCCGCTCGCCGCGCTCAGCTTCCCGATCGTCGGCTGGTTCCTCTACTACGGGACGATGTACGTCTACTTCATGACGGGCCTCTACCCGTACTCGATCGCGCATCCCTTGTTCCACGACGCGACCCACGTCTGGTTCTTCTCCGTCGGTTATCTCTACTGGCAACCCATCGTCGGCCTCGACCCGGCCCGCTGGCGCCTGTCCCATCCGATGCGCATCGGCTCACTGTTCCTCGGGATGCCCTTCGAGGCCTTCCTCGGCATCGGCATCACCCAGCTTCCCCATCCCCTGGACAAGATCAACAGCCTCGCCGCCACCCACAACGCAGGCGACACCTTCTGGATCCTCTCGATGCTCGTGACCGGGGTGTGGTTGGCGACCATCGTCCTTCAGTGGTTCCGCCAGCTCGATCGCGAGACGGCGCGAGAGGACCGGCGGGTCGAGGCGTCGCTCGCGGAGAACCGCGCGCGCGCCGAGACCCTCGGCATCCACCTGCCCGAGGGCTGCACAGTCCCCTGGTGGCGACTCGAGGAGCTCGAGCAGCGCAGAGCCCAGCGCCCACGCGAGATCAATCCCGCCTCTGACGGCTGAAAGGGCCGGATCACCGACCTCGGGGGGCACCCGGGACCGCCGGCGGGCGCCGCGCCCCGGCTCGCCGGGCCGGCACCCTTTCCCCACGCGCCGCACGCCGTCGCGGAGAGCGCTCTTTCCCACGGCGCCAACGCGGTGCGTGCTGGCACACGGTGGTCCGTCGCGACCGCGTCGGGTCGGCGGGCTCCAAAACGGAAAAGTGACGCGGGGACCCTCCCCCCGGGCGCGCCGGCGCGCCGAAGGCCATGACCGCCGACCGGCCGGCGGGGTGGACCGGTCGTGCCGAGACGCGCGCCGATGCCGGACGCGCTGGGCACGGCGACGCGGCCCGCACGCGGCGCACCTGGGTCAAGAGGCCCGCGAGGTCCGTCCTGGAGCGGTGGGCGTGCACACAGCGAAGTCCCTTGCACCGGAGGTCGGGGTCCCGCGCCCGGGTCTTTCCCCCCTCAGAAGACGCCGGGCGCGGCGCGCGGTCGCCCGGGCGCGACGGAGCCGACGACGGGGGGCGCGCCATCCGCTGTGGTGCTCGGGGGCGTCGGCGTTACTCTCGGGCGGCACCCGGTCCACCGTGGTGCGGGCACAGGATGGGGGGCGGCGGTTTGGGCGACAGCGGAGCGGAGCGCAGCATCCTCGACGGTTGGCTGGAGGCGGTCGGAGTCCTGCCGCTGGTGGAGCTCTCCGCAACCGGCGAGATCGTGGCGGTCAACGACACCTACTGTGCGCTGGTCGGGCGCTCGCGCGACGAGCTCATCGGCCACTCACCGGTCGAGTTCACGCATCCCGACGATCTCGTCGCGACTCGCGTCCTGCTCGGCACCGAGCCCGAGCGCGCCGAGGCCGGGCGCCAGATCGAGAAGCGCTACCTGCGCCCGGACGGCACCGCAATCTGGGTGCGGGTGACGGTGCTTTGGCGTCCTGATCTCGGCCGGATGTTCGGCTACGCCGACGACATCAGCGGAGTCGTCGGTGCGCGCCGGCGCCAGGAGGCCCTGATCCAGCACACGGCCGACCCCATTCTCGTGATCGGCGCGGACGGTCGGCTGACCGACATGAATCCCGCGGCCGCCGGCCTCTTCGGGGACATGGCGGGCGCCCCCGCGCTCGAGGCCATCATGGCGAGGCTCGATCCGGAGGCGATCTCCGATGCCGTTGCCGAGCTGGGTGCGCTGTTTGACCGGCCCGGTCTGCACGAGCCCGTCACGCTCGCGGTCAGGACCGACGCCGGCAACCGCGTCCACCTGAGGCTCGTCGCCGACAACCAGCTCGACGATCCCGCCATCGCCGGGATCGTCGTGAGTGCCCGCGACGTCACCCACGAGACCGAGCGCGAGGCGCAGGCCGCGCGCCACCAGAAGGCGCTCGTCGACGCGCTCGTGCGGACGACGGAGTTCCGCGATCCCTACACGGCCGGCCATCAGCTGCACGTTGCCGACCTCTCCCGCGAGATCGGCGAGCGCCTCGGCCTCTCAAAGGACAGCGTCAACGAGATCGTCCTTGGCGCGAGCCTCCACGACCTCGGCAAGGTCGCCGTGCCCGCGGAGATCCTCGCCCGCCCCGGGCCCCTCTCCGCGCCCGAACGGGACATCATGCGCAGCCATCCCGCGGTCGGCTCCGCCATCCTCGACGCGTCGGGGCTCCCCGAGGCCATCTTGGACATCGTCCTGCACCACCACGAGCGCCTCGACGGTTCGGGCTATCCCGACGGTCTCGGCGGCGAGGAGCTCAGCTTGCACAGCCGCATCGTCGCGGTCGCAGACGTCGTCGATGCGATGACGAGCCACCGCCCCTACCGCCCGGCCCTCGGAGTCGAGACGGCTCGCCAGGAGCTCGAGGACAACAGCGGTCGGCGCTATGACCCCGACGTCGTGGGCGCCGCGCTCTTCGTCCTCGACCGGGACGGGCGCGGCCGCTGAGACGGCGCCCGCCGGCGCGCCGGATCGGCTGGCGCAACGCAGCGTGACGTGACGCCATGCGACGCCGAGGCTGGCCGCGGCGCCCGGTCTCAGGTGGCCGCGGACCTCAGGCGCGGGGGACGAGGCGGTAGCCGGCGCCACGGACGGTCTGGATCATCGGCGTGAGCCCGGGGCGGTTGAGCTTGCGTCGCAGGTAGCCGACGTAGACGTCGACGATGTTGCTGCCGGGGTCGAAGCCGTAGTCCCAGACCCGGTTGAGGATCTGCACCCGCGACAGGATCTGGGTCGGATTCCGCATGAACATCTCGAGGAGGGCCCACTCCCG
Source organism: Actinomycetes bacterium (assembly GCA_021796545.1). GTDB lineage: Bacteria > Actinomycetota > Acidimicrobiia > Acidimicrobiales > Bog-793 > JAKABX01. Next base: position 20,190 of record JAKABX010000002.1, read on the forward strand.
CGGGGTCAGCTCGATGCTGTGCCCACCGCGGCGCGCGGTCTTGGAGACGAGGTCGAAGGTGAGGTCCTCGACGCTGAGGACGTTCGAGGTCTCCGGGTCTGCGGCCCGCAGTGCAGCGCGGATGCGGGCGAGCAGCTCGTCGAACGCGAACGGCTTGGTGATGTAGTCGGTGGCACCCGCGTCGAGGCCCGCGACCTTGTCGCTCGTGCTCTGCCGGGCGGTGACGATCAGGACCGGCACGCGCGCGTTGGCGGCGCGCAGTTCGCGCAGCAGCGCCATGCCGTCGACGTCGGGCAGGCCGAGGTCGAGCAGGACGAGCGAGAGGCCGTCGCCCGCGCCGGCGAGCGCGTCGAGCGCGGCGCCTGCGTCGCCGGCCGTCGTGACCGTGTAGCCCTCGGCGGCGAGTCCCTTGGCGAAGAACGCGGCGATGCGGTGGTCGTCTTCGACGACAAGGATCGAGGTCACGGCTTCGCGTTGGGGGCGGGAAGCGCGCGCGGCGCGCGGCGGACGCGTCCCGCGGGCAGGACGATGCGCACCGTTGTGCCCCGTCCCGGAGCGCTCGACAGCGCGATCTCACCGTGATGGCCCTCGGCCACGGCCTTCGCGATCGCGAGGCCGAGGCCGCTTCCGGTGTAGCGGCTGGTCGGTGAGCGTCGGAACCGGTCGAAGACCGCGGCCTGCTCCGCCGCCGGGATGCCCCGTCCCGTGTCGGCCACCTCGAGGACGAGGTCGGTCCCGAGCGTGGCCGTGAGGGCGATCGCGTCGGTCTCACTGGTGGCCTTGACGGCGTTGTCGACGATGTTGAGCAGGGCGCCGCGCAGCTTGCTGCGGTCGACGCGCACCTGGAGGTCCGGGACGGGGCCGAGCGACCACTTGCGCGGCGCCATCACGCGGGCGGCGTCGAAGACCTCCTCGAGGAGCGCGGGGAGCTCGACCTCCTCCTCGAGGAGGAAGTCCGGCTCGAGCGCCTGGCCGAGGAGCAGGACCCGCTGCACCATCAACGACATTTGGGCCAGCTCGTCGATGACGAGCGCAACGGTCTCGCTCTGCTCGGCGGCGCCGGCGCTCTCTGCGCGGGCGAGCACCTCGAGGTGCCCGAGCGCGACCGTGAGGGGTGTGCGCAGCTGATGCGAGACGTTCGCGAGGAGCTGGCGGTGGGCCGTGAAGGAGGCGTCGAGCTGCGCCAGCATGTCGTCCATCGTGCGGGCGAGGCGGCCGACCTCGTCGTCGGGACCCCCGTAGGAGAGGCGGTGGGCGAAGTCGCCGCCGCGCGCCTCGCGGGCCGCCTCGGTCACCCGGTTGACCGTCCGCAGGACCCGGCGCAGCAGGTAGTAGCCGCCCGCCACAGCCGCCACCAGCGCGCCGAGACCCTCGAGGGCGGCGATCGCGAGCTGCTCGTTGCGGTCTGGGTTGAGCGAGGTGAGGTCGGCCGCGGCGACGAAGGTGACGACGTGACGCCCGTCGAGGTGCACCGGGGCGCCGAGCATCCGGTAGGTCCCACTCGCCGTCGCGTAGGTCACGAGCGTCGCTTCTCCCGGGGGGTGCGCGATCCAGCGTCGCACCGGGGCCGCACCGGTGAGGAAGGCCGACCGCGGGCTCGTGAGAGCAGGAGCGGCGCGGGTGCCGAGCACGAGGAGGAGGTTGCGTCCCGGGGGGTGGCTCTCGAGGTAGGCGCGGGAGAAGGTCGCGAGACTCTCGTCGGGCGGCCGGCTCGCGGCGGCGCTCCTGTACTCGGTGACCTCGTCGGCGAGCTCGACATTGAGGGCGCGCTCGAGACGGCCGGTGATCACCCGGTCCGACTGCCAGACGATCGCCCCGATGACGACGACGAGCAGCACGGTGTGACCCACCATCAACCGGGTGGTGATGCCGAAGCGACCCCAGCGCCTCGCAAGCCGGCGGGTCGCGCCCAGCACGTCTTTCAGGCTACCGGGACGCGTCCGGTCCTCCGGCGGGCGCGTGCGACCGGCGATCGGCGCTCATCCCGGCAGGCCGCAGCAGGCCGGCGCAAGGGCGAGGTCCACGATGAGCACCTCGGCGTTTGCCATCCTGGTGCCGCCCCTCGAGCCGAGGTGTCCCGCGAGCGCGCCAAGCGGCCCCTGGTGGGCGACGACGAGCACGCGCCGTCCGGCGCGCAGGTCGGCGACGATCGCGTCGTGCCAGGCGGCCAGCGCGCGCCGGCCGGCAGCGTCGGCATCTTCGCCGTTTGGGAGCTGTCGGTCCGCGAGGCACGCGTAGCGCGGGTCGCGGCGGGGGTGGCGCGGGTCGCCCGGGTCGAGGGGCGGCGGCAGGGCGCGGGGGTCGTCGCGCCAGCGTCGGCGCGCGGGGTTGCCGAAGAGTTGGCTCACCTCGGCCTTGGACAGCCCCTCGAGGGCACCGAGGTGACGCTCGTTGAGCCGCCAGTCGCTGTGGATCGTGAGGTCCGTGCCGCCGGTCGCCGCGCAGATGAGCGCCGCGCTCTCCTGGGCGCGGCTGAGCGCGCTCGTGTGGACGACGTCGAAGCCCGCGCCGCCGGCCGCGAGGTGCCGGCCCGCCGCGGCCGCCTGCGCGCGGCCGCGGCGGGTGAGGGGCGGATCGCCCCAGCCGGTGAGCAGGCCACGCGCGTTCCACTGGCTCTCGGCGTGGCGGACGAGGACGAGGGCGCTCACACGAGCTCGGCGTCCAAGCACCACTCGAGCGGTGCGACGACAACGGGGTGGAAGGCGTCGAGGGAGGGCCGCCCGAGGGCGATGACCTCGAGACCGCAGCGCGCGGCAGCCTGCGCGTCGAGAACGCCGACGGCGTCGACCACGAGCCGCCCGGCCATGGCCGCCGCAAGGCGCGCGGGGTCCATGAGCGCGAACTCCGGCCAGCCCGTCGCGACCACGAGCGCGTCCGCGCCCCGCGCGGCGGTGTAGGGGTCCTCGCTTGCGAGGTGCGCGAACTGCGCAGCGACGGCGACGGGGTCGTGGGTCGTGACCGCCGCCCCCTCCTCGAGCAGGCCGGCGACGATGTCGATCGCCGGCGAGTCCCGGATGTCGTCGGTCCCGGGCTTGAAGGCGAGACCGAGCACGGCGACGCGCCGTCCGCCGAGCGGGCCGAGCGCGTGGCGGAGCTTGTCCACGACGCGCTGGCGTGCCCAGGTGTTGACCTCGAGGGTCGCCTGGGCGACCGGGGTCGCGTAGCCGAGCGCCTCGGAGGTCGCGATCAGCCCCGACACGTCCTTCACGAGGCAGGAGCCGCCGAACCCGGGTCCGTGGGCGAGGAAGCTCGGGCCGATGCGCTGATCCATCCCGACGCCGGCGAGGACCGATGTCGCCTCGGCCCCGACCCGCTCGCAGAGCCCCGCGATCTCGTTGGCGAAGGAGATCTTGAGGGCGAGGAAGGTGTTCGCCGCGTACTTGACGAGCTCGGCGCTGCGGCGCTCGCAGCGAAGCAGGGGCCACGCGCTCGGGTACAGGCCCGCGACGAGCGCCCCCGCCCCGTCGTCGTCGGCGCCGACGACCACCCGGTCGGGGTGGAAGAAGTCGTCGACGGCCTGGCTCTCGCGCAGGAACTCCGGATTGGACACCGTCGTGACCCGGACGCCCGGGTCGGCGGCCTCCGAGGCCAAAAGCTCGAGCGCCTCGCAGGTCCCGGGCGGGACCGTGCTCTTCACGACCAGAACGACGTCGTGCGACGCGGCGCGCGCGACCTCGGTCGCGGCGGCCGCCATCTGGCGGAGGTCGGGGTGGCCGTCTTCGCGCGGGGGCGTGCCGACGCACAGAAGGGCAACCGACGCGCCAGCGATGGCGTCGGCCATCTCCCCGGTGAAGCGCAGGCGCCCGGACGCGAGCCCGGCGCCGACGAGCTCTTCGAGTCCGGGTTCGTAGATGGGGATCCTGCCGCGCAGAAGGGTCCCGAGGCGCCCCGGGTCCTGCTCCACGCAGCGGACCTCGTGTCCGAGGGCCGCGAAGCACGCGGCGGCGGTGAGGCCGACGTAACCGGCGCCGACGACGCAGATCCGCTTCGGCTGCGCGACGCGGACGTTGGGTCGGGTGTCGATGGGGGTCATCGTGCTCCTGTCACTTGTTGGTGCAAGACGGTGGGTGGCACGGGAGCCTCGCTTCCGCCGTCGCCGCCGCTCTGGAGCCGCTCGAGGCGCCAGTACGCGCGGCGCTCGGCAAGCAGCTGCTCATGGGTGCCGGACTCGGTGATGCGCCCGTTGGAGAGAACGGCGATGCGCTGGGCGTCGCGCAGGCCGGCGAGCTGGTGGCTGACGGTGATCGTCGTGCGCCCCTGCGCCACGCGCTCGAAGGCGCCGAGCAGGACGGACTCGAGCGCCGCGTCGAGGCCGACCGTCGGCTCGTCGAGGACGAGCACGGGTGCCCGGCGGGCCATCGCCCGGGCGACGGCGACGCACTGGCGCTGGCCCCCCGACAGCGTGGCACCCCGCTCGCCGACGATCGTGTCGTAGCCGGCGGGCAAGGAGTCGATCACCTCGTGGACGCCGGCCGCGCGCGCGGCGGCCAGCGCGTCGGCGCGGCCACCCGAGCCGCCATAGACGATGTTCTCCCAGACGCTCGCCGCGAAGAGGTAGGGCTCCTGGGGCACGAGCGCCACCTGGCGGCGCAGGTCGTCGAGGGCCAGATCGGCGAGGTTCTCGCCGTCGAGCAGGACGGCGCCGGCGGTCGGGTCGATGAAGCGGGGCAGGAGACGCAGCAGGGTGGACTTGCCCGAGCCCGTCAGGCCGACGAGGGCCTGGCGGCATCCCGCCGGGATGGCCAGGTCCACGCCGCGCAGGACCGGGGGTCCGCCGGGATATGCGAACCACACGTCGCGCAGCTCGATCGCTCCCTTGGCGCGCACGACGCGGCGGGGCGCGGGCGAGACGGGGACCCGCTCGTCGGTGTCGAGGATCTCGACGACGCGCTCGGCCGCCGCCTGGGCCCGGCTGACGATCCCCGCGAGCTTGGAGAGCTGGCGGACCGGGCTGTACATGCCCCTCAGGTAGGCCATGAACACGAGCAGCTCCCCGACGCTGAGCGATCGCGAGATCACGGCGCGGGCGCCGAAGTAGACGACGAGCGCGCTCGACGCGGTCATCGCGAGGGTCATGAGCGGCGTGAACTCGGCCTGGGCCACGATCGCGCGCCGGTTCTCCTCGAGGCCGCGGCGCGTGGCCGAGCGGTAGCGCTCGGCCTCGGCGTCCTCGGCGCCGAAGGCCTGGACGACGGTGATCGAGGTCAGCACCTCCTGGGCCACGCCGCTCGCCTGGCCGTCGGCCCGCCGGGCGAGGCGCTGCATCGAGCGGATCCGCTCGAGGTAGCCCCGCGCGGTGACTGCGAGCAGCGGCACGAGCGCCAGGGCGAGGAGCGCGTAGCGCCAGTCGACGACGAGCATGATCGCGACCATCCCGACCAGGGTGAGCGCATTGCGAACGAGGGTCGGGACTGCATTCACCACCGCGGACTGGATCGCCTGGACGTCCCCGCCGAGGCGGGCGAGGAGGTCCCCGGTGCGCCGACGCTGGTGGAAGCTCGCGCCCTGGGCTTCGAGGTGACCGAACAGCTCGCTGCGGATGGCGAAGACGACCTGCTGGCCCGCCGTCGCGACGAGCCGGGTCGAGAGGTAGTCGGCGAGGGCGAGGACCACGGCGATGGCGAGCATCGCGAGCACGAGCGCCACGAGCCGGCTGTCGCGCCCTGCGGGCAGCCACCCGAGGAAGCCGGGCAGCGGACGGTGGCCGATGACGCTGTCGACGATGTACTTGAGTGGCCACGGGCTCGCCCAGGCCATCACCGCTGCGAGCGCGCTCGCGCCGAGACCGACCGCGAGCATCGCCCGGACTGGCCGGAGGTGCGCGTAGAAGCGTCGCCTCATCGGGCGCGCGCGCCTTGCGCGACCGGCGCGAGGCGGTGCTCCTCGACCACGGCGCGCGCGACCGAACGCCGCCACGCGGCCGTGAAGAGCGGGACGATCGCCCGGACGCACTCGCCCCGGTCGAACGCCGCGACGCTGTGGGCGCGTGCGCCGCGCCCCAGCGCGCCGCGCAGCGGCTCGTCGTCGGCGAGACGTCCGAGCGCGTCGGCGAGGGCGGTGGCGTCGCCGGGCGGCACGAGCAGCCCGCAGCCGGGGGCGACCACCTCGGGGATCCCGGCGACGTCGCTCGCCACAACGGCGAGCCCGCTCGCCATCGCTTCGAGCAGCGCGTTGGGGATGCCGTCGCGGTCGCCGCTTTCGAGCACGACGCTCGCCTGCACGAAGACGTCGGCGTCCTGATACGCGGCCGCGATCTCCTGGTGGGTCCGCGCGCCCGCGAACTCGACCGATCCGGCGATGCCAAGCAGGGCCGCTCGCTCCGCCAGCAGCGCGCGCTGGGGCCCCGCCCCGATGATCCGGCACGTCACGGCGACGCCGCGGCGCTCGAGGGTGGCGAGGGCCTCGAGCAGGACGAGGTAGCCCTTCTTCTCGACGAGGCGGCCGACCGCGAGCACCCGGAGGGGGGCTCCCGGCGGGCGCGCCGCGCCCGCGCGCGGCGCGAAGCGCGCCGTGTCGACGCCGTGGGGGGCGAGGACGACCTTCGTGTCGCCGCCGGCGCGCCGGGTGAGCTCGTCCGCCGCCGACTGGGAGCACACCAGGACGAAGCGCGCGTCTTTCACCTTGCGGGCGAGCAGGTCGGGAGCGGTGACGTAGAGGTCCTTCGCGTGCGCGGCGAAGCTGAAATCCAGGCCGGTGAGCAGGTGGACGAAGTGGGCGACCGAGGCCGGCCCGTGGGCGAAGGCCGCGTGCAGGTGGCGGGCACCCGCGTCCTCGAGCATCCGGGCGAGGCGTCCGGCCTGCGCGAAGTTGACCAGCGTCGAGCGGTGCCGGCGCTCCCGCAAGATGTAGGCGACGATGCCGAGGTAGCGCCTCGGTGCGCGCGCTAGGAGGCGGGCATGCGCCGCGACCGTCGAGAGACCGTCGCGCGCCCGCGCCGCGGGCCCGGCCGGGTTGCGGAGGTAGACGACCGGGCTCGCCACCCGGCTGACGTCGGGCTGCACCGTGGTCTCGCCCGGGTCGGCGACGGCGAAGAGTCGCAGGGGCACCCCGGCCGCCTCGAGCCCGAGGATCTCGTCGAGGATGAAGGTCTCCGACAGGCGGGGGAAGCGCTTGGTGAGGTAGCCGACCGTCCCCCCCGTCGGTGCCGAGGGGCCCGTCATGCCGGCAGCCTGTCGGCGAAGTCGGTCTCCTCGGCACCGGGGGCGCGGCCCGCCGCGCCGTGCTGGGGGAGCGCCGGGGACAGCAGCACGTCCGAGAGACGTTCGAGACCCCCGAAGTCGAGGGGCGAGACGGGCCTGGTGGAGCCGTCCGCGACGGCCGCCGCGATGCGCGTGCCGAGATCCGCGCCGAGCTCGGCGACGCGCACGAGGCCGCGCTCGGCGAACAGCCGCGCGCGGATCGTCTGCTCCAGGCGGGGCTCGCGCCGCGGGACGACGACGGTCGGGACGCCCATTGCGACGGCCTCGCTCAGGGAGTTGTAGCCGCCCATCGTCACCACCGCGCGCGCGCCGGCCATCGCGGCCTGAAGGTGCGGGTGGAAGCGCACGAGTCGGACCGAACCGGATCGGGACGCCGCGCGCTCGAGACCGGCGTAGTCGGCGTCGTCCATCAGCGGGCCGGCGACCGCGAGGACGCGGGCGTCGAGCAGGGACCCGGCGTCGATGGCCCCGGCCAACGCGGCCGCGCCGTCGCCGCCCCCGCCGGCCGTGGCGAGCAGGTAGGGGCTCTCGATCTCGGGAGCCTCGCCGCGTGCGGCTTCGCCGCCTCGGGCCGGGCGCAGGTACCCGCAGTACACGAGGCGCTGGCGCACCGGCTCGGGCAGCCGGTACCCGGTGCCGACGTCGAAGACCTCGCGCGATCCGTAGACGACGACCTGGTCGTACGCCTCGGCGATGACCCGGTAGAGGTCCTGTGCCCCCCACGTGCGGATCACGGCGGCGGGATCATCGAGGATGTCGCGCAGTCCGAGCACGATGCGCGTGTCTGGGCAGTGGTGGCGCACCGTGTCGAACACCCCGAGCAGCTCGTTGTGCATCCCGGCGGGCGAGTGGTCGACGAGCAGGACGTCGGGCCGAAGGCGGCGGACGACGTCGCTCATGATCGCGGTCCGGGCACGACGGATCAGACCGATGCCAAGGCGCGGGTCCAGCGGTTGGTACTGCTCCGCGCCGACCTTGCGTACCGAGGGCAGCTTGACGAGCGTGAGGCCCCGGGGGAGTGGGAAGTGACCCGAGACGGGCGAACCCGAGACGAGGACGATCTGGAGGGTGTCGTCGACGCCGAGGAGGTGGTTGGCGATGCGCAGGTTCCGGCGGAGGTGGCCGAGCCCGTAGGTGTCGTGCGAGTAGAGCAGGAGCTTGCGCGCCGCGCGCGCGTGGTGGTGGTGGTGGGCCCTCATGCCGTGCGCCTTTCGCCGTGCGCGCCGGCAGGGCGGAGCCAGTCCACCTCGGCGCGGTAGCCGTCCCGGAAGCGGGTCGAGGCACCAAAGCCGAGGAGGTCCCGGGCGCGGCTCAGGTCCGCCGCAGTGTGCCGAACGTCACCCTGGGCGAAGGGGCCGAGGCGAACCCGCAGGGGGCGGCCCACGATCTCCTCGAGGTAGTCGAGGACCTCGAGCAGCGTGACGCGCTCCCCGCCGCCGACGTTGATGGCCATCCCGGCGACCGGGGCCCATGCGGCGCGCGCGGTCGCCTCGACGATGTCGTCGACGTAGGTGAAGTCGCGGCTCTGGCTCCCGTCACCGAAGACCTCGAGGGGGCGGTCGGCCCACGCGGCCTCGGCGAAGATGCGCAGTCCCATGTCCGGGCGCTGCCCGGGCCCGTAGACGGTGAAGTAGCGCAGCGCGACGGTCTCGAGGTCCGTGCCGTTGGCCTTGAGGCAGATCTGCTCGGCCTCGAGCTTGGACGCGCCGTAGGGCGAGACGGGAAGCGTCGCCCCGTCCTCGTGGAAGGGCAGGGGAGCGTCCCCGTAGACCGAGGACGACGAGGCGTAGACGAGGCGGCGGAGCGACGCCGCGCGCTGGCACGCCGCGACCAGGCGCTCGGTCGAGGTGACGTTGTCGTAGCGGTACCGCGCCTCGAGCACGAAGCTCGCGCGCACACCGGCGCGCCCGGCGAGGTGAAAGACGACCTCCGCCCCGTCGAGGTGATCCTCGAGCCGGAGCTGCGCGAGGTGCCCCGAGACGAGGGTGAAGCCGGGTCGCCGTGCGAGCGTGCTCGCACGGTCGAGCTTCTCGGCCGGGTCGTAGGTGTCGGTGAACCCGTCGATACCGATCACCTCGTTGCCCTCGTCGAGCATGCGGTGGGCGAGGCGACTGCCGATGAAGCCGGCGGCGCCGGTGACGACGACCCGGGTCATGCCGGGCGCCGGTTCCCTGGTGCGGTCATGGGTGCGTGTCTCCTGGTTGTGAGGTTCTCGGGAAGGGTGGGAGGCGGGGTCGAAGCGCCGCGCGCGACCGGCGCGAGCGCGCCGATCAGCGACGCCGTGGTGGCTGCGCCGCCGACGTCGACCGCGACCGTGCGGCGCGGGCGTCTCCGGGCGGCGAGGACGGCTTGGGCGAGGGAGGACGCGGAGAGCGCTTCGGGCGCGACGACCTCGACCAAGCCCATCGCCGAGAGCCGCCGCGCCCGCTCGACCTGCTCGTCGTCGCCGGCCTCGGCGAACGGCACGACGACCGCGGGCGCCCCGCCGAGCAGGATGTCGAGGGCGGTGTTGTAGCCGCACTGGCTGACCGTCACCGCCGCGCCCGCCATCTGCGTGCCGAGGTCGGCTACGAAGCGCTCGACGGACAGCCCGGCGCAGCCCTCGCTCCGCTGGAGCAGGCCGGCGAAGTCGTCCGCGGGGAGAAAGGGGCCGGTGACGATCCGTGTCCTGAGGCCCCGGGGCGCGAAGTCGCCGACATGGGCGTCGACCGCCGCGTCGAAGAGCCGCGCGCCCGAGAGCCCCCCACCGGCGGAGACGACGACCTCGTCTCCTGGTCGCCGGGGCGCCGCCGGCACGGCGGTCGCGGCGCGTACGAAGCCCGAGTAAAGGATCGGCACCCGCGGCCAGGTCGCGGGGCGGAAGGTGTCCTCGAGGTGCGCGAAGCGCGGGTCGCCGTGGACGATGACGGCGTCGAAGTACGCGTCGAGGCGTTGCGCGGCCTCGTCGTCGTGCCGCTGCTTGTCGGGATGGCCGGTCACCAGCAGGTCCCGGACGCTGCTCACGATCTTCGGGCGCCGGGCGGCGGAGCGTGCGAGGTCGAGGAGCGCCAGGATCTCGGGGGCGAACTTGCGGCGCCCGAAGGGGAAGAGCTCGACGAGGACCACATCGGGATCGAGGTCCGCGAAGCAGGCGAGCAGCAGCGCGCGCCGGCGAGTGCGCGCCTCGTCGAGCGTGACGCCGGGGGTCTGGCTGACGAGCTCGCCGTCCGGAGCCCGCCCGACCGGCGGCAGTGCCACGATCTCCACTCCCGGCGGGACGGAAAGGCCTGCGGGGACGCGCCCGCCACTGCAGAGGACGACCCGGTGGTGCTCGGCAAGCGCGCCGGCGACGGCGAGCGACCGCACGAGGTGGCCGAGCCCCACCGAGTGGTGGCAGTAGTGCAGGACAGTGGAGCGGCGCGCCGTATCGGCCATGAGCCCAGGGTCGCGTCCGGGTGTGAACCAAGCCTGAAACGAAGGTGAGACTTCTCTCACCTGATGCGCGCACCGGGCTGTGCGGGCACCAGCGCGCCTCGAGCCCGCGCGAAGCGGCCCGAGCCGCGCCGGCAGTCGCCGCCAGGGGAGCACGCGTCGGGGCGTCCCCATGGCGGCCGTTGCGCCTGTCGCCGCACGCCGACGCCGGGGCGGGGGGCGAACCAGGCCCATTCTGCACACGATGTGTTGATGCGGGGCACTGTGCGCACGATCGGTGACGTTTGCCCCTAGTGAGCGCGCCGCTGGGTTCTTAGCTTGACCCTGTGCCCGTGGTGCACCCTTCACGCGGACCCTGGCTGGAGGAGAGGCTCGGTCGGTGGGTGGAGGCGGGCCTCATCACCCCCGAGCAGGCGGCGGCGCTGGCGCGCTTTGAGGCCCGCCGGTCGGCCGAGGGCCTTCCGCAGAACCCGGCAGCGGCGCCGTCGGCCGGGCTCCCGCTGCTGGCGGAGGCGCTCGCGTATCTCGGGATCGTCCTGGTCACCGCGAGCGGCACGCTCGTCGTCGTGCGCTTCTGGCGCGACCTGCACCTCGGCGGCCAGCTGGGGGTCGCCGCGGTTGTGGCGGCGCTCGGTCTGGCGTCCGGCGCCGTCCTCGGGCGCACCGCCGACGCCGGGGCGCGGCGCCTCGGAAGCTTCTTGTCGCTGTGCGGCACCGCGGGCGTCGCGATTGGCGCCGGCGTCGTGGCGACGGACCTCGGGGACCACGACGCCGGCGCCACCGCTCTCGGGATCGGACTCGCCGTTCTCCTGATCAGCCTCCTGCTCTGGCGCAACCGGGACCGGCTCCTCTCGTTCCTCAGCTCACTTGCCGGCGCGGCCGCGGCCCTGGCCGGCCTGCAGGATGTGCTCGGCCTGCACCCGACCCCGGCAGAGGTGGGTTGGGCCGTTTGGGGGACCGGGGTCGTGCTCGCGGGGCTCGGGGGATGGCACGTCCTGCGACCGCCGCTCGCCTCCTTGCTGGTCGGCGTGCTCGGCGCGCTGGGAGGCGCGCTGGCGGTCGCCGACCGCTACGACGCGCTCGGCGCGGCGCTCGGCCTCACCACCGCGGTCGTCGCGCTCACCGGTGGTCTGGCCGGTCGGGAGCCCCTGCTCGCCGCGGTCGGGGTTGCCGGTTTCCTGGTCTTCCTCGCAAGGACCCTGGCCATCTACGTGCACGGCACGGCGAGCGCGCTCGTCGTGTTGTGCGTCGGCGTGGCGCTCGTCGTCTATGCCATCCAGCGCTGGCGGCACCACGGCGGAGGGCACCCGAGGCGCGGGGGCGCGCCGGCCCCGCGGTGATCGGGCCCGGCGCGAGCGTCGAGGGGTCGAAAGAGGGCGCTTGGCCTGCGCGCGCCCGGTCGACGGGTGAGACGCGCGTCGGTCCGGCCGCTTCCTGCCGGTCGCCGCCGTTCGGATCGGCTCTGCTCGTCCGGGTGAGGCGGCGGCCTCGGGAATCCGCGGGGTCGCGACGAGGTTGGAAGCCGGGGTGAGCCGCTTCGGGAAGGCGAGCCGTCCGGTGCGGTTGCGGTCCGAGAGGAGGAGGCGAGATGGAGGTCGGAGACGAGGTCGCGGACTTCGAGCTGCCTGATCAGACCGGAACGCGTCGCAGACTCTCGGAGCTCCTGGCGCAGGGGCCCGTCGTGCTCTTCTTCTATCCCGCCGCGATGACCAAGGGCTGCACGGCCGAGAGCTGCCACTTCCGTGATCTCGGCGCGGAGTTCGCCGCGCTGGGGGCGCAGCGGGTCGGGATCAGCGCCGACCCCGTCGACAAGCAGCTGCGCTTTGCTGAGCTGCACGGCTTCGACTACCCGCTGCTGTCGGACGCCGACATGAGCGTCGCCGAGCAGTTCGGGGTCCGCCGGAGCTTCGGGCCCCTCCCGGTCAAGCGCTGGACCTTCGTCATCTCCCCCGAGTCCCGGGTGCTCGCGGTCATCAAGAGCGAGATCCGCATGGACACCCATGCCGACAGAGCACTCGAGGTGCTGCGCGAGGTGCGCTGATGCCCGCTCGCCCCCTTCCTCCGGCCAGCATTCGGGGTCGTGGTGTGCGAAGCGTCAGTGCCGCGGCGTGCCGGTCGGTCGGGCATTGAGGGGTCTCGCCCACAGGAGGCAGGGCCTTCCAGCGCGCACCGGGCGCACCGGGCGCGTGCGGCGCTGCCCGAGCCGTCCCCCCGGAGGAGGCCGGGCCGGGGTGATGCGGCGTCAGCAGCCCTGGGACCCCCTCAGGTGAGGGTCTGGCGGTGCTGATCTTCGACGGGGAGTGCGGCTTTTGCACGGCCGCCGCCCTCTTTGTTGAGCGGGGCTTCCGCCACGGCGAGCGCGCCGTTCCCTACCAGAGCCTCGACGGCGCGACGCTCGGCGCGCTCGGGCTGAGCCAGGCCGACGTGCGTGCGGCGGCATGGTGGGTCGGCCGCGACGGTCGCTGCGAGCGCGGCCACCGCGCGGTGGGTCGTGCTCTGGTCGCGGGTGGACGCGGCCGCGCGGTGCTGGGATGGCTGTGCGTGATGCCGCCGTCGAGCGTGGTGGCGGCGGCCGTCTACCGGGTCGTCGTCAGGCTGCGGGGGCGTCTTCCCCCTGCGACGGCGGCGTGCCGGCGCCCGGGCTCGGCCCGCCCGGCATTGAGGCGCTCGCGGCCGTCACCGGCGGCGGCCGGCCTTGTTGCACGGTGGCGCCGAAGGTCCGATCGCGGCGGTGGCACCTTGCGGGGCCTCAGGTAGGGTTGCCGGTCGGTGACGACCTGTCGAGGGCCCGATCGAGCCGAGACCCGTGGCGTCCCTCCGTGGCCGCGCCTCGGCGACCGCACCGGGGGGCGCGTGCCGTTCGGGCGCGGGATGTGACCGTCATGGTCCGGGGGCGCAGCGCGACGATCCTCTCGGACGGTCGCGAGATCATCTATTACTCCTCCTCGCCCGCGCCACCTCCCGCGCCTCCGGATCGGCGGGGCCTCGCGGCACGGGCGCGGCGCTCGACGCTGCGCTACGACCGCCTGCAGGACGCGTGGGTGATCTACGCGGCGCACCGCCAGGACCGCTCGCTGCTTCCGGCAGACGATCAGTGCCCGCTGTGTCCGAGCTCGTCGGAGCGCCTCACGGAGATCCCGGCGCATGACTACGAGGTGGTCGTCTTCGAGAACCGCTACCCGGCTCTCGGCGCCGATGGCCGGGGCGCCCCCGCCGACGCCGGCGACGTGCTCGCCGAGGTGCCCGCCGGAGGTCGCTGCGAGGTCATCTGCTACACCGCCGACCACGACGGCACCTTCGCCGCGCTCTCCGAGGAGCGCGTCGGACTCGTGCTCGCGGCGCTCATCGACCGCAGCGTCGCGCTCGGTCGGCGCGACGACGTCGAGCAGGTGTTCTGCTTCGAGAACCGCGGTCGAGAGATCGGCGTCACCCAGAACCACCCGCACGGGCAGATCTACGCGTACCCCTACGTCGCCCCACGGCTCCAGCGCGCGATCACCGCGGCGCACCGCCACCGGGAGAGAACCGGCCGCAACCTCTACGACGACCTCTGCGCGGCCGAGCGGGCAGACGGCCGACGCCTCGTTCTCGAGCGCGCGCACTGGACCGCCTTCGTGCCCTTCGCCGCGCGCTGGCCCTACGAGGTCCACTGCTACCCGAACGAGCGCGTCCCCGATCTCGCGGCGCTCGGTCCCGACGCGCTCGAGGAGCTCCCCGGCGTGCTACTCGACCTCTTCGGGCGATTCGCCCGGCTCTTCAGCGTGCCCGCGCCCTACATCGCCGCCTGGCACCAGGCGCCGGTGCACGAAGCGCGTGATCTCGTCGCGTGCCACCTCGAGCTGTTCACGTCTCGGCGCGCCGACGACAAGCTCAAGTACCTCGCCGGCTCGGAGTCCGCGATGGACGCCTTCACGAACGACATCCTCCCCGAAGCAGCCGCCGAGCGCCTGCGCGCGCTCGGCGGGCGTGCCCGTCCCCCCGCCGTGCGGTGAGCACGACCTTCGGCGAGCTGTTCGGCGCCGCGGCCGTGGCGGTCTATGCCGCGCCCGGACGCGTGAACCTGATCGGTGAGTACACCGACCTCAACGACAGCTTCGTCCTGCCCTTCGCGACCGCCGAGGTCACGACCGTCGAGGTGCGCCGGCGCACGGACCGGATCTGGAAGATGGCCTCCGATGGTGTCGGCGGTGGCAGCGTGCTCACCCACGACCTTGATACCGACGGGCTGCCGCCGGGTTGGGGTGCGTATCCCGTCGCCGTCGCGCGCGCGCTCGAGAACGCCGGGCATCGCGTCGGTGGGCTCGATCTCCTCGTGCGCAGCGACGTGCCGACCGGCGCCGGGCTGTCCTCTTCGGCGGCGCTCGAGTGCGCGGTGGGCCTCGCCCTGTGCGACCAGTTCGGGGTCGACCTCCAGCCGATGGAGCTCGCGGTTCTCGCACGCGAGGCCGAGAACCGGTACGTCGGAGTTCCCTGCGGGATCATGGACCAGGCCGCTTCGCTCTGCTGCGAGCAAGGTCACGCGATGCTGCTCGACACACGCTCGCTCGAGATCCGCCAGCTCCCCCTGGCCCTTGAAGGCTCGGGGCTCGCGCTCTTGCTCGTCGACACGCGGGTCAAGCACGCGCTCGTGAGCTCCGCCTACGCAAACCGGCGCCACGCCTTTGCCGAGGCGGCGCGCCGGCTCGGGGTGCGGACCCTGCGCGAGGCGATCGAGGCCGGCATCGGGATCGACGCACTCGCCGGGGACGACGAGCTGTACCGCCGCGCGCGCCACGTGGTCTCCGAGCACAACCGGGTTCTCGAGGCCGCACAGGCGCTGGCCTCCGGCGACGAGCGCGCGCTCGGAGCATTGCTCAGCGCGTCGCATGCGTCCCTGCGCGACGACCTCGAGGTGTCCTGCGCCGAACTCGACCTCGCGGTCGACGCCGCGATGGCCGCCGGGGCGCTCGGTGCGCGCCTCACCGGGGCGGGATTCGGCGGGAGCGCGATCGCTCTCGTCGAAGCCGGTCGCGCCGGCGAGGTCGCGGCGGCCGTCGCGGACGCATTTTCCTCTCGCCGCCTCACGGCACCGAGCTTGCGGCGCGTCGCCGCGTCGAGCGGCGCGCGCCGCGTCCGCTGAGCGCGCGCGGCTCGTGCCAAGCCGATCGGGAGTCACGGCCGGAGAACGCGGTGGCGCGACCGATCGGCCCGGCGGGACCGGCGTGTCCCGTGCGGCCGGCATGAAACCGCCAATCGGCCGCGCCCGGTCGATGGGCGGTGCCGCCCCGGTGGCGCCGTAGCATGGCGGCGCCGGCTGCCTGCCCGGGGAGCGACTGCAGCGTCGTGCCGGCGAGCCACGTGCCCGCCGCAACGGTGGGAAGGAGGTGCGGGCGATGCCGGCCCTTTGGGCTGCCCTCGGGACCGTGTTCGCGCTGGTCTACGTGGTCACCTACATCCTGCTTAGGACCTCGGGCGATGGCCGCCCGGCTCTCGAGCGGCTGCGGCACCCGGGGCGGGGACACCTCCAGGAGGAGTACGGCGGCGACGGCGGCCCGACGCGGCGTCGGGGCGCGTCGGCGGACTGAACCCGACACGTCGCGCCCACGACATCGGCGTCGCGCCCGGAACGCGGCCGCCGGGCGTCGGGCGGACGCGCGGCCGGCTATCTCCTGATGGCGAGCGGCGGCGGGCCGAACAGAGACGGACGCGTGCCATGCGGGCAGGGCCGGCCGGCGGCGTGGAGCGCGAGGTGCTCGGCGAAGACCTCGAGCGCACTGCGCACGAGGCGCACGACGCCGTCGGGGTGGCGACAGGCCCCGCGGCCCTCGACGATGTCGAGGTGGCCCTGCAGTCGCTGGAGCGCGCCGTGGCCACCCCGGCCGGCGGCGAGCTGGTCGAGGTCGGCGGCGATCGCAGGCAGACCGAAGACGCACGGGCCGCACTGCCCCGCGCTCTCGCCGGCCATGAAGCGGGCGATCCGGGCGGTCTCCGCGAGACCGCAGGCGTCCTCGGCGAGGGCGACGACGATGCCGGGGCCGAGCGTCGCGCCGACGCGGCGCAGATCGACCGGCGTGCAGGCGACCCCGAAGTCACGGCCCGCGAGCCAGGCGCCCCCGTAGCCGCCGAGCAGTGCGGCCTGCACGCGGGGCTCCGCACCGGCACGAGTGAGGAGCTCGATGAGGCGGATGCCGTAGTCGACCTCGAACACGCCGGGGCGCGCGACAGCCCCGCTGACCGTGACGAGGGTGGTTCCCGGGGCGTCCGTTGTGCCGTGGGAGCGGAACCACTCGGCGCCGTGGCGAGCGACGAGGGCGAGGTGCGCGAGCGTCTCGGCATTGTGGACGAGCACGCGGCGGCGCCGCGCGCTGCGCAAGGGCAGGGACTTGTCGGGGCGGAAACGCGGCAGGGCCTCGTGGCCGCCCACAGCGCGGGCGAGCGCGGACTCCTCGCCGCTCACGTAGCGCCCCGGCAGGGCGAGGACCTCCCAGGGCACGCGCGCGGGGCGCTGCGCGAGGGCACCGAGGAGCGCTTGCGCCTGGCCGGGCCGGTCTCCTGCGACCGCGACGACGATTCGGTCGGCGCCGGTCAGCCCGGCGGCGACCGCTGCGCCGTCGAGGACGAGGTGCGGCGTGCTCGTGCACAGGACCTGGTCCTTGATGCTCGCAGGCTCGCCCTCCATCGCGTTGACGACGAGCGTCACGTGCGCCGCCGCGCCCTGCAGCGCAGCGATCTTGCGCGCGCTCGGGAAGGCCGCGCCGCCCCGCCCGGTCAGCCCCGAGGCGGCGAGGTCGCCGAGGATCCGGCGCGGCTCGAATCCGGCGTCGCCGGGCAGAAGGAGGGGCCCATGGATCTGGAGGTGGCGTGCGAACGAGATGGCGGTCCCGGCGCGCGCTCCCTCGAGGAGGCCGGCGACCGCCCGGCGGGAGTCGATCAGGCTCATCACCGCTGCGCCCCGGCCGGGCACACGGCCGTCGGGCGAGTCCGTGCGCCTCTCCCCGGGGGGGCCGGCGCGCCGTCCGGGCCGGGGCCGCTCGTCATCTTCCCAGTCCATCCCGGGACCTTGGCGGGAGCCCGGGTTCCCGCTGAAGGCCCGCTGTGAGAGCCGGCCCGCCCCGGGCCACAGGCCGGGCGCGGCGGGAACCGAGGACACCGCGGCCCACGCGAAGACGCCCCGCCGAAGCGGCGGGGCGTCTCTCGGACGGGAGGGCCGGGCTCAGGCGGCCCGGGCAAGCTCGTCGGTCGCGAACCGACCGGTGCGCGTCAGGCTCGTGTCGACCTCGGCGCCCTGGCGCCCGATCGTGAGCAGGAGGGGCACCAGCGCGAGCGCGACCGCGAGGACCATGAGGGGGAGGGAGACCAGGAGAAGAGTCATCGGGTTGTCCTTTCTCGACCGCAACGCCCGACCACAACAGGGTGACCGGTCCCCTTGGGTGCGACGCGAAGCGGCGCTGAGAGCCCGCCGAGAGTCCACGTTGCCCACCCGGGCCGCTTGGGGGCGAGGCGCACGACGCTTGCGCCGGGCCGCCTTCTGCCGCCCGGTGGACCGCCGCCGGCGCGCGTCCCGACTGCGAGGCGCGCGAGGTGCCGGAGGTGGGCTCCGGGTGCGAGACGCTCGGCACGGGACCCGTCCCCGGCGCACCCTGGGACCCCGGCCACGGCGACCGAGCGCAGGCCCGCGTTCCCCGTCTCTGCGGTCCTCGCGGTGCCCTGTCCTTGGATGTTGACCGCCCCGGAGAGAATGGCGGGCGCCCGCGCAACCCGCCGGCGCCGCGTCCCTCAGATGCGCACCGTCGGAGCCGCGACCGCGCTCTGCACGGGCGCAGCGAGCGCGCCGCCGTCTCGAGCGAGCGCCGGCAGGGGAACCTGCGCCTCGACCCGCGTGCCGGCGCCGGGGGAGGAGCGAACCGCAAGCGCGCCGCCGAGCACGCGCATGCGCTCGCTCATCCCGAGCAGGCCGAAGTGGTCCGAGCCCAGCTCGTCGACAGCGCCCGGGTCAAAGCCGCAGCCGTCGTCGGCGACCGAGAGGGCGAGCTCCCGGGGTCCGTAGCGGACCTCGACCTGGACCGCGGAGGCACCCGAGTGTCGGATGCTGTTGCGCACCGACTCCTGCACGACGCGGAACGCGCTCAGCTCGATCTCCCGAGCGAGACGGCTCTCTTCGCCGTGCAGGCTGAGCTCGGCGCGCACGCCCGTCTCCTCCTCGACATCCGCGAGCAGGCTCGAAAGGGCGGCGACCAGCCCGAGCTGGTCCAGCGCGGGCGGGCGGAGGTCCCGGGCGAGCGTGCGTAGCCGGCTCGCCGCCTCGAGCGCCTGCTGGCGCGCCGCGTCGAGGCCCGATGCGACGTGCCCGGGTACACCGGGAACCCGCGCGAGGTGCTCGAGCTGGCGCGCGAGATGCAAGAAGAGCTGCAGGGGCTCGTCGTGCAGCTCGCGGGCGAGGTGCAGGCGCTGGTCCTCCTCGGCTTGGACGACGAGCTGTGCGTAGCGCTCGGCGCGCCGACCGGCGCGCCGCTCGGCCGTCACGTCCTCGAAGATCACCTGCACGGGCGCGTCGGCGGTCGCCGCGTCGACCGCGACGTCGATGCGGTAGTCACGGTCGTCCGCGAGCGTCACGATCTCGCCCACGCGCCCGGGGAGCGGCGCGCTGCCGGCGAGCAGCTCCGCCGCGTCCCGCCCGAGGAGCGCGGCGCCAAAGACGTGCTCGGCGGCCGGGTTCGCGCCGCGCACGGTCCCGGCGTCCGAGAGGACCAGGATCGGCGCGCTGTTCGTCTCGAACAGGCGACGGAAGCCTGCCTCGACCCGGAGCCGCTCGGCGGTCGCCTCCTCGAAGCGGTGGCTCGCGAGGCGCTCGGCCTCGATGCGTTGGCCGAAGAAGAACGCGACGAGGTCGACCAGGACGAGGTTCGCGGCGTCCCCGAGGTCGTGGGCGGCGAACGGGCGCATCGCGAGGTCCGGCACCCACAGGATCGTCGCCCACGCGGCGGTGGCGCCCGAGCCCGCGAGGCCGTAGCGCAGCGCCGCGTAGCCGACAGGGATCATCAACAAGGTGACGGAGATGAAGCCGGGGACGTCCTTGGTGTCGTTGGCCCCGTGGGCGTCGAGGAGGAGGTGCGCGCCGGCGATCACGACGACCATCGCCTGGATGGTCCAGAAGCGGAACTCGCCGAAGGGCGGGTGCAGCGCGCCGCGGACCGCCGCGGACAGCTCAGCGCGGGTTGCGCGACTCCGCATGCTCACCGCCCGGGGGGACGAGGCGGTGCTCGAGAGCGAAGAGCACCGCCTCGGTTCGTGAGGTCACCCCGAGCTTCGCGAGCACGTTGGAGACGTGGCTCTCGACGGTGCGCAGGCCGAGGACGAGCTCGTGGGCGATCTGCTTGTTGGAGAGTCCCCGCGCGAGCAGCCCGAGGACGTCGAGCTCGCGGGGCGTCAGCTGGTCGGGACCGCCCCCCGCGACGTTCGGGCGTCCGCGGCGCGCGAGCCGGCTCGACACGGCGCGGTCGAGCACGAAGACGCCGTCAGCCACCGCGTGCACGGCGTCGACGAGCTCCCGGCCCGACGCGGTCTTCAGCAGGTAACCGCCGACGCCGATCTCGAGTGCCTCGGTCACGTACGCGTAGTCGTCGTACGCGCTGACGATGAGGATCCGAACACCCGGGTCGCGTTCGACGGCCTTGCGCGCGAGCTCGAGGCCGCTCAAGTCGGGAAGGTTGACGTCCACGATCGCGACGTCGGGTGCGACGCGGCTGATGAGCGCGAGCCCCTCGGTGCCACTGCCGGCCTGCCCCACCACCTCGAGGTCGGGCTCGCCCTCGAGGACATAGACGGTGCCGTCGCGGAACAGCGCGTGGTCGTCGACGATCGCGATGCGGATGACGCGGGTGCCGTCGGAGGGGGCCGGTGCGGTGCTCCCAGGGTCGAGCAGGGGGGTCGGGGTGCTCACGCGCCCAGTGTGGGGGAGCGTTCCAATCGGCCTCACCTGCCAGAAGTCACGATTCCACTCGGTGGAAGTCACCGGTGACTCAAGAGTACCGGCAGTGGTCGCCATCGCGGCGCTGCCGGGAGGGTCGGGCTCACGCACCGGCCGGCGCGGCGCGTGGCGCCGGGTCGGTGCCCGCCGGGAGCGCCGGCGCACCGGCGAGCGCGAGGGACACGAGCGCGAGGAGCGGGCCGCTGTTCGGATCGGTCGCGCCGCCCGCGAGGATGCCACCGAGGTCCTGGCCGAACAGCCAGATCCCGACCGCGACCGCCACCGCGGCAGCCAGCGTCGCCCGCGGGGCGCGCCCGCTCGCCAGACCGAGCGCCACGAGCGCCATCGCGACGGCGAGTGCGAGCGTCACCGCTCGCCCGTGCGTGCCGACCGCCGCGGCGACCGGGCCAACGAGGGTGAGGAGCGGGCGCGGTTCGCCGCTCGTCGCGCCGGTGATCTCGGTGGCGAGGGCGTGGGGGGCGAGGTTCGCTGGCTGGAGGAGGAGCCCCGCGCCGAGCCACCAGACAGCCGCCACGACGAGGCGCGCGAGCCCGGCGGAAAAGAGCCCGACCCGGCGCACTGAGCCCGCTGTGGCGGCGCCCGCGGGTGCGGGCCAGGCGAGCAGCGCGCCGAGGCCGTAGAGCGCGACGGCGCCGGGCGCTCCGCTGAGGGGCGAGGCCCTCCCGCCGAGCACGCCGCCGAAGCCCTCGCCGAGCCACCAGACGGCCAGGCTCCACGCCAGCGAGGCCGCGAGCGCGGCGCGCGGGGCGCGTCCGAGGATCAACGCGACGCCGAGCACGATCTGGATCGCGGCGAAGAGCGCGTTCAGCGTCACGGGGTGGCTCGCGACGATCTGTGCCGCCGCACGGATCGGCGCCGCGAGGAGGTGGGGGTTTCCGGCGGCGACGGGGGCCAGGACCCCGCTCGCGAAGCGGCGGGTGAACATGACCGGCTGGAGCTGGAGGAGGCCATCGAGCAGCCAGAGCGCGCCGAGGGCGATCTGGACGCGTCGCTCCCGCACGCGACCGGGGGCCGGCAACGCGCGTCGCGCCGTGCTGCGCAGCGCGGCGAAATGGCCGGGACGTGCCATGGCAACGGGCATGGGAAACCGCCTCCTCTCGGCGACCGCTTGCGGCCGCAGGGACGCCCCGTCGGACGTTGGTGTCGCCATGCTCCTCGCCACGGTGGGCGTCGGGAACCCGGTGAGTGCGGACCGTCGGTCCGCAATGTCACGGTCGTCTCCGTGAAACCCCGGACGCGCGTGCGTCCCTGCGGGTGGCGCGCGTGCCAGATAGTGCCGGTGAGCTGGGGCGCGGCCCTCGATACCCGTAGTTCCACGGAGCCGACTACGCAGGATTGCCCGTTTACGGTCCCGTGGCTTCCCGGTGCCGACGCGTCGGCGCGACCTCCAGCATGGAGCCAAGCGCTCCAACCGAGCGGAGCGCAAGGAGGTAGGAACGTGGACAACACCCAGCCGCTGTCGTCACGACGGGTCGCCGTCGGCATCGGCAGCCTCCTCGGCGGTGTCGCGCTGTCGGCCGCCGCGGTGATCGGCGTCGCCGCGGGCGTCGGCGCGGTGTGGCACGCGACGAACCCGAGTGTCGCCCCCGCAGCAGCCGCGACGCCGGCCAGCTCCGGCGGCGCATCGCTCACCTTGACCATCAAGATGGCGTCCACCCCGGGCGGCGAGGCTCCCGTGTACGTCGGCAGCAACGGCGTCGGCGCCCCCATTCTTGCGACGCTCACCGCCGGGGTTCCGACCTCGGTGACCATCGTGAACAAGTCGCCGATGCCCCACACCTTCACCTCGGCAGCGCTCGGGGTGAACGAGACCATCCCGCCCGGCCCCTCCACCGTGCACTTCACCGTGAAGGCCACGAAGACCGGATTGGTGAGCTGGGACTGCGAAGTGCCCTGTGGGAGCTGGGTGATGTCCCACGCCGGCTACATGACCGGCGAGCTCAAGGTCGTCTCATGAGCGCCGTCACCGCCACCCGCCTGCACGGTCGCGCCGAGCGGCCCAGCCTCGACCCGGCGCACCAGGTCGAGATCCTCGTCGGCGCCGGGTACGCGATGCTCGCGTTCCTCGACCACCTCGGCGGCCGCGTCCTCGACGCGCTCGCCGCGCGCCGACTCGCCGCGCTCTCGAAGAACCACCTGTCGTGGACCTCGAAGATGGTCCTCACCGGCGTCGGCATCCTCACGGTGGTGTTCGGGTGGGGCGTCGCCAGCAATATCGGCGGCGAGAACGCCTGGCTCACCGCCGGCCCCGCGGGTGCCGCTCAGAGCGCCCCGATCCCTGCCCAGGAGACGGCCGCGAGGGTCACGACTCCTTCTGCCGTCCGTCCTTCGACCCTAACCCCGACAAGCAAAGGAAGCCTCACAATGTCTGCGAGTATCCACCACTCGGTCCGCCACGTCGTCCTCGCCGGGCTGACCGGCGTCACGATGATGGGAGGCGCAGCAGCCCTCGCCGCGCCCGCCGGTGCCGCCGCGGTTCCGGCGTCGTCGCACGCCAGTGCGGTCGTCCACCGGACGCTCTCGATCGTCACCGCGAAGAACGGCTGGCCGGAGTTCGCCAACAGCAAGAACATCGTCTTCCCGAAGAACTCGACGATCGTCCTCACGATCAAGAGCAACGATGACGGCACCGGTGCCCTGCCGAAGAACGTCATCTTCTACGACAAGGTGATGGGCACGGTCGGGACTTCCGAGACCGTCGACGGCAAGACCGTCAAGGCCGTGAAGAACGCCGACATCTCCCACACCTTCACCGTGCCGATGATCGGGCTGAACATCCCGATCCCCGCGGCGCCAAAGGGCAAGATCATCACTGTCCGTGCGACTTTCCACACCGGCAAGGCCGGCAGCTACGCCTGGCAGTGCTACGCCCCTTGCGGGACCGGCGCCAACGGTGAGAAGGGACCGATGGTCGCGGCGGGCTACATGAAGGGCACCGTCACCATCAAGTAACCCCGCTCGATTCGAGCCCCGCCGACCCGGTGCGCCCCCGGGCGGCGGGGCTCTGTCGCGCGCACCGAGGCTGTGTGCCGCCGGGGCCTGCCGACGGGCGCCAGGTCCGGCCCCGGTCGCGCCGCCTGCCCGGACGTCCAGCTGCGCGCCGTCGGTGACGGGCGCGTCGCCTCGGGCCGGTTTGCCCCTCCGGGTCTTGCCCCACGTCCGAGGTCCACCCTGCAAACGGCGCGACCGTCGCCCGAGAGGTCGTCGCGCGGCACGGCGCGTCCGGCGCCGGCGGCGGAACGCTCAGCGTGCGACGCTGCGGGTCGCGTCGGCGGCGGGCGAGGGCGTGGTGTGCCGCGAGGAGGCCGGGCGGAGTCGGGGCACGACGATCGGGCCGTCGCGTCCGGCGAGAATCTCGACGTCCGCGTCGAAGACCGTCGCGACGAGTGCCTCGGTGAGCACCTCGGCGGGCGTTCCCTCAGCGATGGCGGCCCCGGCGCGCAGCACGACGAGGCGGTCGGCATGCTGGCCGGCGAGCGTGAGGTCGTGCAGCGTGCAGAGCACCGACAGCGCGCGCTCGCGGCGCAGCTCGTCGGTGAGCGCGAGGACACGCTGGCTGTGCCCGAGGTCGAGCGAGGTGGTCGGCTCGTCCATCACGAGCACCGGCGCCTCCTGGACGAGCGCGCGGGCGAGCACGACGCGCTGGGACTCCCCACCGGACAGCTCGGCGAGCGTGCGCCGCGCGAAGCCGCCGAGGTCGAGTCGCTCGAGGACCCCGGCCGCGACGCGGCGGTCGCGGGCGGTCTCCGCCCCGAGATAGGGGTGGTGGGCCGAGCGCCCGAGCAGGACGTAGTCGGTGACGGTCATTCCGCCGGGGAGCACGGGACGCTGGGGGACGTAGGCGACGAGCCGTGCCCAGGCACGCGCCCCGCACTCGTCACGTCGCCGGTCGGCGACGAGGATCTCGCCGTCGTGGACGACGAGGCCGGCGACAGCGCGCGCGAGGGTCGACTTGCCGGCGCCGTTCGGACCGATGACGCCGACGAACGCGCCGGGCGCGACGTCGAGGGAGACCTCGGCGAGCACGGGCCGTCCGCCGAGACGGACCGTCACGCGGCTGACCTCGAGCATCAAAAGGACCGCCGCGACTGGCGCAGGACGACGAGGAAGAAGGGTGCGCCGAGCGCCGCCGTGACGACACCGAGGGGGATCTCCGCCGGGCTGAGCACGACGCGGGCGAGCAGGTCGGCGAGGACGAGGAAGCCGCCGCCGAAGAGGATCGCAAGCGGGAGGATGCGGCGGTAGCTCGGGCCGAAGACGAGCCGGACGGCGTGGGGGACGATGATCCCGACAAAGCCGATGAGCCCGCTGACGGCCACCGCCGCGGCGGTCCCGAGCGTCGCCGCGAGGATGACGATCAAGCGGACGCGCGCCGCGCGCACCCCGATCGCGGTCGACTCGTCGTCACCGACACTGAGGGCGTCGAGCAGCCGCCGCGTCGAGAGGAGCACGGCGGCTGAGACACCGACGTAGGGGAGGATCATCAACACCTGTGACCAGCCCGCGGTGGCCAGTCCACCGAGGATCCAGCTGTAGACGACCTCGAGGTCCGGGGCGTTTCGCTGCTGGAGAAAGGTCTGCACCGCCGTGAAGAACGAGCCGACCGCAACCCCCGCGAGCAACAGCGGGACCGGCGCGCTCGCGGCTCGCCGTGAGCGGCCGAGCGCGAGCGTCGCCGCGACCGCCACGGCCGCGCCGAGGAAGGCCGCGACCGGCACCGGGTCGAAGGGGAGGTGTTGGAGCTGGGCCGCATCGACGACCGCGACCGTCGCGCCGAGCCCCGCCCCCGAGGCGACGCCAAGGAGGTAGGGGTCGGCGAGCGGGTTGGCGAAGACGCCCTGGTAGGACGCGCCGGCGAGGGAGAGCATCGCGCCGACCAGCACGCCGAGGGTGACTCGGGGCAGCCGCAGCTGCCAGACCACCACCGCCCCGGTCGCCGACAGCCCCGGGTGCAGGTGCCAGGGGACGATCCGGGAGGCGATCTCCTCGAGCACGGCGGCGGCCGGCAGCCCCGCGGGCCCGACGACAACGCTGGCCGTCGCCGCGGCGAGCAGGAAAACGATACCGAGCACGACCTGCCAGGACCGAAGGCGCGTGGGCGACAGCGCGGTCGGCGCCGAGGGGAGCGCGACGAGCGGCGCCACCGGCTCGTCATTCCCGTGTGGCGCGACCGCGCCGAGCGCGTCGGTGCCGGCACCTCCGGGCGCGGCGCCGAGCGGGTCGGTCATGCGCCGGCCGACACGGGAGCCCGCGCGACGGCCCGGCGGACGAGGTCGGCGAGGACCTCGAGCGTGTGCGGGCCCCACTGGGAGGCCACCGAGTCCGGCAGGGCGACGACCTCGTGGTCCTTCACGGCACGCAGTGCCCCGAAGCCGGGGCGGTGCGAGAAGCGGAGGAAGTCCTGGCCGCAGCAGTTCGTGTCGGCGAGGAAGACATAGTCGGGATTCGCCTTCAACAGGTACTCCGCCGACAGCTGGGGGTAGGCGCCGCCGCGTCTTGCGGCGTCGGCGATGTCGCGCATGGCGAACAGCGCGAAGACCGCGCCGACGAAGGTCTTGGAGGTCGCGCTGTAAAGGGTCGGGTCGAGCTCGAGGTAGTAGGTCTTGCCCGCGGCACGCGCCCGGACCGAAGCGGCGGTCTTGGTCAGGTCGCCCACAAGTGCTTGGGAGACGAGCGCGGCGTGGCGCTCGTGGCCCGTGACCCGACCGAGCTCTCGCAGCTGCGCGCCGACCTGGGCGAGGCTCGCCGCGGGGGGCAGCAGGAGCGTCGGGATCCGGAGCTTCGCCAGCTGCGCGACGAGCGTCCCGGTGCTGAAGGCCAGGACCACGAGGTCCGGGCGCAGCGGCAGGTAGTCCTCCGCGCTCGACTCGAAGCCCGTGAAGCTCGTGCGTGGCGCATTCGCCGGCCAGGTCGAGTACTTGTCGACACCGACGACCTGGGATCCGGCGCCGATCGCGTAGAGCATCTGGGTGGCGCTCGGCGATAGCGACAAGATGCGCGTCGGTCTGCTCGCCACGGTGACGCTGCCGTCGGCGCCCTTGACCGTGACGGGAAAGCCCGCCGACCCCGCCGCGGACGCCGTCGCGGTGATCGGGGCTGTCGAGCACAGTGCCGCGAAGAGTGCGGCGATGAAGGCCCACCTGGTCTTTCTCATGTTCTCCTCCTCATGGCCGAGGGGTGACACGGAGACCAGGGGCGGGACCCCTGCGACCCGCCCGTTGCCTCGACGCGCTTGGTCGCTTCCGACTGGCCAGGCGACCTGGCTCGTCCCCCGGGCAGCGGGGGATCACAGTTGCGGGACAGCGCCGGACTCACACCGGACTTCGCTGACCAGTCGGCTGCGAGGGCGAAGCTACCCGCCGCGCCAGCGCCTGGCAACCCTTTGTGCCGCCGAGCGTGCTGGCCCGTTGCCGCACCCGGCAAGGGCAAAGGCGCCTCTAGGCCCGGCGCGCCTAGGCCTGGGCGGTGCCCGCCGGTCGCGCCGGCGAGTCGGCGGGGGCGTCCGCGCGCCCGACGGCCGAGTCCTTCCCCGGTGCGGCCTCGTTGGCCGGCCCGCTCGAGTCCGGCGCGAGCGCGGGGAGCACGATGCGGAACAGCGCGCCGGTCCCCGGGCGGGAGACGGCCTCGGCGGTTCCGTCGTGCTGGTCAACGATCGAAGCGACGATCGCGAGGCCGAGGCCCGCTCCTCCGCTCAGGCGTGAGCGCGAGGGGTCCGCGCGGAAGAAGCGCTCGAAGACGAGCGCCGCCTGCTCCTCGCTGATCCCCGGGCCGTCGTCGGCGATCTCGATCACGCAGCGATCGCCCTCGCGCCGCACCCGCACCTCGGTCGAGGTGCCTTCGGGCGTGTGGGCGCGCACGTTCGCGAGCAGGTTGTCCACCACCTGGCGGAGCGCGCCCGGGTCGCCGAGCACCTCGACCGGCTCGGCCGCCTGAAGCTGCAACGGCCACCCGGGGCCGACCACCTTCGCGGCCTCGACACCTTCGGCGACCAGCGCGACGACTTCGACGGGGAGGCGCTGCAGCGGGCGCTGCTCGTCGAGCTTGGCGAGGAGGAGAAGATCCTCGACCAGGCGTGCCATGCGTGCCGTCTCGCGCCGGATGCCGCGCATGATCCGCGCGCGATCCTCGGGCGTGACCTGGTCGTTGTGCTCGAAGAGCTGTGCGTAGGCCGAGACCGCCGCAATCGGCGTGCGCAGCTCGTGGGATGCGTCCCCGACGAAGCGCAGGAGACGGTTCTCCGAGGCGCGCAGGTTGGTGATGAGCAGCTCGATGCGGTCGACCATCACGTTGAAGGCCGTGGCGAGGTGTCCCACCTCGGTGCGCGGGTTCGGATTCGGCACGCGGTGGACGAGGTCGCCGCCGGCGATCACCTCCGCGGTGCGCTCGACGTCGCGCAGCGGGCGCAGACCGACGCGCACGAGGAACGCTCCGAGGGCGATCGCCGTGGCGAGAGCGGCGGCGGTCACGAGTAGCTCGACGACGAGCGTGTGCTCGAGCGCGGCGGCGACCTCGGTGATCGGCAGCGCCAAGATCAAGACGTCCCCGTCGGCCAGCTTCTGGGCGCGCACGCGAAAGCCCGGCTCTCCGGCGGCCTGCGCCGTGGCCGTGAAATAGGCGACGGACTCGTGGGGGATCGTGCGGTCCGGCGTGAACCCGGTGAGGTGCGCGGGGATCACGGGGCTGGAGACTGCGGTGTCGCCCGGTTCGACAGCTGCACAGCTCTCGCGTCCGGTGCGCCCCGTGACGACGCCGCCCTCGGCGTCGAGGACCTCGACGAACATCCCCGGCGCGTTCTGGCGCGCGATGGCACAGAAGCTCGACACCTCGCCGGCCGTGTCGCTCGCACTCGCCCCAGCGCCGTCGGCGCTCCTTGGTTTTGCGGGGGAGGTGCCCGCTCCCTCATTCTCCTTGGCCCTCTCGGCGGCCGCCTGGATCGCCGGGTGCGCCGCCTGGAGCGACTTGTCGACCTGGTTGTAGAGGTTGGAGCGCAGCTGGCCGTAGACGACGACGTCGGAGAGAACCAGCGCGGCAAGGGCGATCACGAACACGGCGAGCAAGAGGCGCGCCCGCACCGACAGCCGGGCGGTCACCTCAGCACCTCCCCGTGTCCAGCCGGGCCCACGCACGGCAGTCTCCCACGCCCCTCCTGGCGGCCGAATCGCCGGCTCACCGCAATGCTCGACGGCTCAGGTCGCGACCGGCGCGGGGCGCACCCCCGCCGTGCAGGCGGGGCGACAGGGAGCAACGGCCGCGCTTCGAGGTGGACACCGCGCCGCGAGCGTGCAAGGGGGAGCCGTGAGCCAAGCGGGGCGAAGCTGAACGCGCGCGGAGAGCGTGCGCACGAGCCAGCCCGCCGTGCCGGCCGAAGCGACAACGGCTCCGCTCAACGGGGGCTGCAGCGGCGCGCGCCACTTCGGCGCGAGGTCCCCGACCCTTCGATGACGAGAGTGCCGGGCGACCCCGAGCCCCGAGGTGCCCGCTGCGGCGAGGTCTCCCGCGCCGGCGCGCCGGTGCGGCCTCATCACGCCGTGACGGGCGTCGGCGGCGCCGCGTCTGACCCGGGAGCAATACCCATGGGGGTATAGTAGGAGCACCCGCATCGCATCCAGGAGGTCCTTATGGCGACGGTGAAGCTCACGGCAACGAACTTCGACGAGGTGGTCGAGGGCAACGACATCGTTCTCGTCGACTTCTGGGCGAGTTGGTGTGGGCCGTGCCGGATGTTCGCTCCGGTCTTCGAGGAGGCGTCGAAGACGCACGGCGACATCGTCTTCGGCAAGGTCGACACCGAGGACCAGCAGGAGCTCGCAGCGCGCTTTGGGATCATGTCGATTCCCACGCTCATGGCCTTCCGCGAGCAGACGCTTCTCTACGCGCAGCCGGGTGCTCTGCCCGCGCCGACGCTGCAGCTGCTCATCGACAAGGTGCGCGAGCTCGACATGGACGAGGTGCGCCGCCGTATCGCCGAGGCGGAGCAAGCCGCCGCCCCGGCCGCCGGCTGAGACCGCCCCTCGGTCAACCGAGGGACCCCTCCCGCCGGGTCCGCTGCGCGCTCGCAGCCGGGCCGGCGGGAGGGGCGGTCGGGCTCACCCCTCGGCGGAGACCCCGTCGGCTTCTGGGGGAGCGAACGCGAGCACGAAGGTGTCCAGCGCCACACCCTCGGGTGTCGGCCGTTCGCGCGTCTCGGCGCGGGGGACAGACAGCCCGCACGCCGTGAGCACGTCGCGCAGCGCGCCGGGCGAGTAGAGGATCTCGGGTTCTTGGGGGCCGCCGACGCCGTGCTCGAGGTTGGCGCGGTCGTGCCCCACCGCAAGGAGGACGCCGCCGGGAGCAAGTGCGCGGGCCGCGCGCTGGAAGACCCCGGCGAGCGCGTCCGGTGCGAGGTGGAGGTAGGAGAGGAGCGCGAGCTCATAGCTCCCCGGCTCGGGCGAGAAGGTCCGCACGTCCGCCTCGTGCCACTCGATCTGGCCGCCGACCTTCAGGCGTTCGGCGAACGCGCGCCCCTTGTCGAGGGCGACGGCGGAGAAGTCGACGGCGAGCACGCGCCACCCCTGGCGGGCGAGCCAGACGGCGTTGCGCCCTTCGCCTGCGCCGATATCGACGGCGCGACCGGCCGGTTGCCCGGCCAGCTCCTCGGCGACGAAGCGGTTGGGCTGGTCGGTCCAGATGAGCTCGCTCGTCGCGTAGCGCTCGTTCCAGGCCTGGGCGTCCATGTCCATCGCGGTCACCGCACTGCCTGCCCTGGTCTCAGCGCGACGGCGCGCCGAAGCGGTCGCGGATCTTGCTGAGCAGCGACCGGCCGTCGGACTCCGATGCCGCGTGGCCCGCGCACCGCTCGGACGCGGGGACCGAGCGCATCACCTGCGCGACGTGCTGGCCGCATCCGGCCCAGGTTGTCTTTCCGCACTTCCGGCAGCGGACAGCTCGGCACATAACAAGCTCCTTTCCAGGGATGCGGCAGCATACCCCTCCCGGTACGCTGTGCCTGCGCGGTCGCGGGGCCGCAGCGGCTCGGCGTTGTGTCCGCAGGGGTCCTCAACTTGCGACCGGCGGTTGATCGCTCGCACAGTACTTGCACTTTGTCGCCATGACAGGCAGGTCCGCCGACAGGCACGCCGGGCAGGTCTTGGTCGGCGCCGGCTGACCGAAGACCGAGACGCCGCGACGCGCCATGAGTGCCCGGTAGGGGACAACCAGCACGACGTAGACGACGGCCATGACAATCAGCAAGTAGAGGATCGCGGAGACAAAGGTCCCGAGATTCAAGAACGTCGCGGTGTTGCCAGCCTTGCCGAGCTGCACCCCGAGCCCGATCGCGTGGCTTCCTTCCGCGCGGCTCACGAGCGGGTTGATGATCGAGGTCGTGAATGCGGAGATCAGTGTGCTGAATGCAAGCGCGACGACCAGACCGACGGCCATCACGATCAAGTCGCCGCGCATGATGAAGTTCTTGAAACCCTTCATAGCGTCGCTGTCCTTTCTGCCGCCGATCCCCGCGTGCGCGAGGGCCCCGCGTAGTATCGCGGGCGCGCCGCGCCGGGAGAAGGGTTTCCCGTTGCGGGGGCGGAAGGTGCCCCGCGTCGGGGCGTGCGGAGCGTAAGGAGAGCGTCGCCACCAAGGTGGCGCAGGGCCGTCTCCGCGCGCGTTTTTTTGATTCCCCAGTTCAGCGCGAGCATCCACCGCTCACGTCGCGGGGTGCGCCACGATGGGCGCGGCAGCCCACCGGGGGTCGGGACCCGAATCCGAGCGAGCGAGGTCGTTGATGGCGCTGGTTGCAACTCCCACGACCGCGGCGGAAATCGACGAGGGGGAGGTGAACTGCGCATCGGGCGCCCGAGAGGTCGTGGTGCTGGACACGAGCGTGCTGCTCGCGGATCCGGAGTCGATCTTCAACCTCGGATCGGTCGACGCCGTGCTGCCGCTCAAGGTGATCGAGGAGCTCGACAACCACAAGTCGCGTCTCGACGAGGTGGGCCGGGCCGCCCGGACGGCGGCGCGCACCCTCGAGCAACTGCGCGCCGCGAGCCAGCGGCGCGACCTGCGCGACCCGGTCGCCCTGCCCGGTGGCGGGAGCCTCCGGGTCGTCATCAACGGCCAGAAGCTCGACCAGCTCGAGCACCTCGGCCTCGACACAGCGAAGGCCGACAACCGCATTCTCGCGGCGGCGCTCGGCCTCGCGGGAGCCGGGCGCTCAGTGCGCGTGGTGTCCGCGGACGTCAATTTGCGCGTCAAGGCGGCCGCGCTCGGTCTCGAGGCCGAGGAGTACCTCCAGACGCGTCCCGGGTTCCACACCGAGGCGCACCCCGGATGGCGTCCTCTCGAGGTGAGCGGTGCGCTCATCGATGCGGTCTTTGCCCAGCGTGCGGTCGAGATCGCCGCGATGTCGCCCCCCGATGCTGGCGCGGTCGGGGTGCTGAGCGCCAACGAGTTCGGCGTTCTCTGCGCCGGGAGCCAGTCGGCCCTCGTGCGCCGCGTCGCCGACAGCGTGCGCCTCTTGCGCGGCGATCTCGAGGCGTGGGGACTCCGCCCGCGCTCGAAGGAGCAGCGCTTCGCGCTCGACCTGCTTCTCGACGCCGAGGTTCCCATCGTCGCGTTGTCCGGGCGCGCCGGCACGGGCAAGACGATGCTTGCGATCGCCGCCGGACTCGAGCAGGTGTTTGAGCCCGCGTCGAAGCGCTACGACCGGCTGATGATCATCCGCCCGATGTACGCCGTCGGGCGCCAGGAGATCGGCTTTCTCCCCGGCGATCTCCAAGAGAAGCTCGAGCCGTGGTTCTCGACCGTCGAGGACACCGTCGCGGCACTCCGGGAGGACCGCTCCCACGCCGCGGCACGCGACATCATCGAGATGTGGGCCGAGCGCGGTCAGCTCGACATGCAGCCGGTGACCTACCTGCGCGGCCGGAGCCTCCAGCGCACCTACGTGGTCGCCGACGAGGTCCAGAACCTCGAGCCCGCGGTGATCAAGACGATGCTGACGCGCATCGGCGAGGGCTCCAAGATCGTGCTCGTCGGTGACGTCTCCCAGATCGACAACCCCTTCGTCTCGGAGCGGACCTCCGCGCTCTCGGTGCTCGCGGACCGCTTCGCCGGCCAGCAGCTGTTCGCGCACCTCGTCCTCACCCAGGGCGAGAGGTCTGCCGTCGCGGACCTCGCCGCGGCACTGTTGTAGGCGGGCCACGCCCGGGTGCGTCCCCGTCGGCTTGACCGGTGGGGGGCGTCTTCGTACCGTTGCCGTGCCCGCTTCGAACGCACCGTCTGAAGGGGCGCCGGACCCGAGCCCCACACGGCGCGGGCCGTGTGTCGGCGCGGGCGCGGGAGGAGCGGCACGGGCATGGTCGGGCCACAATGATCGAGCACGTCGTCACGGTGCAGTCGCCAGGACGCCCCCTCGCGAGGGACCAGCAGCTCGCCTGGAAGCTCGCCGAGGTCGCGACGGCGCCCGTCGAGCTCGAGCCCGCGGTGCGCGAGGCCGTGATCGACCGCGTGATCGACGACACCGCGGTCGCCGTCGCCGCACTGGCGCGCCGCCCGGTCGTGAACGCGCGTGCACAGGCGCTCGCACACCCCCGGGCCGGCGGCGCGACGGTCGTCGGCCTCGTCCCCGATGCCACCGTCTCGGCCGAGTGGGCGGCCTGGGCGAACGGTGTCGCGGTGCGCGAGCTCGACTTCCACGACACCTTCCTCGCCGCCGAGTACGCGCATCCCGGGGACAACATCCCCCCGCTCCTCGCCGTCGCGCAGCAGAATGCCCGGAGCGGTACGGCGTTGTGTGCCGCGATCGCGATGGCCTACGAGGTGCAGATCGACCTCGCGAAGGCGATCTCGCTGCATGCGCACAAGATCGACCACGTGGCCCACCTCGGGCCATCGGTCGCAGCGGGGCTCGGCGCGCTGCTCGGCCTCGACACCGAGACCGTCTTCTCGGCCGTCGGTCAGGCGCTCCACGTGACCACCGCGACCCGCCAGTCGCGAAAGGGCCGGATCTCGAGCTGGAAGGCGTACGCGCCCGCGTTCGCCGGCAAGGCCGCGATCGAGGCCGTCGACCGCGCGGTGCGCGGGGAGAGCTCGCCCGAGCCGATCTACGAGGGCGAGGACGGCGTCATCGCGCAGCTGCTCGACGGCCCCGACGCCCGCTACGTCGTGGCACTGCCCGCGCCCGGCGAGGCGCCCCGCGCCATCCTCGAGAGCTTCACCAAAGAGCACTCGGCGGAGTACCAGGCCCAGGCCTTCATCGATCTCGCCCGCCGCCTGCGCGACCGCGTTCCCGGCGGGCCGGCGGGCCTCGCACAGGTGCACTCGATCGTCGTGGAGACGAGCCACCACACCCATAACGTCATCGGGACCGGGGCCGGGGACGCCGAGAAGTTCGACCCCGACGCCTCGCGGGAGACCCTCGACCACTCGCTCATGTACATCCTCGCCGTGGCGCTGGAGGACGGCGTGTGGCACCACGTCGGCTCCTACCTCCCCGAGCGGGCGCATCGCCCCTCCACGCTCGCTCTGTGGCGCAAGATCTCGACACGCGAGGACCCCTTGTGGAGCGCGCGCTACCTCGCCGCGGACGCCTCGGCGCGCGCGTTCGGCGGGCGGGTCGTCCTCACCCTCGCGGATGGTTCGACGCTCACCGAGGAGATCCTCGTCGCCGACGCGCACCCCCGTGGGGCGCGCCCCTTTGCGCGAGCGCAGTATGTCGAGAAGTTCCGCACGCTCGCCGAAGGCCTCGTCGAAGACGCCGAGCAGGAGCGCTTCCTTGCGGCTGCCGCCCGCCTCGGCGAGCTCGGCCCAGGGGAGCTCTCCCAGCTGACCGTCACTGCCCGCGACGCCGCCGCGCTCGCCGAGCACGCGCGGGCGCGTCCGGGGATCCTGTGATGCTCGAGACCTCCTCGACCCCCGCCGAGCGCCGCCGGGCACTGCGTGCCGCGCTCGGTTCGGGCACGCTCTTGCGCTTCCCGGGCGCCTACGACGCGCTCAGCGCGCTCGCGATCGCCGACGCCGGCTTCGAGGGCGTCTACCTCTCCGGCGCGGTCGTCGCTGCCGGCCTCGGGCTTCCCGACATCGGGCTCACCACCGCGACCGAGGTCGCGCGTCGCGCCGCGGAGATCGGCCGCGTGACGGAGCTCCCGATGCTCGTCGACGCGGACACCGGCTTCGGGGAGCCGATGAACGTCGCCCGCGCAATCCAGCTGTTGGAGGACGCGGGTGCCGCGGGCTGCCACCTCGAGGACCAGGTCATGCCCAAGCGCTGCGGGCACCTCGCGGGCAAGTCGGTCGTCGCGATCGACGAGATGGTCCGCCGGATCGGCGCGGCACGCGCCGGCCGCCGCGATCCGGGATTCGTGCTCTGCGCGCGCACCGACGCGCGGGCGGTCGAGGGACTGCCGGCAGCGCTCGAGCGCGCCCGAATCTACGCGGGGGCCGGCGCCGACATGATCTTCGCCGAGGCGGTCGGCTCGCTCGCCGAGATCGAGCAGTTCCGCCGCGCGATCACGGTGCCGCTGCTCATCAACATGACCGAGTTCGGCACCTCGCCGCTCCTGTCGGCCGCCGAGCTCGCCGACGCCGGGGTCAACGTCGTCATCTACCCGGTCACCTTGCTGCGTCTTGCGATGGGCGCCGTCGAGAGCGGTCTCCGCCACCTCGCCGCCGGTGGGACCCAGGCGGAACTCGTCCCGGCGATGCAGACGCGCGCGCGCCTGTACGAGCTCGTCGACTACGCGGGCTATCGCAGCGTCGACGAACAGATCTTCGACTTTCCCGTTCCCGAGGCTGGAGCACCCGATGAGCGCTGAATCTGCAGACGTGAAGAAGGGCCTGGTCGGCGTCGTCGCCGACACCACGGCGATCTCCAAGGTCAACGAGGAGACGAACTCGCTTTTGTACCGCGGCTACCCGGTCCAGGAGCTGGCGGCGTCGCGCCGCTTCGAAGAGGTCGCGTACCTGCTCTGGCACGGCGAGCTCCCCGATCCTGACGCGCTCGAGGGCTTCTTGGCGGCGGAGCGCGCGCGCCGGCAGGTCGACCCGGGGATCCTCGCGACGTTGGGTGCGCTGCCCGAGAGCTGCCACCCGATGGACGCGTTGCGTACCGGCGTCAGCCTTCTCGGTGCCCACGACGCGCACGGAGGGGACAACTCGGCCGCGGCGAACCGACAGAAGTCCCTCGACCTCTTCGCCCAGATCCCGACGATCGTCGCGGCGGAGCAGCGGCGGCGGCGCGGTCTCCCCCCGCTCGCGCCGGACCCGGCGCTCGGGTTCGCGGAGAACTTCTTCCAGATGTGCTTCGGCGAGGTTCCCGAGCCCGAGGTCGTCCGCTGCTTCGAGATCTCCCTCATCTTGTACGCCGAGCACAGCTTCAACGCCTCGACGTTCACCGCGCGGGTGATCGCTTCCACGCTCTCGGACATCCACAGCGCGGTGACGGGCGCGATCGGTGCGCTGAAGGGCCCCCTGCACGGCGGCGCCAACGAGGCGGTCATGGCGATGATGCTCGAGATCGGCGCGCCGGAGAACGCCGAGCGGTGGCTGGCCGAGGCGCTCGCGGACAAGCGCAAGATCATGGGCTTTGGCCACCGTGTCTACAAGCACGGCGACAGTCGGGTCCCGACGATGCGCGCGGCGCTCGAGACCATGGCCGCCCGGCGTGACGGCGCGTGGCTGCTCGGGATCTCCGAGCAGCTCGCACGGGGGATGCTCGAGGCCAAGGGGATCCACCCGAACCTCGACTTCCCCGCCGGACCCGCGTACCACCTCATGGGCTTCGATGTCGCGATGTTCACACCGATCTTCGTCGTGAGCCGGATCACGGGCTGGACGGCCCATGTCATGGAGCAGCTCGCGGCCAACTCCCTGATCCGCCCCCTCGCCGCCTACGACGGCCCGGGTGAGCGCCACGTTCCGGGGAACTGAGCGACGGGCGGCGGTGCGCGCCCGCCTTGACGGGTGCGTGGACCCTGTCACAGGATCGGCAGGCGATGGAGATCGGGAGTCCAAGGCGATGAGCGGCCACACGTCCCGGGTGCGCTAGGCGTGCGCGCCCTGGTCCAGCGGGTCCGGTCGGCGTCGGTGACCGTCGCCGGCGAGACCGTGGCCGAGATCGGCATCGGCATGGTCGCGCTCGTCTGCGTCGCGGGGGGCGACGACGCCGCCGCGGCCGAGCGTCTGGCCGGGCGGCTGCACCACCTGAGGATCTTCCCGGACGCCAGCGGACAGGCGAACCTCTCGGTCGCCGACTGCGGCCACGACATCCTCGTGGTCAGCCAGTTCACGCTCTGCGCCGACACGACGCGGGGGCGGCGGCCGTCCTACCTCGCTGCCGCCCAGCCCGAGCAGGCCGAGCCGGTCGTCGGCGCCCTCGTCGAAGCCTTGCGCAGCGCCGGTGCGCGGGTCGCCACCGGTCGTTTCGGGGCCGAGATGGAGGTCGCTCTCGTCAACGACGGGCCGTTCACCCTTCTGATCGAGGCCTGAGGTCCCCCGCGCGCGTCCCTCGCCCGGCTCGCCAACGGGGCATGATCGGGGAGAACCTGGCGCCGCGCACCCGTGCGGCGCGGGTGCACCGGGCGACGAGAGAGGGGCACGAGCATGACGACGAGCAGGCCGATGCAGCTCGGGATGGTGGGACTCGGACGGATGGGCGCGAACATCGTCCGCCGGCTCACCCGCGACGGACACCACTGCGTCGCCTACGACGTGAGCCCGGCCGCTGTCGCGGCCCTCGAGGCTGAGGGCGTGAGCGGCGCGCGCTCCTTGGAGGAGCTCGTCGGCAAGCTCGACGCGCCCCGCGCTGTCTGGGTCATGGTTCCGGCCGGGGAGATCACCCGGAGGACGATCGATGAGCTGGCGGCCCGGCTCTCTCGTGGCGACACCATCATCGACGGCGGCAACTCCTACTACCGAGACGACATCCGCCGCGCCGCCCACCTCGCCGACCAAGGGATCCATCTCGTCGACTGCGGGACGAGCGGAGGCGTCTTCGGTCTGGAGCGCGGCTACTGCCTGATGATCGGCGGGGAGGATGAAGCCGTCGAGCGCCTGGACCCGATCTTCTGCTCCCTCGCGCCCGGAGTCGCCGCGGCCGAGCGCACGCCTGGCCGCAGCGGTGAGCCCGACGCCGCCGAGCAGGGGTACCTGCACTGCGGCCCGAGTGGGGCGGGGCACTTCGTGAAGATGGTCCACAACGGGATCGAGTACGGGATGATGGCCGCGCTCGCGGAGGGGCTGAACATCCTCCACAACGCCGACGCCGGGACGCGCACCGAGTCCGGCGACGCCGAAACCGCCCCGCTCGAGGAGCCCGAGTTCTACCGCTTCAACATCGACACGGCCGCGGTCGCCGAGGTCTGGCGCCGCGGCAGCGTGATCGGCTCGTGGCTGCTCGACCTGACCGCACAGGCGCTTTGCGCCTCGCCCGGCCTCGAGGAGTTCAGCGGACGGGTGTCGGACTCGGGAGAGGGTCGCTGGACCTCGATTGCGGCCATCGACGAGGGCGTTCCCGCCCCGGTGCTCACGAGCGCGCTGTACGCGCGCTTCAGCTCGCGGGGGCTCGGTGACTTCGGGGACAAGACGCTCTCGGCCATGCGCAAGGCCTTCGGTGGCCACGACGAGAAAGCCGCCACGGCCTAACCGGAAGGAGAGCGGGACGGCGGTCGGGGGCAGCGTGCGGCGCCCCCGACCGCCGTGGGACCCGGCCGCAGGGGGCGTCGCGACCGGGCATGCGGTCCGTGCGTTGCCGGTTTTTGTGTCCGGGTTGCAAGACGGTCCGCCTGTCCCCGTAAGCGTCGCCGAGGGGCTCTCTGGGCGCGTAGGGCCGAAGGTCACACGCGCGCTGCCGGAGGACACGCGCGGCGTGGGCTTGCCGCTCGAGCCGCGACGGCGCCGGTCGAGGCACCCGACGCGTTCTGCCTAGAGGTTGAAGGCGCGCACCATCGGGCGCGCCCGGCGCGCGCCGCCGAGAAGGGGCAGGTGGAGGAGCTGCTCTGTGGTGCGGAGCAGAGAATATGCGTCAAAGCGCGCGGCCGAGCGCGTTCCGGGTCGGACCGAGGGCGCCACCACGTAGGTCGCGACGTGGTTTCCCGGGCCGGTGTCACTCTCGTCGAAGGTGATGAACAGCACCATGGCTCCCGCACGGTAGGCGCGGCTTGCTGTGATGAGCGGGACGATGCGTGAGAGCCAGCGATCGCCAGTCGACACCGGGCAGCTGTGCATGTCGTCGCAGACGTTGGGAGTGATGAAGGTGAAGGCGGACGAGAGCTGAAGCGGGAGACCAAGGGGGATGTCGTCCCGTCGGCACTCTGCACGCAGGTTGGTGAAGTAGACGGCGGGGTTGTGCCGCGCCGCATACTCGCCGCTCGTCACGGTGTCGCACGCGTGCGGCATCGACTCCTCGAGCGCGCGCCAGTCGCCGTGCAGCTGGCCGAAGAGGTTCGCGACCTCGAGGGGGTGGGCGGCCGGCTCGCCGTCGTCGGCGATCCCTTCGGTCGAGCCGGCCGTGAGGGAGATGTAGTTCGGAAGGCTCGGGTGCGCGAGCGCGACATAGTTCGTCGCGAGGCCGCATGCCTGCGCGAGGCGGGCGAGGTACGGCGCGGCGGCAGCATCGGTCGCCTGCGCGTAACCCTGGTTCTCCATCACGATCCACACGACGTGGCGGTAGCGGCCCGCCGTCCGTGACTCCCCGCATCCTGACGTGTGGGTGGCCGCCGGGCGCGAGCGGTGGGAGGCCGACGCGTGCGGCGTCGAGACGACCGCGCCGGCGGCCGACAGCGCACAGGCGGCGAGTACGCCGGCGAGCCGGCGCCGAGCGGAGGGGTCGAGCGCCACGGCAGCGTTGTTAGCAGAGCACTCGCCTGCGCGCGCTGCCGTCGGTCACAGCGCCGGTCGGCGGCCTCTACGCTTCGTGGCACGGGGGAGGGGAACGATGCGAGTGGGACCGCTGATCGACACCGACGGGGAGATCCCCCACCACGAGCGGGGAGCCGGCCCCGGCGGGGCCTTCGTCGTGGGGCCGGGGCTGCTTGCCGCCGGCACCCCCGGCGGACCGCTCTCCGGGCTCAGGTTCGCGGTGAAGGACCTGTTCGATGTGGCCAGGACGCGGACGGGTGCGGGGAACCCGGACTTCCTCGCCGACGCGCCGGTCGCCACACGCCACGCCTCGGCGGTCGCCGCGCTCGTCGCGGCCGGCGCGGACCTGGTCGGAAAGACAGTCACCGACGAGCTCGCCTACAGCCTGTCGGGAACCAACGTGCACTACGGGACGCCCGTCAACCCCGCCGCCCCCGGGCATGTGCCGGGTGGCTCCTCGAGCGGGTCCGCCGTGGCGGTCGCGACAGGCGCCGTCGACTTCGCGCTGGGGACCGACACCGGCGGGTCCGTGCGTGTCCCCGCGTCGTACTGCGGCATCTACGGCATCCGCCCCTCCCACGGGCGGATCCCCATCGACGGGGTGGTCCCGCTTTCCCCCAGCTTTGACACCGTCGGCGTGTTCGCTCGTGATCCCGCGCTCTTGCAGCGCGCATTCGTTGTCTTCGCGCCCGAGGCGCCCGAGGCGCGGCCCCCGCGGCGGCTGCTTCTCGCAGACGCGCTCTTCGGGCTCGGCGACGCGGCCACCCGCCGCAGCCTGGAGCGGGTCGCGATCCGTCTCGGCACGCTCGCGGGCGTCCCCGCAGCGCCGAGTGCGGTGCCCGACGAGGCCGTCCTCGAGGAGATGGCCGAGGTGTATTCCACGGTGCAGATGGCCGAGGCGTGGGCAGCCCACGGGGCCTGGATCGCCGCGCGCCGGCCACGCTTTGGACCGGGGGTCGCGGCCCGCTTCGCGCGTGCCGCCGCCCTGGCCCCCGGCGCTCGCGCAGCGGCGCTTTCGGGCCTCGAGCGGGCGCGCGCCCTCCTGCAAGATCTCGTCGGGGAGGGCGGTGTCCTCGTCCAACCGGCGGCTGTCAGCGGCGCGCCGCCCTATGACCTCGACGACGCGGACAAGGACGAACTGCGGCGTCGCACCCTGCTGCTCACCGCGTTCGCCAGCTCCGCGGGAGCGCCCGTGGTGGTGGTCCCCGCGGCGCGCGTCGCCGGGCTCCCGGTCGGTCTCGCGCTCGTCGGCGCGCCGGGAAGCGACGAGTCCCTGATCACCCTCGCGATCCTCGCAGCCCACGGACTTGCCGGCGAGCGGAGCGCGGGGGCACCTACGCCAAGCTGAGCGCGCGGGCAAGGGCGCGGCCGGCGTCGCTCTCACCCGAGGCGTCGGCCCCTCGACGCGCCCGTCGGGGGCGCGTCCTGCCGGCTTTGCCGGTGCCGCTCTCCCCGGACGAGGCGGCGAACCCCGCGCTGTCCACCGGGCACGCCGTGTCGCGATGTCGAGCACGCAGCCTCGCGGACGGCGCCTGTGCGCGGCGAGCCGGGATGTTGCGGCCTTGTTCGCCGTGGGGCGGCGTCCCGCCCGCGCGCTTGCCCGGATGGCGGTTGCCACCAGGGAGTGCTCAGTGGGCGGGCGCGCAGCCCAGAGCGACGAGGTAGCGGTGTGCGGGAAGCCGGTAGAGGGCGACAGCGCCGGGATTGCTCCGCAGAAGCGAGAAGCGCCAGTGGCCACCGAGGTAGTGCCAGTAGTCGGTGAGCTGGGTTCCCGAGATGCTGTAGCGCACCGCGAAGTACCCGTGGTCGACCCGGTTTGCGCCGAGGACCGTGGCTGGTCCCGGCGCGCTCGGGCACTCGTGGTGCCGTCGGATGTACTCGGCCCTCGTGATCACGGCGCGGCTCGCTGCGTCGAAGCGGTCGTAGACGGGGCCGTCGCGGTTTGCTGCGTAGTCGGCGTCGAAGCGCCGGGCGATCGCCAAGAGCGCGCCGACCGTGCGCGGGTCGGGTCGGACCGCCGCGGGGCGGCTCGCGCCGCAGGCGGCGGTCGTGACAAGGACGAACCCAAGCGCGCTGATCCGCGCGGCCGCCTGCTTGCGCGCACCGAGGGGCCCGCGCCCTTGCGAGGCCGGGTCCGCGCGGCCCCCACGCAAGAGGCTCATGACGCGACGTGCCTTGCTCCCCGGGGAAGCCGCCGACCGCCACCGAACACATCGGGGTCTGCGAACCTCCGCGGCCGCCCCCGGCAGGGGCGCGTGGGCCCCGCGGAACAGCGCACCGGCGATCTGGCGTCCGCCGCCCGCGGGCGCGTCTGCAGCTGTGGCAGCGCCGGCGGCGCTATGGGAGAAGCCACCGTGGCCGCAACAGACCTGTTGGCGCGCCCCGTCCTCGGGCCGCACGTTGCAGAGGTCCCGTGGGGAAGCCGGCCGCCGCGCGCGGTGGCCCATGTCCTTCGCCCGGGTTGCGCGGGCACATCGCGGCTCGGCGGCGCGCCGGCTCTCCTCAGCGCGACAGGAGGTCGCACGTCCGCGCGGCGCCGGGCACAGGGACATCCTAATGGCGCGGGGCGCCGGATCCCCGTGGCGGGCCCCTGGCCCGACCGACGTGCGAAAGATGCCCCGCTACCATGCGTCGGAGTCGACAGGGGGCACAAAATGGAGCTGCAGAACGAGTTCACGGTCTCGGTCCCCGTCGAACAGGCCTGGACTGTGCTCACCGACGTCGAGCGGGTTGCGCCCTGCATCCCCGGTGCGACACTCGAGGAGGCCGAGGGCGAGGAGTACCGGGGCACCGTCCGCCTAAAGGTCGGTCCGATCACCGTCCAGTACCGGGGGACCGCGCGCTTTGTCGAGCTGGACGCGCCCGGCACCCGCGCGGTTCTGCGCGCCGAGGGTCGGGAGACCCGCGGCCAGGGCGGTGCGTCTGCGACGATCTCCGCTTCGCTGGCTCCCGAGAAGGACGCCACCAGGATCAAAATCGTGACCGATCTCACGGTCACCGGTCGCGTCGCCCAGTTCGGCAGGGGTGTCCTCGCCGAGGTGAGCAACAAGCTCGTCCAGCAGTTCGTGGAGTGCCTCGAGACCACGGTGCTCGCCACCCCGAGCACGGCGGCGGCGCCAGCCGGGCAGGCCCCGACCCCAGAGGTCAGCGAAGAACCCCCGACGTCGGGGCCGCCGCCCGGGGCCGGGGGGGCCGTGCCCGTGGTCTCCCTCGTCGGCCCCGCCCTGCTCAAGC
>JAKABX010000113.1 GCA_021796545.1 Actinomycetes bacterium
GAGCAGCACGCACGCGGCGCCGCACGCGGCGCCGAACACGTAGGGCGCGTGCGTCGCCCCGGTGATCGCGTCCCGCAGCGCACCGGCGACCGCCGCGTGCGCGCCGGCGAGACCCACCCCTGCCCCGGAAAGGCGCGCCGCGCGCCCGGCCGGCGTCAGGCCGGCGGAGGCCAGGCCCGCCGGCAGGCCCGAGCGCAGGCTCGACGCGAAGAGGGCGCCGAAAGCGGCGACGCCGAAGAGGTTGCCGAGCTGGCGGGAGACCGACGTGACGGCCGACGCGACGCCCGCCTGGCTCGGGGGCATCGCGTTCACCCCGATGTTGGTCACCGGGGGTGAGACCAGGCCCATCCCGAGCCCGAGCAGGACGTAGGCACCCGCAAGCGTGCCGCGGCCGGGCGCAGGCCCGAGGCGCGCGAGCACCCCCATCGCGGCGACGAGGAGCGCGCCGCCCGCGGCCATCACCCCGGTCGGCCCCCGCCGCGCGAGGACCCGCCCCGAGATCACCGCCGCGACGGGGATGGCGGCCGTCTCCGGCAGCAGCGCGACACCGGCGGCGAGCGCCGAGTCGCCCCGCGCGAGCTGGAGGTCGAGGGTGTTCACGAACAGGAACCCCGACAGCACGGTGAACGACGCGACGCCGACCGCCGTGGCACCGGCGAAGGGCCGGCTGCGGAAGAAGCGGACCTCGAGGAGCGGCTCCGCACGCCGCAGCTCCACCGCGACGAGCGCGACGGCCGCGACCGCTGCGCACGCGAACGCTCCGGCGATGAGTGGGCTGGACCAGCCGCGCACCGGGCCCTCGATGATCGCCCCGGTGAGGCTTGCGAGCAGGACGATCACGAGGAGCTGGCCCGAAAGGTCGAGCGGGCGCGGGCGGGGGCTGCGCGACTCGGGGACGAAAAGGCGCGTCAGCACGAACGCCGTCAGGCCGACGGGCACGTTCACCCAGAAGATCGCCCGCCAGCCGAACCCCGAGACGATGAGGCCGCCGACGATGGGGCCGCACGCCGTCGCCAGCCCGAAGACGGCGCTCCAGACCCCCATCGCGCGGGCGCGCTCGGCCGGGTCGGTGAAGACGTTGCGCACGATCGAGAGCGAGACCGGGGTGAGCATGCAGCCGCCGAGCGCCTGCAGCGCCCGGAACGCGATCAGCGACGCGACGTTCGGGGCGAGGCTGCACAACAGCGAGCCGGCGCTGAAGGTGAGAAGGCCGATCGAGAAGACGCGGCGCCGTCCGAGACGGTCGGCGGCCGATCCCGCGGCGAGCAGCAGGCTCGCCAGCACGAGCATGTAGGCGTCGACGACCCACTGCAGGCTCGCCACCCCCGCGTGCAGCTCGCGCGCGAGCGTCGGCAGCGCGACGTTGAGCGCCGTGGAGTCGATGTAGTTCATGAACAGGCTGAAGCTGCAGATCCCGAGCACCGCGAGCCGCCGGCGCCGTGACAGCGCGCTGGCGCTCGTCACGTCGCGCTCGGCTCGCCGCGGGGGCGCGTCGGCCGCCTCAGCTGAAGCAGATGTCCGCCCAGAACCGCAGCGCGTAGTTAAAGACGACCCCGAGCACCCCGGTGTCGAAGTAGACGAGGAAGATCACGGCGATGATGAGGTAGGTGCGTAGGCGGTAGTAGCCGGGGAGCACGTGGCGCGGCAGGAGGCGCTCGAGGATCGCCGAGCCGTCAAGCGGCGGGAAGGGGATGAGGTTGAACGCGCAGAGGATC
The DNA here is from genome assembly GCA_021796545.1 of Actinomycetes bacterium. GTDB lineage: Bacteria > Actinomycetota > Acidimicrobiia > Acidimicrobiales > Bog-793 > JAKABX01. The sequence continues at coordinate 1,716 of JAKABX010000113.1, forward strand.
GCGTTCGCGTAGCCGAAGTAGAAGAGGAACTCCTCCCCGACCGACGGCGACAGCGGAATCACGTTCCCGGTCACGAACCGGAACGCGAAGCCGCCGACGACAGCCAGGACGAAGTTGGTGAATGGCCCGACAAGGGCGACGAGCACGGCCTGGTTGCGGGGGTGGCGCAGCCGCCCGAGGTTGATCGGGACAGGCTTGGCCCAGCCGAAGGCCCGGTGCAGCGGCGAGATGATCATGAGGATCGGGACGATGATCGTCCCGAGGGGGTCGATGTGGCGGAGCGGGTTCAGCGAGAGCCGCCCCGCGCGCTTCGCGGTGTCGTCACCGCACCAGTACGCGACGACGCCGTGGGAGATCTCGTGCAGGACGATCGAGGGCACGAGCGCGGCGAAGAACAGCGCCTCCTCCTCGGTGACGAGGTGGTGCGCGATGAGCTCGTAGACGATCAGCGCGCCGATCGCGAGGCCGCCGAGGACGACGGGGCCGTGCCGGTGGAAGCGTGCGCGCCGCCCCGGCGGCGCCGGCGGCGCCTCGGTCTGCACGTCGGGGTCCGGAGCCAGGGTGTCCGGCGACGCTAGTGCGACGCCGACGCGCAGGCGATGCAGGTCGTGACGGCGGGCATCGCCTCGAGGCGCGCAGGAGAGATCGGCTGGTGGCAGCGCTCGCAGGTGCCGTAGGTGCCCTCGTCGAGCTTGTGCAGGGCGCGCTGGACATCCTCGAGGGCCTCGCGCAGCTCGCGCGCGAGCACCTCGGTCTCGCCGCGCTCGGCCGTCACCTGGCTCGTGTCGGCGAAGTTCGAGTCGTAGGCGAGCCGGCCGACCTCGCCGTAGCCGAGCTCGGCGAGCTGGCGCTCGAGCGAGTCGCGCTCCTCGAGGAGCAGCGCCCGGTAGTCGATGGTCGGGGCCTCGTTTGCCACCCGCGCAGCCTAACTTCTCAGAGCGCGCCCGCGTTCGAGCGCGCCGGGTCCCCGCGGCCAGCGCGCCGGGCCCAGGCGCGGGGGTGCGCCGCCGCGTACGCCCGGTGCAGGTGCTCGGTGGAGACCTTCGTGTAGACCTGGGTGGTCGCGATCGAGGCGTGTCCGAGCAGCTCCTGGACGACCCGGACGTCAGCGCCGTGCGCGAGCAGGTGGGTCGCGAAGCTGTGCCGGAGCACATGCGGCGTCACCTTCTGGCCGAGCCCGGCCCCCGCGGCGGCGCGGCGCACCACGACCCAGATCGCCTGGCGGTCCATGCGGCGCCCCCGGGTCGAGACGAACAGCGCCCCGGCGGCCCGGGCC